>CALCHN010000051.1 GCA_937901255.1 uncultured Flavobacteriales bacterium | reverse complement strand
TCCTAATATTTTTCTGTCTGAATTGAAATTAAATGTTAAATATCCATCAGGCACTCTTATGTCGTACCAATCAATTTTGAATGTATCAAAATGCCAATGTTCTAACTTTCCTCTAAATATAGAAGAGCGTGAAAAAGAAATCTCTAGCTCTTTTTGGTTCAACAGTTCTATATTAATGTCTCCATACATTTTATCTGTGTATACTCCCGTATAACCATTTAACCCAAGCGATGGCGATGTGTTATTGACTCTTGTTTTGATTTTAGGTTCTCCATTTACCCTTCTATCTCTATACTCTTTAACAGTCTCATAAAAGTCAAGGGATTTATCCTCAAATATCTGTTCAAGTAATTTAGCTTTTAGCAAAAAGGAAGCTGGCTCTTTTGAAATATTGGTTAATATGATTACACCTATGTTTAGATTTTTTATCATAAAAAGCTTTGCAGCCATTCCATCAATGCCACCATTATGTTCGATTAGTTTATCATTATTTCTCGGTGTAACCCACCAACCAAAACCGTATGAAGAGAATTCATTACCAAAAGGTGAGCCTTCAATAGGATAGATTATTTGGGGTTTGAAAATTTCTGCGAGGGTTGATTTGCTTATTATAGTATCTTGTTTAAAAACACCATCATTAAGCAACATTTTCATATACTTGTTCATATCATTTGCTGACGAGTAAATAAAACCAGCAGGTGCAAGATTATCTCCTTTTTCTTGAGTAACTAGCATTTTCTTGTAAACTTCATTCCAAACGTGCGGAAACGCCAAATTTTCATTGCTTTCTCTGACCGAAGAAATTGAGGTGCTATTTCTCATTTCAAGTTTATCGAATATCCTATTTTTTAGAAAATCATCCCAACTTGTTCTTGCAACCACGCCTACTATTTCTCCCGCAACGAGATACATCACATTTTGATACGCTGGTTTTTCCCGAAAACCTGATGCTGGTTCTAAATATTTTAATTTTTTGATAATATCTTTTCTCGACAAATCTGAATGATACCAAAGTGTTCCTCCACTAATTTCTTTAAGCCCGCTCCTATGAGTAAGTAAATCTCTAATAGTAAAATTTTCCGAAACGTAGGAATCATACAACTCAAAATAGGGTAGATAGTCTTTTACCTTATCATCCCAGTCTATTTTTCCTTCATCTACCAGTATTCCAAGAGTTAAAGCGGTAAAAGATTTTGAAATTGAGCCTATGCCAAAGATGGTGTTTTCATCAATAGGTAAGTTTTCATTGACCTTTCTCGTGCCAAATCCTTTTGAGTAAATAACAGAATCGTTTCTTACGATACCAATTGAAAGACCAGTTACTTCAAAATCTTTCATTAGTTGGTTAATGAAAGGCTCAATTGCCTCAAGTTGTATCTTTTGAGGATAGGCATTAATCGGAATGCCTAATAGAAATATCAAACATAAAAACTTATTCATAACAAAGAATACTCAAAATATTGCCACAAAGTAAAATATATTCAGAGTAAAAAAATTGTATAAATGGAAACCGAATTATATGGATAACCATACTACTTCTTCACTTGAATCTATACTCTTGAAAAACAAACTTGGATTGATATTGGTAAGTGATTTGAACTCCTTTATAAAATGTGATTGGTCGTAAAAAAGACTTTTATACGAAAGTTCTGTTAAGTTGTTTACCTTCTGAAAATCTAATAATGCATTTCTAAACTTGTGAACTTTACGATATTCAGAAGGCGTTTTGCCGACAGTATTAAAAAAAATTCTATTTAGATATTGTCTTGATATTTGGTGCTTTTTTGAAATGTCAGCAATACTATGTTCGCTCTCCAAATCCGCAACGATGTTTTCTATTCTATCAGTTTCAATATTTTTAAGTTTGGATAGCCAATAATTCTCAAGATTCTCTATTTGTTCATCTCTATTCTCTATATCAAAGATGGATTGCATTTTCGTATTCAAATCATCGAATGGTTGAAAATCCATACAAAATCCACTAATAAAGTAATCTGAAAGGTTTGTAATAAAATAATTGAGTCCAAGAGGTTTAAACTTAAGTGTTATTTCATTGGTAGGTTCTTGAAACGTGACTTTAAAAGGTTTGGTATATCGTACTACCAAGTCGGTTACAACTTTTTCCTTCTCAGAAGGTGTTACTAAAATTTGTCCTTCTTCTATTTTTACATCTGAGTTTTGAGTGGTACTAACAAAGCATAAATTATAAGGAAAAGTTATATAATGTAAAGGCAATTTTGATTTCCCTTTTGTCATAAAATAATAAGCATCAATATACTTTCTCAAGGTTTCATTTTTTGGCTTGTAATGTTGGACGTTCATTTTTTTTAGCTTGCAGGTAACGTATTCGTGTATGGAAAGTTGCGTGTTTGTGGGCGAGGATTTTCCGAAGGAAAATCAGAAGCCAGCAAACAAGCAACCAACTTTGTGCCAGCTAAAACTAGCAATTTTTTATACACGGTGTTGTAAAACGTACTTTATATTAGACTTCGATTGAAATTTTGACTTTTCCGCCAAGTCCTTTTTCGACTATGTCAAATAAGGTTTTTAAAGTCAGATTACTGCCATTATTTTCCACACGAGAAATATAAGTCCGCTTTTTGTCAATCAATTCGCCAAGTTGTTCTTGGGTCAGGTTTTTTTCCTCCCGTGCATTTCGTAAAAGCAAACCGATTTTAAAAGACTCAAAATCTCTGTCGAGTTCGTCTCTGCGTTCTGTTCCTTTTTTTCCGTAAACGGTATCTTTAATGTCTTTCCAACTTTTAGTTTCCATTTCCTTTGTTTTTTTCTTCGTAATACTCTTTCATTAGTCGGACAGCTTTGTCGATTTCATTTTTCGGTGTTTTCTGCGTCTTTTTTGTAAATCCGTTCAAGAGTATAACTAACTTACCTTTGTCGAAGAAGCAAAAAACTCTCCAAATATTCGAGCCCAATTTTATTCGGGCTTCAAATAGTCCTTTGTGGGTTTTCATTGGTGCCAAATATGTTTTCGGCACATGCTGATATGTTTCGATTATTTCAATGACCTTAAATATTTTGTCTTGAATCTTTATCGGTTGAGCAAGCAAAAACTCCTCGAAATAATTTTTATATTGTATTACTTGCCTAACTTTTTCCATCCAGACAAAGGTAACTTAAAAGTTACTATTTTCAAAATTTAGATTAATTATTTTTAAGTTCGAGAGTTTTTTGGGTATGTTTTACAACGTTAATTGCAATAGGCGTTTTAATGCCTATTGCATGATGTTATGTACTGTAG
>CALCHN010000050.1 GCA_937901255.1 uncultured Flavobacteriales bacterium | reverse complement strand
CAATGTATTGACAGTGATTAACGATGAAATTACCCCATTAAGTTCTGGCGGTTCTGTTGTAGACGGCTATCAAGTGGGAATTGTGCGAACTACTGATTACAGCCCGTTTGGGGTAGAGTTGGATGATAGAGGTTATATACCACCAGCTTGCACTGATTCTATTGAAGTTGAGGATAGCTCCAAAGTTTACATAATTTACGATGAATTTACTAGTGGTACAGGGGGCTGGTTAATTTTCGGAGGTACTGCTTCAGCATCTGGAGATAGCCTCTTATTAGAGCATACTCCAACATCGACCAATTACAGTAGATCGTCGGCAGGTGGTTTTTCGACACATGGTGTTACTCTTTACTATGAAATAGATATAGATTATGGTGATTGTAGCGGAAATTTGGATTCCATGCGATTAGATATGATGATAGCTGGTGGATCAACAAGTAAGACCATTACATCTTCTGGACTGTATACTGGCAGTCTTGTTACAAATTGTCCGATGTTCTGTGTTAGTAGTATTATTTTTAAGCTTAGAGGAGCTAGCAGTTGTACAGGATATATGAAGAGTTTTAAAGTCTATTATTACGAAGACACTTCATACATGGTTTGTAACAGTGGTTCACTCAGCCAAGGAGGAGATGGTGATTACCGTTACGGATTCCAAGGGCAAGAGAAGGACAATGAGATAAAAGGAGAAGCTAATAGCGTGAATTTTAAATACAGAATGCACGACCCAAGGGTTGGTAGATTCTTTGCAGTTGACCCGTTGGCAGCTAAATACTCTTATAATTCACCATACGCTTTTAGCGAGAATAGAGTTATTGATGGTATTGATTTAGAGGGGCTTGAGCATTATTATTCTGCCGATGGAAAAAAATATATAGGACATGTTTATGGTTCAGATGAAAAGAGAAGGCTAAATTCGTTAACTGATGAAAAGCATGTTAAAAATGCCATATATAAACAACAAAAAGGTATTTGGAGACATCCCGAATGGTACGTTTATGACCGCAAGATGTCATATAAATATAGTACGCCGATTAGCCAAGGAGACCAAAATCAAACGAAAGTGGAATCTATACCTACTTTTGCAGGAGCACCAACTTTAACTGATAATAGAAAAATTACGGAGGTTAAAGAAAAATATGAGGTTGTTGAGGGGTCACAAGTTCCAGTTTATGATGTTGATCATTCGGGATCGCAAAAAGGAGCAACATTATTCTTAGTCTTAATTGCAGATGATGCTACAGGTATAGGGGTTGTTGATGACGTATTATTGCCTTTGGTTGGTGCATATACTGGACTTAAGTATCTCTCGGAGTTAATCCCAATTCAAGTTGGAATTATAGAACAAATTGTCCCAATCCCGACACAGGAAATTGAGATTTTGGAAGCAAAATCTAAGCCAGGTAAAATTTCGACTAAGCAAAGAGAAGCAGTACATGGCACACCTACTGAAGAGATGAAAAGAGGTAAGGGGGCTAGAGGTGATAAACACACAAAACCTAGATCTGGAAGGGAAAGCGAAAAGAAAAAAGGACCAAATAAAGGTTGGAAAAAACATAAATAATATGGAAAAACATGTAGGAGTTACGCTCTTAATTATGAATCATCAAAGAAAAAAATTAAGAGCCAGTCTTTTAAGTATAATCTTTGAATTTCGTTCAATTCAAGATTTAAAGAATAAAATTGAAGAGTACTGTAATAAGTTTAATCTTAAAAAGATTGATGATATAAATAATAATATTAATGATTTAATTTATATAGGTATATATGATGTCTATTATGTTTCTGATAACTTAACAGATAATTGTATGATAGGCAAGACTAGTGAAGACGAAATCAATTCATTAGATAAAGCTAGAAAACTTATTAAAGGTATTGAAATGTATGACTTTAAATTATTATCAAATGATAAAACAAATGATTTCATTTCCGAATTAGTATATTTTTATAACGATATTTATAAAAATGAGAATTTTACTATTACGGCAAAATTCTATCATTCAGAAAAAACAATATTTGAGACTTTAAAGGCAATTAAAAAAAATGCAAATTCTACTTGGTATAAAGAAAAAATTATTGAGGGAAGTGAAGAAAAATTGCAAACAAAACGAATTAGGTATTTAGGAGTTGGTGATGTTTATGTGAAATCAAAATTTGCAAAAAAACTTGAAGGGGTTGAAGCTATTTATAATGATTTTGTTGATATTATGGAAATCAAAGCAATGTTGCCAGACCAAAATGATGTTTTTAATTTGGGGACTTCCTCCCGTTAACGTAGCAACAGGCACTTCCTCAAAAGTGTGATAGTGTAAAATCTGACAAGAAAAACGTATCTTTCGATTACGATGCAATGGAAGAGAAAGCACTGCTTTCGAAGACGAAGGTTCGAACGGGAAGTTCGAAAAACCTGAGAACCGTATTGCCAAGCATATCTACAACAACGGTACAAGCATGCTGGAAAAAAGTA
>CALCHN010000049.1 GCA_937901255.1 uncultured Flavobacteriales bacterium | reverse complement strand
CTTAATACAAGTAAACCTCAAAAGCAGCTTCCACTATGGAAGCTGCTTTTTTTATGGATAAAAACTAAAGGTGATGTTAACAGATTTTTTTTCATTGTTTATAGAAGTTTTTAACACTTTGTTAATAAATGGTAATGACGAAAAATTGTAAGTTGAATTTTTTGTGCATATATTAATCTAATTTTGACTATTAATTCCATCACGGATAAAAAATGTATATTAATTAAAAATTATATCTATGAAAAAGTTTACAATGTTTATGGCTTTTCTCTTACTAATAAGTTGGCAAGGGATGGCACAATTTACCGAAAGTTTTGAAGGTACGGGTATCCCTAATGGATGGACAGTAATTAATAATGGAGATGCTAATACTTGGTATTTTACGACACCTGGTACAGGTTCTGCAAATAGTGGTACTCAAGTAGCAAGAATTGATTATGACATTAATATTGCTCATGATGATTATTTAATAACACCACAAATTGCGGTTACAGATTTAGTTTCTGATAGAGTAACTTTTTATGCGAAAAGCAGAAGTGCTACATTTCTTGAAGATTTTAATGTGTTAATTTCTACAACAGGAACTAATGCAGGTGATTTCACAATTAATTTAGCAGGATCTTTACAAACGGCACCAGATTCATGGACGATGTATCAATATGATTTGTCAGCTTATGAAGGACAAAATATTTATATTGCCATTCAAGCAGTATCAGTAAATGAATGGGAATTATATATAGATGATTTTACCATTGATGGTAATCCTGCTTGTCCTGACCCTTCTTTATTAACAGCTACTAACCTTGCTGCAACTTCTGCTGATTTAGGATGGACAGAAAATGGATCAGCTACTACTTGGGATATAGAATGGGGGACTGCTGGATTTACTCCAACCGGTACACCTAATATTGTAGGAACAACTACTAATCCTCATAATTTAACAGGATTAAACGCACAAACTGATTATGATTTTTATGTGAGAAGTGATTGTGCTGGAAACGGTTTGAGCGGATGGTCAGGTCCTTATACATTTACTACTGCTTGTGCTGCACAATTAGCAGGTACATACACTATCGGAGCATCAGGGAATTATGCAACATTTGCAGATGCAGTAAATGCTTTGTCTTGTGGTATTTCTGCACCAGTAATTTTTAATGTGTTAACAGGTTCTGGACCTTTTAACGAACAAATTACGCTAACCCCAGTATTAGGAGCAAGTGCCACGAACACTATTACGTTTAATGGAAATGGAGAAACAATAACTTCTTCAACTCTAACAGGTAGTAGGTCTTTGTTTTTACTTGATGGAGCAAAACATGTAACCATTAATGATTTGGTATTTGTGCCACAATCATCAACTAATAATTTTACAGTACAGCTTACAAATGGTGCTGACTCTAACACAGTAAACAACTGTACCATTGATTTAACAGCTGCTATAAGTAGTACTTCTAGTACTAATGCAGGTATTGTTATATCAGGAAGTTTAACAAGTGCAACCTCAACTACACAACCAACAGGAAATTACAACACTATTTCTAACAATACAATAATTGGAGGTTATTATGGTATTACGCTTTCAGGAGCTAATAATAATGTTGTTAGTAATAATGATGTTCAAGATTTTTATACTACTGGAATTTATCATAATACTGCTAATAGCAATGAAGTTAGAAATAATAAGATTAGTCGTCCAAACAGAACAAGTATTACTACATTTAATGGTATATACTATACAGGAAGTGGAGAAAATAACTTAGCGGAGGCTAATGAAATTTTCAATCCGATGGGAGGCAATCTGACAAGCACTTCTTCAATATATCCTATTTACCATACAGGAGTTGATGCTACAGTTGGCAATGAAAACAAAGTAATTAATAACATTATTCATTCAATAAATGGTAATGGAATTATTTATGGATTGTATAATTCAGGAAGTGATGGAGTTTTCTATTACCATAATACGGTATCATTAGATGATGCTAATGCTACAGCAGGAACCACTAGAGGGTTTTATCAAACTACAACTGCTACAGGAATAGAGTTTAAAAATAATATCATTACAATTACAAGAGGTGGTACAGGAACTAAGTATTGCATTTATTTTGGAACATCAACTTCTACTATAACTAGCGATAATAATGTTTTCTATATCAATGCTCCGGCAGGGACGAATAATTTAGGATATTCTGGAGCTGCACAAGCAACCTTAGTAGATTGGCAAACAGCTTCATCTCAAGACGCTAGTTCCTCTGATGCAGATCCTATTTATGCTAATTTATTATCTAATGATTATACACCAACAAATTCAGTTATAGATAATATGGCTGATGCATCTGTAGGTGTAACAAATGATTTCTTTGGTGCTGCAAGAGCTGCAACTCCAGATGTGGGAGCTATAGAGTTTACACCTCCTTCTTGTGCTCAACCATCAAATTTAGCAGTAACAAACATTACTAATTCTTCTGCTGATTTAGGTTGGACAGAAAATGGTACAGCCACTACATGGGATATTGAATGGGGAGTTGTTGGTTTTACCCCAACAGGAACACCAACTATTGTAGGAACAACTACTAATCCTTATAACTTAACAGGGTTAACAGATTTAACAACGTATGATTTTTATGTAAGAGCTGATTGTGGTGGAACAGAAAGTGCTTGGTCAGGACCATTTAGTTTTACTACTACTTGTGGAACTCCTTTAGCAGGAAACTATACTATTGGTGCTGCCGGAACTTATCCAACATTTACAGATGCTGTGAATGCCTTATTGGCTTGTGGTATTTCTGCCCCTGTTGTGTTTGACGTGTTAACAGGTTCAGGGCCATACAATGAGCAAGTTGCAATTACACCTATTACAGGAGCAAGTGCTACGAACACCATTACGTTTAATGGAAATGGAGAAACGATAACTTCTTCCACTGTTTCAGCAAGTCGTTCATTGTTCTTATTTGATGGAGCAAAACATGTAACCATTAATGATTTGGTATTTGTGCCACAATCATCAACTAATAATTTTACAGTACAGCTTACAAATGGTGCTGACTCTAACACAGTAAACAACTGTACCATTGATTTAACAGCTGCTATAAGTAGTACTTCTAGTACTAATGCAGGTATTGTTATATCAGGAAGTTTAACAAGTGCAACCTCAACTACACAACCAACAGGAAATTACAATGTTATTTCTAATAACACTGTGATAGGAGGTTATTATGGTATTGCAGTTTCCGGAGGAAACAATAATAACATTACAAACAATGATGTTCAAGATGTATATTATTATGGATTATACCACAGTGCAGTAAATAATACCAATACCTCAAACAATAAAGTTAGTCGTCCAAACAGAACATCTGTTTCGACTACAGCATATTATGCAATTTATTATACAGGAAGTAGTGAAAATAATTTAACCAATGCTAATGAATTATTTAATCCGCTGGGAAGTACAACTAGTACACCAACTACTTATTTAATAGGTCATTCATCTGCAGATGCAACTGTTGGTAATGAAAACATTGTTACAAACAACATCATTCATAGTGTGTCTGGAAATGCTACAGTATATGGATTGTATAATTCAGGAAGTGATGGAGTATTCTATTACCACAATACGGTATCGTTGGATGATGCCAGTGCGACATCAGGAACAACTAGAGGGTTTTACCAACTTACAACAGCTTCTGGTATTGAGTTGAAAAATAACATTATTACTATTACTAGAGGTGGTACAGGCACTAAATATTGTGTGTATTTTGGAGCGTCTGGTTCTTCTATAACAAGTGATAATAATGTTTTCTATATCAATGCTCCGGCAGGAACTAACAATTTAGGCTATTTTTCTGCAACAGCTCAAGCAACCTTAGTAGATTGGCAAACAGCTTCATCTCAAGACGCTAGTTCCTCTGATGCGGATCCTTTATATGTAAATTTATCAGTGAATGACTTAACACCAAGTAATCCAACTGTAGATGGTATAGCTGATGCATCTGTAGGTGTAGCAAGTGATTTCTTTGGTGCTGCAAGAGCAGCAACCCCAGATCCTGGTGCTATTGAATTTACACCACCGGCATGCCCTCAACCATCAGCTTTAACAGCAACTAATATTACAGCTACAACAGCAGATTTAGGATGGACAGAAAATGGTTCTGCTACTAACTGGCAAATAGAATGGGATACCACAGGATTTGTGCCGGGAACAGGAAATATTGTAACGACTACAAATAACCCTTATAATGTTACCGGATTAACTCCATTTACTTCTTATGAGTTTTATGTAAGAAGTA
>CALCHN010000048.1 GCA_937901255.1 uncultured Flavobacteriales bacterium | reverse complement strand
TTTTTAATTAAAGCCATTTATTTATGTGGTATTACCGCTCAGCCACCTCACAGAGAGATACAAAAAACTGCTTTAGGAGCAACAGAAACCGTTGAATGGAAATATTTTAGTACCACTATTGAAGCCATTAATGAGTTAAAAAACTTGAACTATAAACTTATTGCTATTGAGCAGACAGAAAACAGCACCATGCTGAATGATTTTAAATGCAGCAAAGATGAGCCATTAGCATTAATATTCGGAAATGAAGTACTTGGTGTAGAGCAAGAAGTAATTAATGAAGTGGATGAAGTAGTTGAAATTCCGCAATATGGCACCAAACATTCTTTAAATATTTCTGTAAGTGTTGGCGTAGTGGTTTGGGATGTGTTTAATAAAATCAGAAATAGCAAATAATTGACAACTTATTTACTCAACAACTTCAATAGCTTCAGCAAGTTTTGGAGTGGAGTAGGAGCTTAAGGAACCATCTTCATTAGCATAAATAAGCAAAGCCTCTAATGTTGGGTTGGTTTTTAAAATTTCTTTACTTTTTTCTAGTCCAACAACCATAAAAGCAGTAGCATAGGCATCTGCTAAAGCACAATTAGCAGTAACAACAGTAGCACTTAATAAAGTATGTCTCACAGGATAACCGGTTTTTGGGTTAATGGTATGAGAATATTTTACCCCATCTTTTTCATAAAACTTTCTGTAATTGCCAGATGTAGCCAATGCAGCATTTTCTAACTTAATAACGGCTTCTAATATTCTTTCTTCCTGATTTTCCATGGGTTTATCTATGCCTATTCGCCAAGGTTTCTTTGCTGCATTTTTTCCTTTGGCAATAATTTCTCCACCAACTTCTATCATGTAATTTTTTACATTTTTATCATCAAAAAAATCAGCAAGTACATCAACAGTATAACCTTGAGCTATAGCATTAAAGTCTAACATCAAATTTTTATTTTGCTTAATGGCGATATTGTTTTCAATCGTAATTAAATCAAAATTGGTGAATTGCAATAAGCTATCAATAGTTGCACTATCTGTCTTTTCGGTGTTTTTAAAGCCAAACCCCCAAGCATTTACTAAATGCGTAACAGTCGGATTAAAAGCACCTCCTGTTCTTGTGTAAACCTCTTTAGCCATATTAAAAACATCAATAAAATAAGCATCAACTTCTAATGTACTATCTGCCTGATTAAAATTAGTGATGATAGAACGTTTGTTGTAGGTAGATAGCGAATTATCTATGGCAATTAAAATAGAATCTACCGAGCGTTGAAAATTTCTGTCATCTATGTATAAAATTTGGTAGGTTGTACCTTGGGCATAACCTTTTACCTCGTTAGGAGCTTTTTTTTTAGGACTTGTATTACAAGCAATAAAAGATAAAAAAGTAAGTGTAAATATTAAGTGTCTCATTTTGTTTATGTTTTTATTTTTTTTTTGACTCACCCCCAAGTTATCTTGCGATAACCTCCCCCTCTCTTTAAAGAGAGGGGGCAAGGGGGAGAGTTATTTAATCATTTTCCTGTGTGAAAAAACTTTACTCATGGTTGTTTCATTTTGTTATGGAAGATTTAAAAAAATAAATAAATTAGTATTTGTTTATAAAGTCGAGAGGCTGACCTGTAAGGTTTAAATTCGAGGCTTTCGAAGTTTTGAAAATCAGGAGTTTACTTTTGTAAATGACTGGTTTTTAAAACAAGAATAACGAAGAAGTTGGACTTTACAGACAGCCTCTAATTAATCGTTGACAAAGAAACAAAAAAAAATGCTAATTTTGTTTTATGATATTACCAATTGTAGCTTACGGAGATCCGGTTTTGAGAAAAGAAACCGAAGAGATAGATGCTAACTATCCTGACCTAAAACAACTTATTGCTGATATGTTTGAAACCATGTATCACTCAAAAGGTGTTGGTTTGGCAGCTCCACAAATAGGGTTACCTATTCGTTTGTTTATTGTTGATGCAGCAGGCTTTAATGAAGATGGAGAAGCTCCTGAATTAGAAGGCTTTAAACGCGTATTCATCAATCCAATTATTATTGAAGAAAAAGGTAAGGAATGGAAATTTGAAGAAGGTTGTTTAAGTATTCCTGGAATTAGAGAAGAAGTTTCCAGAAAACCTGAACTGACTATTGAATATTACAATGAAAAATTTGAATTGGTGGAAGAAAAATTAGATGGATTAGGAGCAAGAGTGGTACAGCACGAGTACGACCATATTGAAGGTATATTGTTTATCGATAAAATTAATCCATTAAGAAAGCAATTAATTAAAAGCCGACTAAATGCCATTGTAAAAGGTGAAATTAAAGTGGGTTATAGAATGAAATTTCCATTATTAAAAAATAAATCATTATGATAAAAAAAGCATTAATTTTTACAAGTGTTGCCTTATTGGGCGTTTTTGTAGCTTGTTCAGGTTCTTCAGACCAAGATATTGTTATTGAAAAAAACGAAGAAGTAAAAGACACCATAGTGGATACTCTTGAAGAAAGAATTGCTTTAATTGATAATTATTCGTTGATTTTGGCGAATGATACTACAGGTGTTCATAGAGAAGTTGCAGAAAAATTACTGTTGGCTTATGAAGATTTTTTAAGATATCATAGTTTTGAAAGCATCTCTAAAGAGTACCAGTTTAGAGCAGGAGAATTGGCAAAAGCAATAAACAAACCGCATTTGGCTATAAAACATCTTAATGGGTTGTTAGAAAGAGACCCTGACCATGAAAGAGCTCCTTTAGCACTGTTTTATAAAGCAACTATTGTTGGAGATATGCTTAATGAAGATGAAAATGCCAAAATGTATTACCAAGAATTTATAGATAAATATCCTGATCACCCTTTAGCTGAAAGTGCTAAAGAGTCTATTAAATTACAAGGAAAATCGCTCGATGAAATTGTAGAAGAGTTTGAAAAGAAGAATAAATCTTAAAGCACGTTTACTTCTCTTTCCAGTTTAATACCGAATTTAGTGTTTACAGCATTAATAATCTCAGAAGACAAATTGTAAATTTCTTGTCCTTTAGCGTTGCTATAATTGACCAACACTAATGCTTGTTTTTTGTGTACGCCATAATTTCCAAAAGTCTTTCCTTTGTAGTCACATTGCTCTATTAGCCAACCTGCGGCAATTTTGGTAGTTCCGTTGTTTTGTGGGTAGTTGGGTATTTCAGGAAAGTCTTTTTTCAGTTGTTCAGCTTTTTCATTACTAACAGAAGGATTTTTGAAAAAACTTCCGGCATTACCAATTTCTTTAGGGTCGGGCAATTTACTTTGTCGGATGTTGATTACCGCTTTACTAACATCTTTTATGGTAGGATTATTAATTCCCATTGCTTCCAATTCTGATTGGATAGCTCCGTAACTAGTATTGATGTTAGGCTGCTTATTTAATCTAAACGTTACAGCTGTAATAAAATAATTGCCTTTTTCTTTGGTTTTAAAAATGCTGCTTCGGTAATCAAACTCGCAATCGTTAGTAGAAAAATGAGTGGTTTTTAATGATTTTAAATGTAAGGCTTCCACTTCGGTAATAAAATCTTTTACTTCTACTCCGTAAGCGCCAATATTTTGCATGGGAGAAGCTCCAACACTTCCAGGAATTAAAGATAGGTTTTCAATTCCACAATAGTTGTTTTCAATACAAAAGCAAACAAACTCGTGCCACACTTCGCCCGAAGCTACTTTTAAATAGACTTCATTGTCATTTTCGTTGATGACCTGTATGCCTTTCAGTTCATTTTTTAGGATTAGTCCATCAAAATCTTTGGTAAAGAGAATATTGCTTCCTCCGCCAAGTATATATAAAGGTAGAAGGTTATTGCTTAAGGTGTTTTTGAGTTCATCAACACTATTAATAGTAGCTAGTTTTTTTGTTTTTACATCTATACCAAAAGTATTGTGGGGAAGTAATGAAATATTTTCTTGTAAAGACATAAACTATTATGATTTTTGAATAAGCACAACAGCATATGCAGAAACACCTTCTTCCCTGCCTTCAAAGCCTAATTTTTCGGTAGTTGTTGCTTTAATGGATAAATCTTCTTCGTTAATATTAAGAATAGGACAAAGGGTGTTTTTAATTTCTGGGATAAAAGGATTGATTTTAGGCTGTTGTAAAGCAATAGTGGCATCAATATTACCAATAGAAAATTCTTTGTCGGTAATTAATTTTACTACCTCTTTTAAAAGAATTTTACTATCAATTCCTTTGTATTTATTATCTGTTGGGGGAAAATGAAAACCAATATCTCTTAAATTGGCAGCACCTAAAAGAGCATCGCAAATGGTGTGAATAAGTACATCAGCATCAGAATGACCTACAGCTCCTTTGGTATGAGGAATTTTTATGCCACCAAGCCAAAAATCTTTTCCTTCTTCTAATTGATGAACATCAAAACCAAATCCTACTCGTATTTTCATTTTACTTTATTTTATTAATTAGTTGGGGTGTCATTTTGAGATTTAAAATCATCAAAATCAAAACGTAATGAAAAACGAATTGTATTTGCAAGAGGATTTCTGGCAACAGTAGAAAATAAGTAAGAGAAATCTATACTAAACACACTTAGTTTAAGTCCGGCACCAGCGGTAAAGAATTTTCTATTTCCTTTTGTAGAATGTTCGTGGAAATAACCAAAACGTGCAGCAAATTGCTTGTTGTACCAATATTCTAAGCCAGCAGAAATATTAATTTCTCTCATTTCTTCGCCAAATCCTCCGGGTGCATCATTAAAAGATTGAAAAATTCCTGTAACTACAGGTACGTCAGGGTTTTTACCTGATTCAATTTCTTGTTCTCCAGTTGTAGGGTCAATAATTGGTCTTCCCGAATCATCTGTAGCATACTCTGGTGGAGTAGGAACTAACAATTTATTTACATCAGTTAAAATGGTAATAGAGTTATAGTCATCCATCACAAAAGTTAATGATTGCCCTAATCTCAAGTTGATTGGGATAAAATCTTTGATGGCATCATCAGTATAAGAAATTTTAGCTCCAATATTAGAGATATTTAATCCAGCATTAAAAATAACATCTTGATCAAATAAAACGGCATCCGGGTTGGTATAAAATGCAGAAACATCTGCAGCAAAGGAAGTTCCAGCTTTTGTGTTAGCACCAGCAACATCAATACCTCCTGTAAGGTTAGAATAAATGTATCTACCAGCAATACCAGCAGAAAACCTATCGCTTAATTTTCTACTGTAACCAATATCCCAAGCCCATTCGTTGGGAGTAAAATCTCCAATGGGATTTCCTCTTTCATCAGTAAATTTAATATCTCCTAAAGAGAAAAACCTTAATGAAGAACCGATTGCATGGTCTCCATCGCCAATTTTTTTGTAGATACTAACATAAGATAAGTTGATGTCTGGCACTAAGTCTCTTAACCAAGGAGTGTACGAAATGGAAATACCCATTTCTTTTTCTATAAAAGCCATTTTAGAACCATTCCAGTGCATAGAATTTGCATCAGGAGAAGAGGCTACACCTGCATCACCAAGTGCTCCATGTCTTGAGTCGGGTGCAATTAATAAAAAAGGCACTGCTGTTGTAATTGTATTTAGTTGGAGAATACTTTTCTTCTCTTGTGCTTTAATTGTAGAATAAAATGATACAATCAGTAAACTTAAAATAATTTTCTTCATTTAATTTTTAAAAAATAGGATGGCAAATATAACTATATATATTGTTAGATTTATAATAATTAGTTACACTTAACGAATAAAGTTAATAGTTATTGTGAAGAAAAATTACCGTAGGATTACCAGTTTTTGAATTTTTTCTGCAACGGACATGTTTTCTGCTCTAACCCTAAGTTTATACACATAAACACCCCTTCCTATTTGGTCGCCAAAAGCATCTAATCCATCCCAGGTTATAGAAGAAGAGCGATAGCCTTCATTTAAAATATTTTGTTCTAAAGTTTGAATTAATTTTCCAGTAATGGTAAAAATTTGTACTTGTGCATACATAGGTTTTCCGGGTTGATTATGCTCAAACCAAAACTCGGTGTAAGTTGTAAATGGGTTGGGGTAGTTATATACTTTATCTAATACTAAGTCCTTAGATTTAACCACAACAAATTCTATGGTAGCTTCTGATGAGTTGTTGTAAACATCCCAAATTTTTAATGTTAGTTTGTGTCTTCCTTCTTCTAAATCTTTAAAAGGAAAACGAATAGT
The DNA here is from genome assembly GCA_937901255.1 of uncultured Flavobacteriales bacterium. GTDB lineage: Bacteria > Bacteroidota > Bacteroidia > Flavobacteriales_E > Vicingaceae > BRH-c54. The sequence goes on along the minus strand of CALCHN010000048.1, from coordinate 62,471 downwards.
ACCTTTTTGATAGCTGTTTAAGTCTGCTTCATAAAAATCATTAAGAACAAAAGGTTGTTCTGTTTTATCGTCTAAAATAGCAATAATATCATGTCCAATACCATTTCCAACCATGTTTATACCATGAATATCCTCAACAAAAGCTAATAAACTTGGGTTTTCATCTGTCATTCCTCCACTAATAAAATTGTCATCATTCATGTATAATTCCAAATCAGGACCTTGGTTATCGGCAGCAATACTATCAGCCATTCCTCCAATATAAAAACCATCAAAATAGCCGTGTCCATCCTCAAAATTGTTTTCAGTATAATAACTGACCTTTCCAATTCCATAGGTGTAAGAAATATCTTTAGGAACTACAAAACTGAATGAAAAATCACCATTAGTCACACTTACTTTACCTTTGAATAGTTTACTTGTTTGTAAATTAAACTGAAAAGCACTACCTCCGTCATTTTGTAATGTGGTAATGGTTTTAGCTTTATCGAATACAGTTGGTTTAATAATGCCATTAAAGTTGGTTAGTTTTTGTCCACTTCTGTTTTGCACATATCCTTCAATAGTTACTTTTTGCAAGGCTTTAATAGTATCAATACTGCTAACATTAATGTTGTTGAGTTTCGTAGTAATTACCTCATGGTTGGGATAGGCTAATTTAAGAGCAGGATCTCCTAATAAAGTAAAGTTTCTGTTGTTAGTCCCTCCATTGGTAAGATTTTTTGTTTCTGTAAAAATCTCACCAAGTGTTTTATCTTCAATGTTGTTTTTAGTGAAAATAATGTCGAATAAAGTTTTGTTTAAGGCAAAGTTGGGACCAGAAAACACAGTTCTTACAGTAGTAAGTAGAGCAATTCCTCCTTTCTTATTTAATAAAATCAACTCTCCCGCAGAAGTTCTAGAAGGATCATCAAACCTACTAAACTCACAAGTAGCGGTAATGAACAATGGAAGACCTCTTTGATTTTCCCAATTATTTATCATCGGTACAGTTAAAATTCTTTCATGAGCCCAACCAACTTCGCCACCATGCCCCGTGTAGTTAATAATTAAAGAACCATTATTTACTGCTTTATCAAGCTCATCATTTACTTCGGGGTATCTATTTCCTCCTGGTGTTGCTACTTGTTTATAGGCATCTATAAGTATTTTATTTACATTGTATGCTTTGTAATGGGTTACAACTGTATCAGCAATTTTATTTGCATCCTTCATGTGTAAATTTCCATCTTCATCATCGCCAACAAACACAATGTCATTTCTCCAATCATCAAGCGTGGTAGTTGTGTTGTAGTTTAGTATCTTATTTACTACATTATTTGCTTCTTGTTGAGATTTTACTGGGAGTCTTCCAATGGCAATATCCATAAGTTCTGGGGTACTCCATACTCCTTCAGTTGGGTCTAACATGCCATAAAAATCATCAGAAACATAGGATTCTGTTCCTAAGGGGTTTGTTGAGTTTACAGATTGAAAAGTAGGGATGAAATTAGTGTTACTGGTAAGTCTGTTTTTATTGTCATAAGAACCATCTCCAAACAACAACAAATATTTTGGTAAGTCAGTAGGAACAGTAGCTCTATTGTACAACATACGAATAAAATCTCTAATAGCAACAATGTCCTGACTACCAGAAGAGAATTCATTATAAATTTGTTGAGGTGTTACAATAATTACATTTAATCCTTCGTCATTATGGAAATCTGCTACTTGTCCTGCTTGAGATAAAAAAATGGGATGACTTACTATTACCATATCTGCTTGTGTTATCCCGTGTAAGTTTTGGTTTTCAACCTTGCCCAATGGAGTAATTTGTGTTTCATAGTTATTGGTTAAAGCAACAAATTCTCTAAGGCTATCGGTAGCAACACTAAATGATGCCGAACCTCCTGAAAGCGTATAATTAATTTCTTTGATATTAAAAGGGTCGCTTACATCCCATATTTTAGTTATAGTTCCAGCATTAGAAATGTTGAAAGAAGCAATATTGCCAACTGCAACTGAGTTGATGTCTCTAAAAAATAATTGATTACCAATCATGCTGAGGTTTCTTCTATAATTAAGTTCAATTTTATTTAACCAACCAGTAGATAAAGAATTAGGGCGATTATAAGTAATACCTATATTAATAATATTATTTGTTGCTATAAATGATGTTGAATTTGAACCTGTTGAGGCAAATGGACTATTGTAATTGTTAAGATAAACAAATGAACAAAAAACATTAAATGAATTTGAATTCGTATTTATAGTAAAAGTACTGTTACTGCTAGAACGTGCAGCGGTAAAAACTTCTACTTGCACAGGCGTGTTTATATCTAAATTTGGAGCATTAAAACTAAAATTATAATTAGTTCGTATGTCAAAAACTTCCCCATACCATTCCTGTCCAGATTTAATAAGGTTAACCAAATCCTTTTCATGATAGGTAAAATCATTAAAAGAAGTAACATTTATGTTAGCACCACTTAAGGATGCTTGTGAGGTAATTCTTTTTGAAGGTTGTCCGGTATTGCTTGCGGTAAGAAAGTAAAAAGAAGTATCGCTAAATAAGTTATTTTTATGATTAAACCTATTGCTAACAGTGTTTAATTCCCAGGTGTTTGGAGATTGACCGTAAAATAACACATAATCTCCTTTATCAAAAATACCATCATTTTCACCAGCTACTATAATAGCGTTTTGTTGAAGGTCATCAGGTCTGTAATCGCTATTTAGTAGAGGCAACATTTTTCCGCCATTACCATAAACCTTAATGTTGGCGGGGTTTATATTGTCAACATCAAGTCCTAAATCTTTAAGAAAATCATAAGTAAGTTTAAAAACACCATCTTTAGTTACGCCAATTTTATACCAGTCACCAGTTTCTAATACAGAATTTAAGGTTAAATTTTTATTTTTTTGGGTTATGGTAGGTTTTTCAGTAATTAATTCAAATTTGTAACTCACTACTTTTTTATAAGTACCGCTATTTTTATCATATATAATAGGTTTAAAGTTGTAGAAGCCATAATTTACTTTTTTTTCGATACCATTAAAAAACTTTAGTTCAATATCGTTTGGTAAGTAATCAAAACCATACATATTTTGGATTTCTTCAAAAGAAATAGGTTCGTAGTTAATATTTATAATATTTATATTAATAAGACGTTCTTGGTTGAGAAGAATTTTATCGAAATAGATAGCTAAATAATCTTTTTCAGCAATAAAATCCATATTATTAAATGAAGGCAACCACTTTGAATTATTTTTTTGAGTTGTAAATTCTGTGTTTTGTTTAACATTTGAATCCCATGAAATAGTATTCTCAACAATAACATTTCCAGCTATAAAACATAGAGGAAGAAGTAATGATAGGGCAGTAGAAAGTGTTTTTTTATAAAACATTTAAATTTTTTTTATAAAATTAAGACTAATAACATTAGTTTTACAAATTAATTTTAAAGCTAAACGAAATTAAAAAATCTTTATTGTTTTTTTTAGGTTTGTAAAAAAAATAGCTACATTTGGAACTTGATTTTTAAATTATACGTTTAAAAACTACATGATAAAAGGTAACATAATAATAAAAGGTGGCTTTAAATTAAGTTTAATTGCGTTGTTAACAGTAGTTTTCACGGGTAAGTTGTTTGCACAAGACCCTGAATTTACACAGTTTTATGCAAATCAACTTTATTTAAATCCTGCATTTGCTGGAGCATCTTATTGCCCTAAGCTTTCATTAAACCATAGAAATCAATGGCCAGGTATTAGTGGTTCGTTTGTGACCAATAGTGCTTCTTACGACCAACATGTAGATGCATTGTCTGGTGGTATTGGTTTATTAGTACTTAATGATAGAGCCGGAGAGGGCACACTGAATACTATTAATGTAAGTGGTATTTACTCTTATGAGTTACAAGTTACAAGAAAATTTACACTTAGAGCAGGTGTTCAAGGAACATGGGCTCAAAAAAGAGTAGATTGGAGTAAACTGACTTTTGGAGATCAAATTGACCCAAGAAGAGGGTTTATATTTAATACGAACGAAGTGCAAAGAGATGAGCCAAGAAGTTTTGTTGATTTCTCAGCAGGTATGTTAGGTTATACTGAAAATATATTTGTTGGTTTTGCAGTTCATCATTTAACTCAGCCTAACGAGTCAGTAATTGAAGGTATTAGTCCGTTACCAAGAAAATATACTTTTCATGCAGGAGTTCAAATTCCTATAGATAGTAAAGGAGAACCAGCAACACTATCTCCAAACGTTTTAGTTCAGTTACAAGAAAACTTTTTACAAATAAATTTTGGTATGTATTATAATAAAGGACCAATTTATGGTGGTTTATGGTACAGAAATCAAGATTCTTTTATTGCTTCTATTGGTTTTGAAGCAGGAATACTTAAATTTGGATACAGTTATGATATTACAGTGTCTAAATTAACCAATCAAACTGCAGGTTCTCACGAGTTCTCAACAGGAATGCAGTTCGATTGTAAACCTAAAAAACCTAGATTTAGAACAATAAGTTGTCCTTCTTTTTAGTTAATCTTAAAAATAGTTTTTAAAATAAATAGTTATGAAACTACAAAAAATAAATTTATTCATTGCATCATTAATGATTACTTCATTGTTTTTCACTTCATGTAAACATGAGCAATCAAGTACAACTGGATGGAATTATAATGACCCAAGAAACGGTGGTTTTCAAAAAGTACCTTATTTGGAACAAGAAACCGGGCCAGGTTTGGTTTTAATTGAAGGTGGTAGGTTTACAATGGGTAGAGTAGAACAAGAAGTAAACTACGATTGGAATAATATTCCAAGAACTGTAACTGTTTCATCATTTTATATGGATGAGACAGAGGTTTCTAACTTTGCATATTTAGAATATTTATACTGGTTAAACAGAGTTTTTTCTTTAGATTACCCTGAGGTGTATAAAAAAGCTGTGCCAGACACCTTGGTGTGGAGAAGTAAATTAGCTTATAACGAACCTTATGTGGAGTATTATTTAAGACATCCTTCTTATAGAGATTACCCTGTAGTAGGTGTAAACTGGTTGCAAGCTAATGATTTTTGTGCTTGGAGAACAGACAGAGTGAATGAAATAATATTAATTAGAGAAGGATTGTTTGAACATTATCCTAACCAAATTAATGATGATCACTTTAATACTGAGGCTTACATGTTAGGACAGTATGAAAGTGGAAAAAGAATTGACGGTGTTATGGATTTAGATCCTAACAAAGAATTTAGAAATGTTAAAATGGAAGATGGTATTTTATTACCAAAATATAGACTACCAACAGAAGCTGAATGGGAATATGCAGCTTATGGATTAATAGGTAATACTATAGATGAATTAATTCCAGATAAAAAATTATATCCATGGAATGGACATGCGGTTAGGAACTCTAACGAAAAATATATTGGTCAAATATTAGCGAACTTTAAAAGAGGTAGAGGTGATAACATGGGGGTTGCTGGTAAATTAAATGATAATGCAGATGTAACAGCTCCTGTTTATGCATATTGGCCAAATGATTATGGTTTATATAATATGGCTGGTAATGTTAGTGAATGGGTAATGGATGTTTATAGACCTTTATCTTTAGAGGATAATGATGATTTTAGACCATTTAGAGGTAATGTTTATCAAACAAAAGTGCTGGATGATGATGGATTAATTGCTGAAAAATATGATGAAGTAGTTAAAGATTCAGTTACTGGAGAAATAATTGGAGTTCCTGGAAAAATTAGATACAGAGATGTTGATACTGAAAAAGATAATTTAACAGATAGAAGAAATTATAAATCTGCTGATAATATTGATTATCTTGATGGACATTGGGAATCTAGTATCTATTACGGAGAAGTTGGTGCTGGAGCTATAGATTCTGATTTTGATCAACTAAATAAACAAAAACAAATGTATGAATTTGGAGGTACTTCTTTAGTAAATGATAGAGCTAGAGTTTACAAAGGTGCTTCATGGAGAGATAGAGCTTATTGGATGGTTCCTGGCACTAGAAGATACTTAACTGAAGAGCAATCTACTTCTTATATTGGTTTTAGATGTGCAATGACAAGAGTTGGTAGTCCAGTAGGTTTAGGATATTAACATTGATTAGCTTATAAAATTTTAAAACCTCTTATGATTTTCATTAGAGGTTTTTTTATGTTTGTTTGTATGGAAATTCAAGAATTGTATCAACTTTTTTTAGAAAAAAGAAATGTTTCTACAGATACTAGAAATATTAGTAAAGACAGTATTTTTTTTGCATTAAAAGGAGAAAATTTTGATGCTAATCAATTTGCTCAACAAGCCATAGATAATGGAGCATCTTATGCAGTTGTCGATGACAAAAATGTTGTTAAATCGGATAAATTTATTTTAGTAGATGATGTTTTAACTACCTTACAACATCTTGCTAATTATCACAGAAAACAATTTAAATTTCCTGTAATAGGAATTACTGGCAGTAACGGAAAAACCACCACCAAAGAATTAATCTATACGGTTTTATCTAGAAAATATAGAACATTAGCTACCAAAGGTAACTTAAACAATCACATAGGAGTTCCGTTAACTTTGTTGTCATTACAACCAGATACAGAAATTGCAATAATAGAAATGGGAGCCAACCATTTAGGAGAAATTGAATTTTTAAGTAAGATAGCCGAACCTACTTTCGGAATAATAACCAATATTGGTAAAGCTCATATTGAAGGTTTTGGAAGTTATGAAGGTGTTATTAAAACAAAATCTGAGTTGTATAAGTTTATAAAGCAAAATGAAGGAGTTTTGTTTGTTAATGAAGATGATGAGTTATTAATGGATTTGTCATCTGAAATAAATAGAATTGGCTATGGTGAGAATGCAAAAAGTCATGATTTTAAATTAATAGAAAGCTCTCCTAATTTAACAATTGCATGGAACAACAATATAATCACGACCAATTTATATGGTAAATATAATTTTCCCAACATAATGGCTGCAATTTGTATAGGAGATTACTTTAATGTTAATGAAAAAGATATTGTTGATGCCATTTCAAATTATGTTTCCACTAATAATCGTTCTCAATTTGCTGAAATAGGAGGAAACACCTATTATTTGGATGCTTACAATGCTAATCCAACCAGTATGAATGCAGCAATAGAAACATTTATTGAAGGACAATTCTCAAATAAATTAATGATTTTAGGCGATATGCTTGAACTGGGTGATGTAAGTGAAGAGGAACATCGTACGATTATAGAAAAAGCGGTAAACAACCACTTGGCAACAATTTTTGTAGGAAATCATTTCTTCTCATTATCAGATAAATATAAAAACAATGAGTTACTCCATTTTTTTAATAATTATGAAGAAGTAATTAACTGGTTTTTTGAAAATAAACCTAAAAATAGAAATATTTTAGTAAAAGGCTCAAGAGGAATTAAGTTGGAGAAAATTGTTGAAGCTCAAAAATAGACTGATGTTAGTTGCAAAATTTACAATATTTAGAGCTAGAATCATGAATAAAAGGAATTTCTATAGCTATCATTTCTTCACAAATAGCTTTAATTTGATTTTCAAAATCACTTAGTAATTCTGCTGTTATTTTTCCTTCTCCATCTAGGTTGAACTTCATAAAATCGTTGGTCAGTTTTCTAAAAGAGATAATACCAGCATTACATTCTGTTGTGTCGTTTAAAAATGTAGAATTGTTTTTGTGGTAAAGCAAAGCATAAAATAAGATTTGAAAAGCTTTGTTTTTCTTGTTGGGCAATAATAACTCATCAAGTTCTTTAATCTTTAATTCGGCAGGCTCTACACCACCAGTTTTATAATCAATAATTCTATTTAACCTGCCTATAGAATCAATTCTATCAATAGTTCCAGAAAGTTTAACAGTATTATCTTCAAATCCATAATTTGTTGAGAATTCTAATTTTTGTTCCAACGATTTTACAATTAAAGGTTGCTGACTTTTTTTAACTAAATTCAATTCTTTTTTAAGAAAATTGTTGATGTAAGTTTGTGCAACAGAATAAATTAAAAGGTTTTTACCACTTTTTAATTCAACATCACTAAAGTTTTTGGAGAAGACATCATAAGTAACCTTACTGGCATTTTTCAGCATTAATTTTATGTGTTCTTCTTTAAGCTCTATGTTTAAGAATTCTTCATAAAGCTGTTCAAAAATTTCATGAATAAAACTCCCGAAAGTGTTGTGTTCTATAGTTTCTTCAACATCGTCTTCTTCGTTAATTTTTAAAATGTATTTATAATAAAAATCTAACGGACAATTAATGTAAGTATTAAGTGCTGTTGGAGATAATTGGTTGCTCAAAATCTCTTTTATACGGTTTATAACTTCGTCAGTTTTTTCAATAGATATATTCGATTGTTCAAATTTAGAAGTAGGGTAGTTAATTAGTTTTTTAGCAATTTTAATATTAGGCTTTTTGGAGCTATTTAATTCATGTTCTATTTGTGTAATAAATCTACTTTGCTCTCCGCTACCAAACTCATTTGTTTCAGTATTGTGGGTGATAAATATATTTTCGGCATTTTGTATTAATCTGTAAAAATGATAAGCATAAACAGCATCTTTTTCGTAATGTGTTGGCAATTGGTAAGCATTTTTTAAGTCATAAGGAATAAAAGAATTAAATGTTTTTCCTTTGGGCAAAACGCCTTCATTAGCACCAATAATAATTACATTTTTAAAGTCGATATTTCTCGTTTCCAACATTCCCATTATTTGCAAACCTTGTAGCGGTTCGCCATAAAGTTCAATAGAAAAAGAGCTTAATAGTTGTCTGAAAATACTGTAAAACCCTTTAAAACTGGTTATAGCATCTTGCTGAGTAAGTAATAATTCTAACTGATTAAAAAGTTTAGAAAAGTGAAATAAATACTCTAATTCTAGGTGAAAACTACTGGCAGTATTTTTTTTAATTAATTGCTGATAATGTTCTTTTCCAATAGAAATAATGGTTTTAGAAATGCTTATTAAATCTAAGATAGTTGCTCTTACAGGTAATTTAAAAGGTAGAGCATCGTTTATAAACTGAAGTTTATCGTTATTAATAAAAACCCAATTTTGCTGTATAATTTTTGAATTTAGCTGTTCAATTGTTTTGTTTCCTATAATTACATTGCTAAAAGGAAGTCTAAACAGGTTAATTAAATCTTTGTAATGGTAGGTTAGAGTATCTTTTGAACCAAATTTTTCTGCATTCATAAAAAGCTGAAAAATGGTTTCGAAAAATATGGTAAGACTGGTATTTTTTAAGGGGTAACCCATAGTAACGTTAACATTGCTAATTTCATCGGGAATAGATTGCATAACCGGAATAAGCATGTTTTCGTCAGCTAAAACAATTGCGGTATCTTTATAATTACTTTTTGGGTCAATTTTATTTAAGATTTCCGATAAATATTTGGCTTGCCCAATTTGTTGAGGAACACCAATAATCTCAATGTTTTTGGTGGTTTGATTAAATTTATCATTAATCCAATTAAAAGGAGCGAAAACCTCTTTTTTAATATATTTTCTTAAAAAGAAACCACTTTCTTGCAGGTCATCTTCCAAGTAATATTTATCTGCATCCCAAAGAATTTCGGCCTTATTTTGTTTAATAAGCGAGCTAATAATGGTTTCTTCGGCTTGGTTTAATGCATTAAAACCAACAAATATTATTTTTTGCCAATGGGCAATTTTATTTTCGATAAAAAACTCAGGATTTTCAGCAATTTCTTCTGCTACTTTTCTAAAAGCCATTCCCTGGTAAGCCATGTTTTTGCTTTCTAAAGTGGTTTTATAAGTAGCATAGAGCTGACTAAGTTCTTTCCAAAATTTCAGGTATTGTTTTTGAAAATCAGATAGTTCATTATCTCCTAAATTCCAAACTTCTATAGCTCTAATGTCGTTTATTTCTTTAAAAAACTTATCAGGTGGAATTAAATACCTGTCAATTTCATTGAAATCGTGTAATAAAATTTGCCCCCATTTAGAAAAATCTTCAAAAATTTCTGGAGCATCACTAATGTTTTTATAACACTCGTACAACTCGAATAATTGGGTGAGGTTATCAATAATTTCGGCTGATGAAGTTTGTTCGATAAAATCTTCTGTACCTACAATTTCGGGAAGCCAAATGGGGTTTTTAATTATCTTGCTTAGTTCTTGTTTTAAAAATAATCCTGCACGTTTGTTGGGTAATACAATAAGCAGATGCTCTAGATTTTCGTTGTATTTAGATATAAGATGACTGGCAGTTTTATTTAAAAAAGTATTCAATGAGGCAGCTTTTAATTGTTGATTACATAACGACTAAATTCATCGTAGCAACTATGGATTTCTTTATGAAGTTCAAATTCAGAGGCATTTAAAATAAAATGATTTGAAAAATCGCAATAGGAAAGAAAATATTCAGCAGTTTCAACATCATTTATAGGTGTAATTCTCATTAAAATAATTGGATTTAATTTTTCATCAACTGCAGCTTGTTTTTTATCTTGTTCTAATAATTTTAAATAGTTTTTTTTGTCTTGAACATATTTATTAAAAGCTCCCAATATAGCAGAAATTCCTCCAGAAATTATTATTCCTCCATTAGCTTCTTGGTAAGCAGCCAATAGTTCTTCTTTAGGAACATATATACTTTTATTAATAGGATTAGGATTTTCTTGAATTCTTAGTTGTGTAAAGGCTTCTTTAAATTCCTCATAATCTTTGTAAGGAAGAACCGTAAAGTTTTCCAGATTATATGTTCTTCTGTGTAAATAAACGTTGAAATAAGAATTGCTAACCACATGATTATAGGTGGAAAATCCCACAGAAGATATGATTAACGTATCATTTGGGCTCGCCATAATTGAAAAGCTACCATTTGTTTTTGAAACCACACCAATATTGGTTGATTTATTGATAACATGAACTCCTTCCAACGCAATAGAGTCGCTTGCATTTAAAATAGTACCAACAAAAACTGCCTCTTGAGCTTTTGTTTGAAAACCACAAAAAAGCAACAAAATAGCTAATATGTTGATGAGTGTTGGTTTCATTTTTTATTTATTCTTTTCTTGAAAATAATTTCAAAATAGGTGCCATCTTTATCCATTCGTTCAATTTCGCCATCTATTTGGCTAACAAATACTTTAATAAGCTCCATGCCTAAAGTTTCATCATCTTTTTGTAACATTCCTTTAGGCATTCCAACACCATTATCTCCAACAATTAATTTAAATGTTGAATTTTTAATTTCGGATAAATGTATGGTTATGGTTCCTTTTTCTTTTCCTTTAAAAGCATATTTTAATGAGTTGGAAATGATTTCATTTAATAATAAACCAATTGGAATTAAGGTGTCTATTTCAAATTTTAACGCATCTATTTTTAAATCTATATGTATGTCGCAATTAATAGAGTAGGAGCTAACTAAATCATCTACTAAAGAAATTATATAATCTTGAACATCAATTTTTGAAAGATCTCCAGATTGATACATTTTTTCGTGAATTAACGCCATAGAGCGAATTCTGTTTTGGGCTTCACTAAAAAGTGCCAATGCTTTTTCGTCTTTGGTGTAGTTAGATTGGATGCTTAAAAGACTATTAATTACCTGCATATTGTTTTTTACTCGGTGGTGAATTTCTTTTAAAAGAATTTCTTTTTCATCACGTTGTTTTTCAATAAGCATGGTTCTTTCTTTAACTTTTTCTTCGAGTTCTTTACTAATTTGCAATTGTCTTTTTTCTTTATAGGTAGCAATTCTAAACACTAGATAGAAAGTTCCAAAACCAACAATTAAGTAAAACCACCATTTTTGCCAAAAAGGAGATTTAATAGTAAACGAAAAAGTAACTGGTTGTTGATTCCAAACACCATCGTTATTTCTAGATTTAACTTTAAACGTATATGTTCCAGGAGGTAAATTAGAGTAGGTAGCTACATCTTTGGTAGTTGCAGGAAACCAATCTTTATCAAAGCCTTCTAACTTAAAGCTGTATAAAACTGCTTCGGGATGAGAGAGGTTTATAGAATTGTACTCAAAAGTTAAATGGTTCTGATTATAATCTAGCTCAATGTTTTCGGGTAAATTATACCATTTAGTTAATTCTTTTGAATGTTGTAACCAATCTATTTTATCGAAAAAAAGCTTAACACTTGTAATGTGAGTTTTAGATTCAAAAACATTTTCTCTGTCTTCAGAAGGAGTGTATTTTATTAAACCTTTTACTGTTCCTATCCAGAGATTATTTTTATCATCTTCATAAATGGCTCTGCTGTTGCATTCTACACCTCTAAAACCATCGCTTAGTCCGTAGTTTTTAATTTCATCTACTTGTCCGTAACTGTTAAATGTAAATTTATCTAATCCGTTGTTGGTGCCAATCCATAAATGTCCTCTTTTATGAAAATGAACTAAGTAAATAACATCTGATGATAAACCAGTTTTTGTTGTAAAAGTGGTAAAATCAATTCCATCATATTTAGTTAAACATCGGTCGGTACCAAACCAAATACTCCCAAAAGCATCTTCGGTAATACTACTAATATAAGAGTTACAAATTTTTGATACAGGAAAGCTCGTAATTACATCTTTACTCATACGGTTTATTCCATTTCCTGTCCCTATCCATAAATTATTACTTTTATCTAAAAATAAAGAATGTATGTGGTTGTGAGAAAGTCCATTATCGGTAGTGTAAGTAGTAAAAGTATTGAAATCATATTTGCACAATCCGCCACCATTGGTGCCTATCCATAAGTAGCCTCTTTTATCAAAAAGCAAGTTTTTTATCTCATCAGAAGGTAATCCGTCTTTGGTAGTGAAATTTCTAAAAGTTCCATTGCTGTATTGGGTTAAGCCATTTTTTGTTGCAAACCATAAGTTACCATTATTGTCTTTAGCAATTGCTCTTACTGTATTACTGCCTAATCCGTTTAGTTCAGTAAATTGTATCGAATTTTTTCCGTTGTATTTATAAACACCACTGCTTGCTGTAGCTATCCAAAGGTTTTCATCATTATCTTGTATAATTCCAAAAATATCATTCTGATTTAAACCAACAATTTCATTAAAATAGGTGAAAGCTGTATTGTTAACTCTAATTATTCCAGAACCATTGGTGCCAATCCAAATATTACCTATTCTGTCTTTATACAAGTAGTTTATGTTGTTGGTTTCAAGTCCGTTTTCTTTACTAATATGTTTAATTTCATTTGTGCTTGTATTAATATGGTAAATTCCATTGTTGAAAGTAGAGTACCAAATATTTTTGTCATTATCTTCTATAATAGAAGATATTTTTTGAGATGAACTTATGGTTTCTATTTCTAATATAGCATCCTTATCTACACTTCCAGCAAGTATTTTATGTATTCCATCATCTTTAAATCCAGCTATATAATTTCCTTCATTGTTTTGAGTTAGAGAAGTGATGTTGTTTGAAGGTAGATTGTTTTTAGTATTAAAATATAAGGTGTCTTTACCATTTATTTTTATTAGGCCATCAGTTGTTCCAACCCAAATATTGTTTTTATTGTCGGAAGTAATAAAATTAACAGGTGAATTTAAAAAACTTTTGTTTAAGTCATGAAAAAAACCATTTTCGTAATAGCATAATCCTGAAGTGCTTCCTACCCATATTCTGTCGTTGTTGTCAATATAAATACAATTGTTAGAATTATTTTGTAGTCCATCATTTTTGGTTAAAACAACCATGTTTCTACCGTTGTACTTAGAAATTCCTCCCCAAGTAGAGGTAAACCACATATTGCCTTCTTTATCTTCGGCAATACCAGTTACAATGTTTCCTGCTAAACCATCTTTTTCGTTGTATTTTTTGAATGTTTTACCATCAAATTGAGCAACACCTCCGCCAGAAGTTGCTACCCATAAATAGCCTCTTGAATCGTTATAAATAGCATTTACAGAAGATTGAGGCAATCCTTCTGGCACATTAAAAGAACTAAAGTTGTAAGTTTGACCCGATACGCTTAGGTTAAATGAAAAAACACTAGCAATAAGTAGTGTAAGCGTTAAAAAGTGATATGTAAGTTGTCTGTAGTTCAATTAGGGTACTTTAATATACAATAATAAACAATAATGCTGTAAATTCATTAAGAGCATTAAGTTTTTTATCCTCCTACTTTTTTTGTTTGTTTATAACCCATTTTTAAAAGGAGGTCAAAAATTTTATCTTTATGTTCTCCTTGAATTAATATTTCTCCTTCTTTTGCACTTCCTCCAACGCCACATTTTTGCTTAAGGGTTTTTCCCAACGTTTGTAAATCCGCATCAGTACCAACAAAATCGGTAATTAAAGTTACTGATTTACCTTTGCGTTGTTTACGGTCAATCATTACTTTTAGTTTTTGTTCATCAGGAGAAAGTGTTTCCATTTCTTCATCAAAATCGTCTTCGTATTCAAAATTTTTGTTGGTTGAATAGACTATGTTTTTCTTACTCATGGCACAATTATTTTTAATGATAAGGGTTGAATGGATAATTTAATTTCACCTTCTGATAAAGCTGGTTCTCCATCAATATGTAACTCTTTTTTTGGTGGAAAAATGGTGATATTTTTACCTTCCAATTCTTTAATGTACTTAAATGTGTTAATTTTTTTATTAAATAATTTATAAGCAAAATTAAGGGAATAAAGTAAAGGGAATTTTTTCAGTATTATAATTCTTATTAAACCATCATCGAGCTTTGAGTTTGGAGAAATATATGCATTGTTGCCATACTGGTTAGAGTTGGCAAAAGTGATGAGTAAGGCTTTGGTATTAATTTCTTTATCATCAATAGAAATCTTATAAACTCCTTCATTGTAATTGAAATATTCTTTTACCGTAATTTTAAAATAAGTCCAAAAACCTCTTTTTTTTGCTTGAGAAAACAACCAGCCAATACGAGCGTCAAAACCTGTCCCGGCTGTTCCTAAAAAATAACCATCGTTAATTTTAACTACATCAATAGTAGTATTTTTTAGATTATTGATGGTCTCGATTGCATTTTTAATGGTTAATGGTATTTTTAAATGTCTTGCTAAACCATTTCCAGAGCCAACTGGAATTATTGCTAAAGTAGTATTACTGCCAATAAGCTGACTACCAACTTCGTTTACAGACCCATCTCCTCCAACAGCAGTAATAATATCATACTTGTTTTTAGCTTCTTTTGCAATTTCAATGGCATGTTTAGCTCTTTCGGTGTAAGTTATATCGTATTCAATGTGTTGAGTATCTAAATGTTTTTCAAGTAGTTTTTCCACTATTTTTTGCTTTCCTGTTCCGGAAATAGGGTTAATAATGAAAAGTACTTTGGTTTTAGACATAACTTTTATTTGTAGTGAACGTGAAAGGGAGGGTGAAAGAGAAAGGGAATGTGATGGGGGAGTTAGTAATTTCCTTCTTCTTTCCCTTGTTTCATTTCTTTTTACTTAGTGTTTCTAATGTTTTGGTTATCATAGCTGAGATAGCGTTTAGCTTTTCAATTCTATCATTTATAACTTCGGGGTTGAGTAAAAATTTAGATTTTTTATACCATCCTAAACTTTCGTTTGCTGACCCTCTAGCATATCTTAAAAATTGAGGATATTCTTTTCCACGACCTCTTCTATAGCCTTCTTCAATATTTGCTGAAATTGAACCAACAGAACGAATAAGTTGTTTGGTTACCTCCCTCCCTCTAATATCTTTTAATAATATATCACAATCATTCCAACACTCGTCCCAAACTTCTAAAGCTAAGTTATAAAATCGTAATTCATTTAATTTACTACTCATGATTATTAATTTTTAATTATTGATTAGAGAGTGAAAAGTGAAAATGAGGGTGAAGATAGGTAATTGTTTTCCCTCTCACTTTCCCTTTTCCCTCTCACTTTCCCTCTCACTTTCCCTCTCACTTTCCCTTTCCTTTTCCCTTTTCCCTTTCCCTTTCCCTTTCCCTCTCACTTTCCCTCTCACTTTTCCTTTCCCTTTCCCTTTTCCCTTTCACTTATTCATAATAGTCAGTTGGTTACTAATTAATCGGTTATTGTACTGTTGAACAATAGCTTTTATAAAAACTTCCATATCTGTTTTTTTAATTAATTCATCTTCATTGAGTTGGGTTTTTAGGAGGTTGTTCATTAGTAATTCATCATTTGAAATATTATAAAAGGCTATTGTTTTTTTACCATCAAAAAACAGTACATAATTATCTTGATAGAGCTGATAAACTCCATTTATAAAATTAACTACAAACGGTTTCTTAGGATTTTTGTCAAAAATATTTCTTCCAAAAGCAATTGATTTTGTAGGAATTCCTAACCAACCTAATAAGGATGGAGCAATATCTATTTGCTGAAAAAGAGCATCATACTCGCCTTTAAGTTCTTTGCTCGGATCAAAAATTAAAGTAGGTATGGCAAATCTTCCTATTGGGGTGTTGTATTTTGCTTGTTCAGAATGTGTGGAATGATCTGCTGTAATCACAAACAAGGTGTTGTTGTACCAAGACATATTTTTAGCGGTTTCAAAGAATTTTTTTAGTGCATAATCGGTGTAGCCAACTACTTCGTGCATAGGTAAGGTGCCTTTAGGGAATTTACCTAAATGTTCGTCTGGAATAGTATAAGGATGATGCGATGAAATAGTAAAAATAGTACTAAAAAAAGGTGCTTCTTTTTTATTTAATTCGTTGGCAAAATATTGTAAATAAGGCTCATCAAAAATCCCCCATTTACCATCATAATGTTTATCTTTTTCAGGGTATTCATCTAAACCAAAATAACTTTCAGTTCCTGCCATACTCGAAAAAGCATCAAAGCCCATAGTACCGTTGCTTCCTGAATGATAAAATGAAGTGTTGTAGCCATGCATCTTCAAGATTTTAGGTAAGCCATCAATAGCATTACTACCATAGTTAGAAACTACTAATGGCGTATTCATTAATTGAGGTAAACTTGCTAAAATGGATGGTAAAGATTCAATAGATTTTTGTCCGTTGGCATAAGCGTTTGTAAATACATAGCTTTCTGTCATTAAAGAATCTAAAAATGGCGTATATCCTTTTTGGTTGTGATAACCAACATATTCTTTAGCAAGACTTTCAATTATTATAAAAACAATATTTTTTTTGTTGAGTGGATTTTTTGCTTCAACAGTCAGAGTTGGAGAATAGAGACTTTCAAGTTCATCATCAGTATAAAAATTGATGGGTTTAGCTTTTTCTTTAGTAAGTGATTTTAAAACGGTAAAAGGTGTATTTAAAACAAGTGCAACATTTTGAGCGTGTGTATATTGTCCGGCACTAACACTATTTAGTGGTCTTAGTTGAAAACCTCCTCGCATAGCCAAAATGGTAAACAACATTACTACAACAAAAATAGAAGATTGAATAATGTAATTTTTCTTTACATAGGGATAAAACATGCCTTTAAAACGGCAATATTTTTTATAAACATACCACGAAAACCAAATTAAAAAAGCCAGTAAAATGTAATCGTACCAAAAATCAATAATATAAAGTGGTAATAAAGTAATAAAATCTTCTCCGCCACCAGCACCAATCATGCTGAATAAATCTGTGGTGGTTCGTTTCATGGTAAAATCGAAGTAAGCAACATCTACTAGATTTAAAATGATAGCAATGGTATTAGGAATATAGAATAGGATGGCCAAAGTTCGTTGGTATTTTCTAAAACTTCTAAATGAAAAAGGCAATACCGACATTAAAATGAATGGTAAATACAAATAAGCAATGGCAACAGCATCAAAACGAATTCCATAGACAAAATCCATGAAAACAACATCTTGAAAATGAGATTGATTGACAATGTAAAAGAATATTCTACATAATGTAAAAACCAAAAAAGCTAAACCAATTCGTTTGGCAAAAGGAATGAGGTGAGATAGATAATTAGGGATGATCATTTTTTCGGATTAACTGAAACGAGCTATTTTAACGTTTATATTCAAAGATGCATAATTATTTTTATAGTGAGTTACATGTGACCGATTTATAAAAAATAAAATGAACACATGAAATAAAATGGATAGTTGATAAAAATAAATTTTTAAATTATTGTAATTCAATTAATTGTTTGTAAAAAGATGTCTATCACAAAACTAATAAATAAATTTAAAAGAATAATACAAGGTTAATGAGATGCTTTATCATCTTTCTTTGGCATTGGTCCTCGCAAATGAATAATTAATCCGTTTAAGAAATTACGTAGAATTTGGTCGCCACATTCCATATATTTCGGGTGACTTTCATTTCTGAAAAAAGCACCTAATTCGCTTTTGGTAATTTTAAAATCTACTAAAGCACAAATGTTTACAATGTCTTCATCTCTGAGTTTGTGAGCAACTCTTAATTTTTTAAATATATCGTTATTAGTTAATCCCATGTTTTAGTCTTTAATAATATTTTTAATTCTTCCTACAATTCCTGATTCGAGCATTACTTTAATGCCATGAGGATGAGTTTTAGAGTTGGTTAATATTCTTTTTACAATTCCTTGTGTAAGCTCTCCAGAAGATTGATGATGTTTTTGCACCACTTCCACTTCGTTACCAATAGTAATGTTTGCACGATTTTTTCCTTCAGACATGCTCACTTATTTTAATCCACAATCATCGCAATCGTGTTTTTTTCTTTTAATAATATACTTGTAAACCAAGAAAATTACAGCTCCTAAAATCCAAATTCCGGCAAGTATTTCCTGAATACCCATTTTTATATTTTTATATTAATAAAGTACGAAGTTAGGTAAAATCGGTTAAATTTGGCACTTCAAAATACACAACTTATGGCGTTGACATTTAACAGAAGAAAATATACAGATGAAGAGCTTATTAAGCTTTATAAAAATTTATTAAAACCACGTTTGATTGAAGAGAAAATGTTGATTTTACTTCGTCAGGGAAGAGTTTCAAAGTGGTTTTCAGGTATTGGTCAAGAGGCTATTTCTGTTGGAGCAGCTTTAGCATTAGAAAAAGACGAATATATTTTACCCATGCACAGAAACTTGGGTGTTTTTACGAGCAGAGAAATTCCTTTACATCGCTTGTTTTCTCAGTTTCAAGGAAAAATGAATGGTTTTACCAAAGGTAGAGACCGTTCTTTTCATTTCGGTACACAAGAGCATAAGATTGTTGGTATGATTTCTCATTTAGGACCTCAAATGGGGGTGGCTGATGGAATTGCTTTAGGTAAAAAATTGAATAATGAAGGAAAAGCTACGTTGGTTTTTACTGGAGATGGTGGTGCTAGCGAAGGAGATTTTCATGAAGCTATTAATACTGCTGCAGTTTGGCAATTGCCAGTAATTATTTTAGTAGAAAATAATGGTTATGGACTTTCAACTCCTTCTAGCGAGCAATTTATTTGTAAAAACTTTGTAGATAAAGGAATTGGTTACGGCATTGAAACAGAATTAATTGATGGAAATAACATTTTAGATGTTTACCATAAAATTAGTCAGATAGCAGAGTCTATTCGTAAAAAACCACGACCTATTTTAGTTGAAGCACTTACTTTCAGAATGCGTGGACACGAAGAAGCTTCAGGTACAAAGTATGTTCCTCAGGAGTTGATGGACGAATGGCAGCAAAAAGACCCTGTGGTAAATTACGAGAATTATTTGTTAGCCGAAAAAGTATTAGATAATGCTAAAATTGAAGCAATTAAAGCTGAGATAAAAGAAGAAATAAATACAGATTGGGAAAAAGCTTATAATGAACCAAAAATTGTAGCAGATACACAAACTGAACTAAATGATGTTTATGCACCATTTTCTTTTTCAGAAACGACACCTGCTTTAGAACAAAAATCTGAAAAAAGATTAATTGATGCTATTTCTGATGGATTAAGACAAAGCATGGAAAAACATCCAAACTTAGTGTTAATGGGACAAGACATTGCAGATTATGGAGGGGTTTTTAAAATTACAGATGGTTTTGTAGCTCAGTTTGGCAAAGATAGAGTTAGAAATACACCACTTTGCGAATCTGCTATTTTAGGGGCAGGTTTAGGACTTTCTATTAACGGACAAAAAGCTATGGTAGAAATGCAGTTTGCCGACTTTGTTAGTGAAGGCATTACTCAAATTTGTAATAATTTAGCTAAAAGTCATTATCGTTGGCAACAAAATGCCGATGTGGTTGTAAGAATGCCAACAGGTGGAGGAATGGCAGCAGGGCCGTTTCACTCTCAAAGTAATGAAGCTTGGTTTACACAAGTTCCAGGATTAAAAATTGTTTATCCTGCTTTTCCTTATGATGCTAAAGGCTTGTTGAATACTGCTTTTGAAGACCCAAATCCGGTAATGTATTTTGAACACAAAGGATTGTACAGAAGTATAACACAAGAAGTTCCTGATGATTATTATACTTTGCCGTTTGGTAAAGCTAGTTTGGTAAGAGAAGGAGAACAAGTTACAATTGTAACTTATGGAATGGGCGTGCATTGGGCGTTAGAAACCTTAGATGAAAACCCAGAAATAGCAGCAGATTTAATAGATTTAAGAACTTTAGTACCTTTGGATACGGAAACTATTTTTAATTCCGTAAAGAAAACCAACAGAGTAATTATTTTGCATGAAGCTACTATGTTTAATGGAATAGGAGGTGAGCTAAGTGCTTTAATTACCGAAAATTGCTTTGAATATTTAGATGCGCCAATAAAACGTGTGGCAAGCTTAGATACTCCCGTACCATTTATTGGAGAATTAGAACAAAATTTTATGCCGAAAGAACGCTTTAAAACAGCATTGAAAACATTGGTAGATTTTTAAAAATAAGCTCCAACGGAGCGATATTTTACAGCGATGATTGCAGGTCATCGTAAAGTTTAAGAATTAGTTAAGTAGTAATTTTTTTAAACTGTATAAAAAAATAAAAATGCGAATAACATTTTTAGGAACAGGAACATCACAAGGAGTGCCAGTTATAGCTTGTAACTGTGAGGTTTGCATGTCTGAAAATCCTAAAGATAATCGCTTGCGTACTTCAATTTTAGTCCAGAAAGAAAATACTACCATTGTTATAGATACAGGTCCTGATTTCAGGCAACAAATGCTAAGAGCAAATGTACAACACCTAGATGCTGTAGTATTTACTCACGAACATAAAGATCATATTGCTGGATTGGATGATGTAAGGGCGTTTAATTTTAAGCAAAAAAGTATATTACCTATTTATGCTACTTCAGAAGTTCAGTCGGCATTAATTAGAGAATTTCATTATGCTTTTTCCGAATATAAATATCCCGGAGTACCTGAATTAAAGCTACATACCATTGATGATATACCCTTTACTATTGGCGATATTGATTTAATTCCTATAAGTGTTTGGCACTACAAAATGCCTGTAAAAGCTTTTAGAATAGACAATTTTGCCTACATTACTGATGCTAATAAAATTGATACGGAGGAATTAGAAAAGATTAAAGGAGCAGAAATTATAGTATTAGATGCACTCAGAAAAGAAAAACATATATCTCATTATAATTTAGATGAAGCAGTTGAGCTATTAAAAATGTTAAAGCCTAAAAAAGCATATTTAATTCACATCAGCCATTTAATGGGAAAACATGAAGAGGTTCAGAAAGAATTACCCGATTTTATTGAATTGGCTTATGATGGGTTGGTACTAGATACTTTTACTCTTTAATTGAAATAATTTTTCTAAAATTAGCTTATTAATTTCTTGTTGTTTCTCAAATAAACTAATTAAAGTATCTATCTCATTTTGAGATACTGCTTGGTCATAATTAATGGTTCGCTCATATTGTGGCAGAAATTCCTCCACTATATTAATGCTTTTGTCTAAGCTATTAATGTCTATATCTAAAACAATACAAACTTTTGATAAAAAATCATAACTCGTTTTGGTTATACCACGTTCAAATCTAGAGTAGGTTGGGGTTGAAATTTTGAGTTTTTCAGCCATTTCTTTCTGAGAATAATTTTTATTTACCCTAGCAAGTTTGATTTTCTTTAAGATGTTATCGACAGACATTGAATTGTTTTTTTGTTTTACTAAGTAAAAATACTTAGTAATTTACGGAGTATTTATTTTTTATATCATTATTTTAAAAAAAATGTTGGGTATCATTTGTTTTTTAATGAAATATATTTACATTTATTGCAACTTTGTTGCATTTATGGTTTTAAAAATATTTTAAACTACTAAAATAAAAAAATTATGACACCATTTATTGTTTGGCTTAAAAAAAATGAAATTGATGAGTTAATTACCATCATGGCAAAGTCAACTAAAGATAAAAAAATCACCAATAAAATCTATTCTACAGATGAGTTGATAAAACTAACGGAAAACTTGCTACAACAGAATAATAAATTAATTGAGATATTAAAGAAAATAACTCCCATTAAAACCTATAAAGATACAATAAACGAAACCATAGCAATTACTAAACAGCAACAATCTTTCATATCAGAAATTACCTCCAAGAAGCCTGATAAAAAATCCTAATAATATTGGTTTAAAGAAATTCTTTATTTTCTATTGCAGAATATGGGTTTAATAGTTTCAAAAGGCATAAATTTGTTCTTTTTTTAAATTTAATGACTATGGAATTATCACCACTTACTGCCGTTTCTCCACTCGATGGAAGGTATAGAAATGCCGGAGAAAAATTAGCTCCTTTTTTTTCTGAAGCGGCATTAATCAATTATAGAGTAAAAGTTGAAATTGAATATTTTATTGCTCTATGCGAATTGCCATTACCACAGTTAAGTGGAATAGATAAAAATTTATTTGAGCCATTACGTGCTATTTACAAACAGTTTTCTTTAGCTGATGCTCAAAAAATAAAAGACACAGAAAAGATTACCAATCATGATGTAAAAGCAGTAGAGTATTTTATCAAAGAAAAATTTGATGAAATAGGCGTTCCTGCTGAATACAAAGAATTTGTTCATTTTGGATTAACTTCTCAGGATATTAACAACACTTCGGTGCCAATGTCAATTAAAGAAGCACTTCATGAAGTGTATCTTCCGTTGTTGAATTCAACCATAGCTATGCTAAAAGAAAGTGCTAACGATTGGAGAAATGTTCCTATGTTGGCAAGAACGCACGGACAACCAGCTTCTCCAACAAAATTAGGTAAAGAAATAGCTGTTTTTATTGAACGTTTAGAAGTTCAGTTAGCACAGTTGAAATCCATTCCATTTGCGGCAAAATTTGGTGGAGCAACAGGTAATTTTAATGCACACCATGTAGCTTACCCTCAAATAAACTGGATTAAATTTGCTAATGATTTTGCTAAAGATAAACTAGGCTTACAACGTTCTCAAATTACTACACAAATTGAACATTACGATAATTTAGCAGCTTTATTCGATGCTCAAAAACGTATTAATACCATTTTAATAGACTTAAGTAGAGATGTGTGGACTTATGTTTCTATGGATTACTTCAAACAAAAAATTAAAGCAGGAGAAATAGGCTCTTCGGCTATGCCACATAAGGTAAACCCAATAGATTTTGAAAATGCTGAAGGAAATTTAGGTATTGCCAACGCACTTTTTGAGCATTTAGCAGCAAAATTGCCTATCTCTCGTTTACAAAGAGATTTAACAGATTCTACAGTATTAAGAAATGTTGGAATGCCTATTGGACACACTGTTTTAGCATTTCAGTCGCTACAAAAAGGTTGGAAAAAATTATTAATTAATGAAGCTAAAATTGCTGAAGATTTAGAAAATAATTGGGCAGTAGTTGCTGAGGCTATTCAAACAGTATTGAGAAGAGAAGGCTACCCAAAACCTTACGAAGCCTTGAAGGAACTTACCAGAACCAATACAAAAATTACAGCTACTTCTATTGCCGATTTCATTGAGACCTTAAACGTGAATGATGAAATTAAGGCAGAATTGAAAAAAATATCCCCAGCAACCTTTACTGGTGTTGATTTGTTTTAAGTCACAATAAAAATAGTTATTAAAATTATAAAACACTGAGTTAGCTCGGTGTTTTATTTTTCATTAACTTTATGGAAAATAAGGGAGTTAATAAATTGGGATTTGTTAACAACTCCCAATGCAACCTTTTTTAACAAACAAACATCTTCTATAAAAAATGAAATGGAGTGAAGAGCAATTAGTGGTAGAGTGCTTGAAGAATAATTCATCAGCACAAAAGCATTTGTTCGAGTATTACTCTAAAAGAATGATGGGAGTTTGCCTTAGATATTCCAAAGACCATGATGAAGCCCAAGATGTTTTACAAATGGGTTTTATAAAAGTTTTTGAAAAATTGGATACCTATAATGGTGAAGGCTCTTTGGAAGGATGGATTAGAAGGGTAGTGGTCAACACTGCTTTAGATAACATCAGAAAAAATAAGAAAAACAACGAGAATATTGATATAGAAAAAGTAGATTTTTTACTGGCTAATAATGATGCCAATGCGTTGGATGATTTAAAAGCAGAAGATTTACTAAAAATTATTCAGCAAATGCCAACCGGGTTTAGAACAGTTTTTAACATGTACGCTATAGAAGGCTATTCGCATAAAGAAATTGCAGAACAATTAGGCATTACAGTAAATACTTCTAAGTCTCAATATTCTAGAGCTAGAGTTTGTTTACAAAATTTATTAATGAAAGAAGCGATTACGAGATAAAGCCCCCTAAAATCCCCCGAAGGGGGACTTGCTAAGAATTATGAAAAAAGAATTTGAAAATATAGAACAACTTTTTAAAGATAGCTTTGAAAATTATGAAGCTAATGTTGATGCTTCTGTATGGAACAATATACAGCAGTCTATTAACTCACCAGCTTCATCTGCAGCCTCATCTTCATCTGCAGGAAATGCAGGAGGTTTTGCTGCTAAAAGTGCTTTCTTTAAAATTGCCGCAGCTACTATTACCTCTGCAGTTGTAGTTACCTCTTCAGTGTTAATTTACAATGCGTTTAAAGAAGAACCAATTAACACTAATGAAGTTGCCGAAAACCAAGTAATAACTGAAAACTCAGCTCCACAAATTATTGAAGAAACAGCAACTGAAATACCATTAACAACAGAAAATAACACTACAGAAAATAAAAGCAATCTGATAACTCCTCAACAAAATGAAGTGGAGGAAAAAGACCTTACTTCAACCGAAAAAAATAATACTAACAACACTGTAAACAACAATAATACAACTGCAACTACTACAACATCTAGCAATACTGTTGTTGAAAATAATAAGGAAACACAAACACAAAGTACGGTGGTAACAACTACCAATACACCACCAACTCAAACGTCAACAACCAATACACCAAAAGTAGATGTGTTGGCAAATGTTAGCTTAAAAGCAAGTACAAAAAAAGGCGATGCTCCTTTATATGTAGAGTTTAATGCAAATGGAGAAGCTGCCGATTATGAATGGAAAATTGATGGTACAACTAAGTCGGGTGAAAATGTGTATCATACATTTGATAATCCGGGTAAATATGAAGTACTACTTACCGTAAAAGATAAGCAAGGGAAAACTAAAACCATTACCGAAAACATTGAAGTTTTATCGCTTGTAAAATCTTCTATATCTGATATTCAAAATATTTTTACTCCTAATGGAGATGGTAAAAATGATATTTTACTAATTGAAGGAGAAAATATTAAAGAGTTTAAAGCGGTTGTTTACAACCAAAATGGAACTGTTGTTTTTGAATGGAATACTATTTCAGGATTTTGGGATGGTAAAGACATGAATAGTCAGCCTGTTGCTGATGGGACTTATTTCCTAGTTATTAATGCCTTAGGAGAAGATAACAAACCTTACGAATTTAAACAATCAGTAACTTTAAGAAAGTAACAGTTATTAACAACTATTAGTAATTTCTTTCCGGAAAAACGTTGTAGGTAAAATTAAAAAAGGCGTAATTTCGTAAGTAGATTTTTTAACAACGGATTATACATGGCAGAGTACCAAACAGGAAAGCTCCTTGAGCAAATCATTTATCCCCAAGATTTAAGAGAGAAAATAACAGAGGACGACTTACCACAACTTTGTAAAGAACTCAGAGAATTTATTGTAGATGTTGTTTCTCAAAAAGGAGGACATTTTGGAGCTAGTTTAGGCGTAGTGGAACTTACTGTTGCTTTACACTATGTTTTTGATACTCCCAACGATAAAATTGTTTGGGATGTTGGTCACCAAGCTTACGGACATAAAATCCTTACCGGAAGAAGAGAGGTTTTTCATACTAATAGAATTTATAAAGGAATTAGTGGTTTCCCTAAACCATCTGAAAGCGAATACGATACTTTTGCTGTAGGACATTCTTCTACTTCTATTTCTGCTGCTTTAGGTATGGCAGTAGCATCTCGTCATAAAAAAGAAAACAAACAACACATTGCAGTTATTGGAGATGGTTCTATGACAGCAGGGTTGGCTTTTGAAGGTCTAAACCACGGAGGAAGCGAAGATACCAACTTGTTGGTTATTCTTAATGATAACTGCATGTCTATCGACCCGAATGTGGGGGCATTAAAAGAATATTTAACAGATATTACTACATCACATACTTACAACAAAGTAAAAGATGAGGTATGGAATTTACTAGGATTAATTAGTAAATTCGGGCCAAATGCTCAAGCCATTGCTCAGAAAATTGAGAATGGAATAAAATCTACTTTACTAAAACAAAGTAATTTATTTGAATCCTTAAACTTTAGGTATTTTGGGCCTGTTGACGGGCATGATGTGAATTACTTAGCGAAAGTGTTAGATGATTTAAAAGATATTCCCGGACCAAAAATTTTACACTGTGTTACCGAAAAAGGTAAAGGCTACGAGCCTGCTGAATTAGGTGATACTACTCAATGGCATGCTCCGGGTATTTTTAATAAAGAAACAGGCGAAATCATAAAAATAGCTCCTAAAAGTCCGCAGCCGCCTAAGTTTCAGGATGTTTTTGGACATACTATAGTAGAATTAGCAGAACAGAATGATAAAATTGTTGGAGTAACACCAGCCATGCCTTCAGGATGTTCATTAAACATAATGATGAAAGCTATGCCCGACAGAGCTTTTGATGTTGGTATTGCAGAACAACATGCGGTTACTTTTTCTGCTGGAATGGCTAGTCAGGGGTTGGTGCCATTTTGCAATATTTACTCCTCTTTTATGCAGCGTGCTTATGATCAAGTGATACACGATGTAGCCTTACAAAATTTACATGTTGTATTTTGTTTGGATAGAGGAGGAGTAGTGGGAGCTGATGGTGCAACTCATCATGGAGCTTACGATCTGGCATACTTTAGATGTATTCCAAACATGATAGTGGCTTCACCCATTAACGAAGAAGAGTTGAGAAATTTGATGTTTACCGCTCAAGTAGAAAACAATGGACCTTTCTCTATTCGTTATCCAAGAGGAAATGGTTCTATGGTAAATTGGAAAACACCTTTTAAGAAAATTAAAATTGGTACAGGTCAGCGATTAAAAAATGGTGAAGATATTGCTATTTTGTCTATCGGGCCAATTGGCTTGGAAGCTAAAAAAGCCATTGAAAAATTGGAAGAAACTGCTAACATTAGTATCGCTCACTACGATATGCGTTTTGTAAAACCGATTGATGAAATTTTATTGCATGAGGTATTCACTAAATTCAACAAGGTAATTACCTTAGAAGATGGTTGCATCATGGGAGGTTTGGGAAGTGCTGTTTTAGAATTTATGGCAGATAACAACTATCAGGCACAAATAAAAAGATTAGGCATACCAGATAAATTTGTTGACCACGGAACTCAAGAAGAACTTTATGCAGAATGTTTTTATGATGCAAAAGCTGTAATTGAAACAATAAAATCTATGATGGAAACTGCTGAAAATAAAGCGTTGGCTTAGGTTTAATTTGTTACTAGAACTTATTGATGAAAAGTACATTATTTTCTTTTTTTATTTCATTTTTTGTTTTTACAACATTCCAAGCTGCTGCTCAAGATTCTACATTTACTAAACTATGGAATGATGGTACTCTTCAAGAACAAGGTAATTATGTTAACAATAACAAAGATGGTGCTTGGAAAAGTTGGAATCAAAAAGGAGAATTAACAGAACTTAATCATTACTCAGCAGGTACTTTAAAAAGTAAGGTAACATTCGAATATTACTCTCACACATTAAATTTATTGTATAAGCAAAATAAGTACGATTCTTTAAATCATTTAGTTGAAGAAAGAAACTACGTTTATAAAGATAATGATGTTTATGATGTTGTTTTTTATGATAATGAAATCAAAATTTCTGATGGAAAAATGATTAAAGGAAAAAAAGATGGCAAATGGACTTATTACAATCAAGATGGAAGCGTAAAAGAAGTAAAGAAATACATAGAAGGAGTTGATACCGAAGAGATACGAGAGAGTAATAAGATAAATAAGGATTATACGTCTGTAGAGCCATCAAAAGAGAATGCAATTATAAAAATTTATAGACCTAAAGCGAATGCTGGGGCTAATATGTATTACGAATTACATATTAATGATAGCAATGTAGTTGATGTAATTAATGGACTTGTTTATGAGTATGAAATAACCCAAGAGGGAATATATGAATTAACAATAAATAGTGTTTCTGATAAAGTAGCGAAAAGTTCATTTAAAATTAAGCTAGATGTTAAGTTAGGAAGAACTTATTTTTTAAAGTGTGACTTACTAACAGGTGGGGAATATAGTATTCCAAGTATGAAAATAGTTAATCCAACATACGGGGTTAGTGAGTTTAATCGACTTAAAGAAAAGTAATTTATGAAGTGGAGTAAAATTATTATATTAGCTAGTATCGTTTGTTGTTTGTCAAATGTGTATTCACAAACTAATACTATAAAGATAGATTTTTTAGGCATTGGGGGACCAATCTTCAGACCTAGTTTTGAAAGGACTTTTGGAAAAAATTTCTCAACTTTAATTACTTATGAATTTGGAAAATATGAAACAGGAGAGTTGGAACATACACCAAGCAATACTGAGGTAACAAGAATTGAAGAAGTCTATAATGTTAAGGGCTGGGGCATAATGCCGGAAGTAAGGTATTACATTCCTAATAAAAGGAGAACTGCTCCCACTGGATTTTTTTTAGGCTTACATTATAGATACAGACATATTACAGAAAACTTTATTGATTCAAAAAATGTAAATAATAGAATTATATTATCAGATACAACCATTTCCAACGATGCAATAATGCATGATTATGGGTTTAATTTGGGATATAAATTAGTATTTGGAGGTAGAATAGGACTAGATTTGCTGGCGGGCTATGGATATTCTTTTGGAAAATGGAAAACAGAAACAGATAGAGATAAAATTGATAGTTTTTTTGCCAAACAAATGGATGGATTTGAAAATAGATTAAGATTAGAAATTTCATTAGCATACTTTTTTCCAAAAATTAAAATAATACCAAGAGAAATAAAAGTGATTGATGGCCCTTATTTGGAACATTAATTTAACACAGATTTTATTATCTTTGTTTCAATTCTATTTTACTAATCAGATAAAAATTCTCCATGCAATACCAATGGCAAATAAAACCTACTTCCAACGCTAAAGCAATAGAAAAACTTTCTGAAAAACTAAATAGCTTAGACCCAACACTGACTAATATACTGCTTCAAAGAGGTATTGATACCTTTGAAAAAGCCAAAGATTTTTTTCGTCCTGTTTTGAATAATATTCATGATGCTTTTTTGATGAAAGACATGGATAAAGCGGTGGATAGATTAATACAAGCCATTGCCAATAACGAAAAAATATTAATTTACGGAGATTATGATGTTGATGGAACAACCTCTGTAGCGTTAGTGTATGCCTACTTGAAAAATTATTACGACAAGTTAGCTTATTACATTCCCGATAGATATGCAGAAGGCTACGGCATTTCTTATCAAGGAATTGATTTTGCCAAAGAGAATGATTTTAAACTCATTATTGCATTAGACTGCGGTATAAAAGCCATAGATAAAGTAGCTTATGCAAAAGAAAAAGGAGTGGATTTTATTATATGCGATCATCACCGCCCAGGAGATGAAATTCCTGATGCAGCTGCTGTATTAGATCCAAAAAGAAAAGATTGCAATTATCCATACAAAGAGTTGTCGGGTTGCGGGGTAGGCTTTAAACTAATGCAAGCGTGGACGCAAAAGAACAAGCATGATGAGGAATTGTTGTTTTCGTATTTGGATTTGCTAGCCATTAGTATTTGTGCTGATATTGTCCCAATAACTGAAGAAAACAGAATTTTTGTTTACTTCGGATTAAAAGTGCTTAATCAACTAAATCGTCCGGGCATAAAAGCATTAGTGAATTTAACTAACAATAAAAAAGAATTTACTGTTTCGGATGTAGTTTTTTCAATTGCCCCACGAATAAATGCAGCGGGAAGATTGAAAAGTGGTAACAAAGCAGTAGAATTGCTGGTAGCAGATAATGATGATGATGCCATAGATTACGGCAATGGAATCAATGAATTAAACACCGACAGAAAAGACATTGATACTTCTATTACACAACAAGCACTAGAAATTATTGAAAGCGACCAACGTTTTACTACTAGAAAAACTACCGTAGTTTATAAAGAAGACTGGCACAAAGGCGTGGTGGGCATTGTAGCATCTCGGTTAATAGAAACCCATTACAAGCCGACCATTGTGTTGACGCATTCCGATGGCAAAGTAACAGGTTCGGCACGTTCGGTAAGAGATTTTGACGTGTATAATGCCATTGATGCTTGTAGTGATTTGCTAGAGCAATATGGTGGACATAAATATGCTGCGGGCCTAACCCTGCTTCCAGAAAATGTAGCCGCTTTTATTGAAAAATTTGAAAAAATTGTTAGTAGTACCATTGAAGACCACATGCTTATTCCTAAATTAGAAATTGACGCCAAGTTGGAGTTAACTCAAATTACGCCCCGTTTTTATAGTGTGTTAAAGCAATTTGCTCCTTGTGGTCCGGAAAATATGCAGCCGGTATTTGTAAGCGAAAATTTACTGACTACCGATAACATCCGAATTGTTGGCGAAAACCATTTAAAATTAGATGTTTACTCACCTGAAAATCCTGAATTAATTGTTTCTTGTATTGCATTTAGATTAGGACATTTTATCGATGAATTACAACCAGGCGTGTTGTTTAAAATGGTTTATTCCATAGAAGAAAACGAATGGAACAACATCAAAACTTTACAATTGAATGTAAAGGATATTCGCTTGATGGGAGAATAAATTTCAAGAAAACGTATTTAAAAAATGAAAATATGCTTGGCTAAAAAATTTTTTAGGCTGAGTCGATTTTTTATGTATTTTATCTAAACTACTAATTTGTAGTACTTAGTATTTTCAGGTGCTTGAACGCTTATTTTTCAATATACCTTAAAAGTGGTATTGTTTAGAATGATTCTAAATAACAATTTTGTCAAAAAATTAATCATTAAAAAATTAAGCAATGACAAAAAGAATTATTCTATGTTTTATGGCATTTAGTTTTGCCTTATCATTATTTGCACAAACAGGAAGTATAAAAGGAAATGTAAAAAGTGCTGATGGAAAACCCGTTGAATTTGTGAGTGTTGGAATAAAAAACAGTTCCAAAGGAAGTACTACCGACAAATCTGGGAATTTCATCATAAAAAATATTAAAGCGGGCACTTATACCATTTTTACATCTTACATCGGGTTGGAAAAACAAGAAAAACAAGTAACTGTTGAGGTGGATAAGGTAGTGGAGGTAAATTTTACCTTAAACCAAAGTTCGATGGAGCTCTCGGAAATAATTATAACCGACAGTAAAACGAATCCACTTTATAAAGAAACTAGTAAAACTGTAGCTAAACTTCCGTTAAAAGACATTGAAAACCCGCAAGTTTATAATTCGGTGTCTGAAAAACTGCTAAAAGAACAAGTGGTAACCAATTTTAATGATGCGTTAAAAAATGCAACAGGAATCACTAGGCTATGGGAGTCAACCGGTAGAGGAGGAGATGGTGCGGAGTATTACTCAATGAGAGGATTTTCTGTTCAGCCAACAATGGTAAATGGAGTTCCGGGAGTAAATAATGGAGCTTTAGATCCGGCAAACATTGAAGCGATTGAAGTTATTAAAGGACCATCAGGAACATTGTATGGTAGTCCTATGATTTCTTATGGTGGATTGATAAATGTTACCACCAAAAAACCTTTTGAGACTTTTGGAGGAAGTGTAAGTTATACTGTTGGAAGTTTTGAGTTAAGTAGAGTAGCTCTTGATGTGAACACACCTCTTAGCGATAAAGTTTTTGCAAGAATTAATACTTCTTATCATACTCAAAATACCTTTCAAGATGCGGGTTTTAAAAAATCTTTCTTTGTTGCACCTTCATTTTTAATTAAAGCAAATGAGAAATTAACCTTTATCATCAACACTGAAATTCTTGAATCTACTTCGGCAAATGCACCAATGATATTTTTAAATAGAAATGTACCGCTTTCATTTAATAGCATTGAGTTATTCGAAAGAAACTATAAAAATTCTTTTACAGGAAATGATTTAAGCATGAGCAATCCTATGTTTGGAATGCAGGCTCAAGCCTTATATAAATTTTCCGATAAATGGACATCGCAAACCATTCTTTCTAAAAGTACAGCAAAAACAGCAGGATATTACCATTATTTATGGGATTTAGGCGATGGAGATTCTTTTACCAGATTTATTTCAAAAGCAAATAGCCAAACACATACAACTGATGTTCAGCAAAATTTCATCGGTGATTTTAAAATCGGACCAATAAGAAATCGTTTGTTAGTAGGGGTAGATTATTACGAATCTAATGTATATAACAACAGCAATGGTTGGGTAGGCAATGGTGTGGTAACTTTATCGGATGGGGAAGATTCAGGAAACCTTTCAACCGTAGATGTTGACAATCTTTTAATTGGAACTACTGCAGGAGCTTCTCATGTGAGAAATGAAATAATGAGTGCGTATATTTCTGATGTTATTAATTTCTTCCCTACACTTTCTGTTATGGCAAGTGTAAGAGTAGATAATTTTAGAGATTACTCTTTAAAAGAACACAAAGATCAAATGGCCATTTCTCCAAAATTTGGATTTGTTTTTCAACCGATTAAAGATAAAGTATCCGTTTTTGCCAACTACATGAATGGTTTTGTAAATGTGGCACCACGACAAGTTGCTGATGCTAATGGAGCAAATCCAAGAGTTAAAGCTTTCGACCCAGAAAATGCAAACCAATACGAAGCGGGTATAAAAACAAACATTTATAAAAACAAAATTGCTGCTACAGTAAGTTATTACAACATTTTGGTAAGCAATAAATTAATGACAGATCCAACTAATGTAAACAACTCTATTCAAGGTGGCGAGGTTGAAAGCAAAGGATATGAGTTTAGTTTGGTGGCAAACCCTGTTAATGGGTTGAACATTATTGCAGGATATAGTTTAAATGAAAGTGAAGTGGTAAAAGATAATCCTGAAAATGGGTACTTAAATTTCCGTCCAGAAGAAGCCGGTCCTAAAGAATTAATCAATTTTTGGGTAAGCTATACATTACAAACTACCAAACTTAAAGGATTAGGTGTTGGTTTTGGAGGAAATACGGCTAGCGAGCATTTAACCATGAACCGAGAAACAACAGGAACTTTTGCACTTCCTGCTTACCAAATATTTAATGCTTCGCTTTCTTATTCAGGAACAAATTATAGCATCATCTTTAAGGCAAATAACTTAACCGACCAAAAATATTACACAGGTTGGTCAACGGTAATGCCTCAACAATTAAGAAACTTTTCAATCAACTTAACATATAATTTCTAAACATAATGACTTTTAAAAAAACTATTGGAAAGCTTCATCTATGGCTCGGACTTTCGTCCGGGCTTATAGTTTTTATTATTGCTATAACGGGTTGTATCTATGCTTTTCAGGAAGAAATTCAAAATGCAACCCAACCTTATCGGTTTGTAGAAAAACAAGACCAGCCGTTTTTATTACCATCAGAAATTCAAGCTGTTGCTGATAGTGCATTGCCAAATAAACATTTACATGCAGTAATGCACTATAAAAATGGGCAGTCATCGGTAGCCGTTTATTACAGTAGAGACGAGTATTACTATTACGTTTACGTTAATCCATATTCGGGCGAAGTGCTAAAAGTAAAAAACATGGAAGAAGGATTTTTCCATTTTATTTTAGATGGTCATTTTTACCTTTGGTTGCCGGAAGATATTGGTCAAACGGTTGTCGCTTCTGCAACATTAGTTTTTTTAATCATGATAATTACAGGGTTAATTTTATGGTGGCCAAAAAATAAAAATGGAAGAAAACAACGCTTTTCCATTAAATGGAAAAATGTAAGGTGGCGAAGAAAAAATTATGATTTACATAATGTGATGGGATTTTACGTGTGGATTGTAGCATTTATTTTTGCTTTTACAGGATTAATTTTTGGTTTTCAATGGTTTAAACAGGGCGTTTTTTATACCTTATCGGGTGGAGAGCAGTTTGTAGAATACTACAATCCTGTTTCAGACACAACAAGTATTTATGAGCATAATTTAGCTCCAATAGACCAGGTTTGGTTAATGATGGAGAAAGAATATCCCGATGCCGATTGGATAGAAGTTCATCCTCCCGAAAATAATATAGATGCCATAGCAGCTAATGCTAACCCTGACGCAAGCACTTACTGGAAAACAGATTTCAGGTACTTTGATCAACACACCTTAGAAGAATTACCTGTAACCCATGTTTGGAACAGAATAGATAAAGCCACCTTTGCTGCTAAATTTCTCCGAATGAATTATGATATACATGTTGGAGCTATTTTGGGTTTACCGGGAAAGATAATCGCTTTTCTGTTTAGTTTAGTTATTGCTTCATTGCCCATTACCGGTTTTTTTATCTGGTATGGAAGAAACAAAAAGAAAAAAAGTACTTAAAACAATGTAATTAATCCAAACTAAACAACGCCACAGACTCTATATGAGCAGTATGCGGAAATTGATCTACTAAGCTGAATTTTTTTAATTCATAGCCTTTTTCTTTAATTTCTAAAATATCTCTGGCTTGTGTAGCAGGATTGCAGCTTACATAAACGATGCGGTTTGCTCCTAATTCTAATACTTTTTGTAAGGCTTTTTTAGCAATTCCTGCTCTTGGTGGATCTAAAATGATGGTGTCTATTTTTCCTGCGTATTCTGGGTAATCAAATAAAAATTTATTGACATCGGCAGCATAAAAAGAAACATTGCTTACGTTGTTTTTAGCAGCATTTTCCTTGGCATTTTCAATGGCTTCGGCAACAATATCAACACCTATTACTTTAGCGTTGGTTTTAGCTGCCATAATTTGTCCAATAGTTCCTGTTCCGCAAAATAAATCCATAATGGTTTTATCTTTAAAATCAGCTTTACCTTCTACAGCGTAACTTACTGCTTTTTGGTAAAGTAATTCGGCACATTTTGGGTTGGTTTGGAAAAAACTTTGCATACTTACTTCAAAAGACAATCCTAATAAAGTTTCTGAAATTACACTATTACCATAAAGTACAGTTTCAACACCTAAACGAGATTGAGCATTATCACCAATATCATCATTAGTAGTATGTATAATTCCTTCAATTCTATCAGGGAAAAGTTGATTCAACAACGCTACAAAACCTTCAAAATCAAACTTATCTAAGCCATTGCTAGAAGTAACAAGCTTAATGAGTAATTTACCTGTTTGGTAACTTTTTCGTACGACTAAAAACCTAAAAAAACCTTCTTTTTTAGGTGGATGCCAAGCCGGTAAACCCGATTTTTCGCAAAACAATCGAATTTCTCTAAGTTTATTTTCAAATTCAGCATCAAAAAGTCCGCTGTCTTTTTCTAAATTTTCAACTATCCACCAAGTACCTCTTTTCTTGAAACCTAAAGCAAAACCGTCAAATTCTTCTTGTTTTTCTACATCAAAACCAATGGCACTAAAAGAGTATTCCATTTTGTTTCGGTAATGCCAATTTTCTGGCGAGCCAATATATTCATCAAATAACTCTTCTACATTTGGTAGTTTGGCTAGTTTCTTATAAATGTCAAAAACTTGTTCTTGCTTGTTTTGGTGTTGAATTTCAATTGGCAAGGTTGCGTAAGGAGCTCCAGAAATAGCCTGATAAGGGAGGGTAACTTCATCAGGGGATTTTTCTAAAACTTCAACCAATTTACACTCTGCAAAACTGCTTTTTCTTTTTACCACACGTGCACGTACTTTTTGTCCTTTAATGGTGTTGGGAACAAACAACACGTAATCGCCTTTTTCTGTAGCTATTTTAGCAATTCCTTTACCGCCAAAAGCTACCGCAGTTATTTCTAAATCAATTATTTGATTTCTTTTAATACTTTCCATTATATTTTTTTGTAATAGTTATAATTGATTTAAAAAAGCCATAGTGTCAACACCATCAGCATAATCGCATAGTTGAGGTGATTGAGCTGCTCCAAAATTAACCGTTTCAAAAGTAAATTTTGTTTGACTAACCACACATTGTATTTCTTCTAATTTAGCTTGTATTTCTTTTTCTAATTGGGCTACTGAATCATATTGTTCGTAAAAAATCACACCAACAGGTGAGCTTAAACTATTGTCTTCTTTAAGTAGTACAAAATTATTGTCTAAAAGTTGTTCGCTATTCAGTAAATAGATGGCTTTGTGGTAATCGTAATTATTGGCGTATTTGTTATTGTTTACCACTTCCTGAAAGTCAAAAATAGCTTCAAAAAATGGAGTGAAATCATAATTTTTAGGAACGTACAGCTTAGAAACATTTCTGCAACCCAATCCAAAATAATTAAAAATATCTTTCCCTAATTCAGCTAATTCTTCTTTGCTTTCCTTACCGTTAATTATGGCAACACTATTTCTGTTTTTTCTAATAATAGATGGATATTTCCCAAAATAGTATTCAAAATAACGAGCAGAATTATTACTTCCTGTAGCAATGAAAGCATCAGCAGGTGTATTTTTATTAAACTGTTCTGTAAAAATTATTCGCTCTTTAAATTTCGGATTGATGTGTATTAAAATATCCGCAATTTTTTTAATTAAGGTATTGTCTGATGAAGCACATTTCCCGATAAAAACATTTCCGGAAATTAGTACACTTAAAAAATCGTGAAAACCCACCAAAGGAATATTTCCTGCCATTATAACTCCAATTTTCTTAGTTTTTTCCTCAGAAATGGAGTAGGTAGCAAGCCATTTTTTTAATTCATCTGCCTTAAGCATAGCAGCAATTTCGCCAATAGCATTTCTAACATTTTCTTCTGTAAACCAGCCATTTAAACTCTTCTGTCTTAAAATTAAATCATTAAAATCATCATAAAATAATTCGTTAAGCGATTGATTTTCTGAGGTTTTTTCTTTTGAATGAAACTGCTTGAGGAATTTCCCCAAAACAATAAAAGCAGTTATTCTAGTATCTAAATTCATTTAAGTTTCTGTATATTTGCATGCGAAATTACGAACATAAAAATTGATAACAAATGGCAATTATAATAACAGACGAATGTATTAATTGTGGGGCTTGCGAACCAGAATGCCCTAACAATGCAATTTATGAAGGTGGTGATGAGTGGAGAGTAAGTGATGGAACTGAAGTGAAAGGTGATTATACACTAATGAACGGAAGTTCTGTTAATGCTGATGAAGCTCAGGAACCAATTAGTTTAGATTTTTACTACATTGTACCTGATAAATGTACAGAGTGCAAAGGTTTCCATGATGAGCCTCAATGTGCGGCAGTTTGTCCGGTTGATTGTTGTGTGGATGATGAAGATGTTAGAGAAACGGAAGAGGAATTATTAGCAAAAAAAGACAGATTACACTTATAAAATTGTAAGTGGAACAATATTGGTAAATAAAAACCGTGTATAGTTGAGAAATTATGCACGGTTTTTTAATTTTATATCATGATAAATAACATTAAACTTACTTTACTAATTGTATTACTTCCGTTTTTAGGAGTAGCACAAGAATTGCCCGGCTTATTTAGCAGTGAAATAGATTCGCTAAATAAATATGGTAAAGCAATTATAGAAAGTAGTACGGACGAACAAAAAGCAGCAGCTAATACCAAATTTAAAGCTGTTTTAGAAGAAGTGCTAGCCAACAATGCTTCGTTTGATGTTGATTTCAGTAAAGTAGATAAAATTAGTGTGTTAAAAGCCCATCAATTAAAAATTTATAATTGGACTTTACCGCATACAGATGGTACTTATACTTATTTTGCCTTTACGCAGTTTAAAACAGCCGATGATAAAGTAATAGTTACCGAGTTAATAGATAAATCTTCGGAATTAGAGAAACTAGAATCCAAAACATTTACAGCAAATACATGGTTTGGAGCTTTGTATTATGAAATTATTCATGATAAGAAAATAGGGGAGGACTACTATACCGTTTTAGGTTGGGATGGAAATAATTTAATGACCAACAAAAAAGTGATAGATGTAATTGTGGTAGATAGTAAAGGCAATATTAAGTTGGGAGCTCCTATTTTTAAGATGGAAAAAAGAACTCAACGTAGGGTAATTTTCGAATATTCAAAAAATGCAAGCATGTCGTTGAAATACCATCCAAAACAACAGCAGATTATTTTCGATTTTTTGGTTCCGTCTAGTTCAAGGGTGAAAGGAATTTACGAATATTATGGTCCTGCATTAGATACTTTTGATGCGTTAACTCTCGATAAAAATAAATGGGTTTATGAAAAAGATGTGAAAATCCAACTCGATAAATCGGCTAAAGATAAAAACTGGAATGACCCATTGAAATAATAAAACCTTTTTAAATAAGATTCACCAATAAGTAACTATCTTATTTACAACGTAACCCCTCCAATTTTATATAATAAACACACAAAAATCATTTGTTTGCAACAAACAATAAAGTAAGAAAGCATTTGTTACAAACAAATGCTTTTTGTATTTTTGTAAATGATTAATGTAATAATTATGGAAAAAGAGTTATATAGATATAATCCTTGGTGGGAAAATAACACTACTATTTTAGATGGGTTATTAGATAGAACTGAAAGTTTTGATTTTATTTTACCAAACATTATAAATAAACAAGTTGTTTTTTTAACTGGTTTACGCAGAATAGGTAAAACTAGCTTAATGAAACTTTGTATTAAATATTTAATTAATGAAAAAAAAATAAACCCACTTCATATTTTATATGTGAGTATGGATGATTTCCTTTTTATTGGAAAATCAATTATAGACATTGTTGAAAGTTTTAAAATTATTCATAAAATTAAAAATGAAGAGCAGGTGTATTTGTTTTTAGATGAAATAACATTTGTTGATGAGTATGAATTGCAACTTAAAAACCTTTATGATAAAGGAAATTCAAAAATTTTAGCATCTTCATCAAGTGCTTCTTTGTTGCAA
The DNA here is from genome assembly GCA_937901255.1 of uncultured Flavobacteriales bacterium. GTDB lineage: Bacteria > Bacteroidota > Bacteroidia > Flavobacteriales_E > Vicingaceae > BRH-c54. The sequence goes on along the minus strand of CALCHN010000048.1, from coordinate 23,037 downwards.
AAACAAAAAGGTCATTTAACTGGCAGAAGTATTACTCTTGAAGTTTTACCTTTAAGCTTTGAAATGTATTTGAATTTTAAAAATATTGTTATAACTAAAGCAGATGAGCATTTAAAAGAAACTTACTTTAAAGACTATTTATTAACAGGTGGAATTCCTGAATATGTATTAACTAATGATGCTGTTTACATTAATGAATTGATGGATAACATTATTTATAAGGATATTGCTGCCGTGAATGGAATACGACAAATAAAACAGCTAAAAGATTATTTTTTATTGCTGATGGAACGAAGTGGTAAAACTATGAGTATAAATAAAGTTGCTAAAGTATTAGGTGTTTCAACGGAAACTTCTAAGCGTTATTTTGATATGTTTTGCGATACTTTTATTGTTAATCCAGTTACAAGGTTTGGGAAACTCAACGAGCAATTGGTTTCGCCTAAAAAAATATATTGTTGTGATACAGGAATAAGAACTTTTTATACTGGTGAACGAGATTGGGGTGCATTGTTTGAAAACTACGCCTATCTTCGATTAAAATACTTGAATTTAAGCTATATTTATGAGAATTCTACCGAATTGGATTTTATATCTCAAAATAAAGTGTTAATGGAATGTAAATTTCATAACGAAGCTTTAAGCCAAAAACAACAAATGCTATTTGATAACTTTAAAGCAAAAGAAAAATATATACTTAGAAGTTATGATGATATTGAAATGATTAGAAAAAAACATAAACCTACTTAGGTTATTAGAAATAGATAAATGGAAGAGTGGTTAAAAAGGACAACAAAAAAAGCAGCTAAATTTTAGCTGCTTTTTTTATTGGTTTCGTTGAAATTAGTGAGCGTGTCCGTGGTCAAGCTCTTCTGCAGTAGCAGCTCTTGTTTCAATTACTTTACCTGTAAAATGTAAATCTTGGTCTGCCAATGGATGGTTAACATCTACTGTAATAGTGGCATCATTAATAGATACTACTTTTGCAGGAACTACATTTCCGTTTTGATCTTGTAGAGGTAAAACATTATCTACAACTACTTCAGGAACTAATTGTCCGTCTTTTTTAAAGATATCTTGAGGTAATTCAATAATAGCTTCATCAGTTCTTGAGCCATAAGCTTTTTCGGCTTTTATTCCGAAAGAAAACTCATCGCCTTCTTTTAAGTTAACAATATTATTTTCAAAATCAGGAATCATTTGACCTACACCCGATAAAAATTTTAAAGGTTCTTTACCTTCTGTCGATTCGATTAACTCGCCTTCAGCAGTACCTTTATATAAGTTATAAGAAACTGCAATTACTTTGTTTGTACTCATTAAATTTTATTTTTTTGATTTATACAAAGTTACTCCTAATAATTTGGGTGACCAAATTTTAGGTGCAAAGGATATTATTTTTGAGATTTTGATTATAAAAAATATTGAATGGTTTAATTAATCCTCATCACCAATTACCAACTTATACCTTTCTTTAGCTTGAATTTCTATGGCTTTTTCATTGTCTAAAATCATGGTAGGAATTCCATCAAAATCAGCAATTTTTCCCGTTACATAAATGGTTCTGTGTAACAGTATATCGTGCGGATTATAACTAAAATTCAATATGTTTTGTTTCCAAATGGCAATGGTAAAAATATGGTTAGGATAATTCACATCTAAATTTAAAAATAAATGTCCGTTGCGGGTTTCTTTGCTGCTTACAACTGTTCCGGCAATAGTAACTTTTCTATTGCTGCCCATTAATCTTTTGGCTTGTATAGTATTGTAAACACCTTTTGGCAAGTCGGGTTGGTAAAGTGGCTGAACATCATTTTTTTGTTTTTCGGGCAACCAATCTGTAATGTTTTTCTGACTTTCCAACGCATTTTCTTGTTCATCTTCTACTTGATAGAAGAAGTCAATTCCTGTGGCAGCTTCAACTTCATCAATACTTACAGCATAATTTTTTAATGGATAGTTAATTTTTTGGTTGGGCATTATAAATCCAATAGCTTTTTGGTTGGTTAAATCCATTACCACTTTGTAATAATATGCAGGGATACTTACTTTATTAACGCTTCTTTCAATTTTAGGAAGCGTATCGTTTAATAATGGACCAGTAACCACATAAAGTTGTGTAGTTGGATTGTTATAGATGTAGCCTCGTAAAATATCTTCTAACTCGCCCCATTTTTCTCTGTTAAATTCTGCCAATTGTGGCGACATATTAGAATAGAAATACGATTCTGAAAGTGCTTTTTTGCTCCATCTAAAATCTGCTGAAGGAGCTAAATGACCTCTGTCGTAGCCAAATCCATCATACTCATAATTACCATCTTCTTTTTTTTCTTTAAGAAAATAATCTATCTCAGTTGCCGAACCTGTTTTAATTAGCGAATCTTCTCTAAAATCGTTGGTTCTGCCTGTTTTTCCGTTAATAATATCAGGCAAAATAATATGAGCAACCCATTTGGCTTGTTCGTGTGGTTCGGAATACACCAAGCTCATAGCAGCATGATGAATGATTTCTTCATCTTCATTGGTTTTGGGTAAGCCGTATTGGTATAAATCTTCACGGAGTTTGGCAAGCTTGTAAGTTTCCAACTTTTGGTAAAGTTCTTCTTTTTGTTGGTCGAGTTGATTGATTTCTTCTGTTAAGTTATTTATTTTTTCTTCAGAAGTCTGTGCAAAAACGGAAGAACTTATAAATAAAATAAGAGTGAAAAATAGACTGTAGCTGAATTTTAGCATTAAAATAGGTGTTATACTTTAGAAAGTTAAAGCTAACAATAATTGTGCGATAGAAGTTAAGTGTAGTTTATTATTCTTTAAACAAAGAATCAACAAATTCAACTTTGTTAAAAACCTGAAGGTGTTCTATACCTTCGCCAACACCAATATATTTTACAGGAATTTTAAATTGGTCGGAAATGCCAATAACCACTCCGCCTTTTGCAGTACCATCAAGCTTAGTAATGGCTAAGGCATTAATTTCTGTAGCTAAAGAAAACTGTTTGGCTTGTTCGTAAGCATTTTGTCCTGTAGAACCATCTAACACCAATAAAATTTCGTGAGGAGCATTAGGAATAACTTTCTTCATTACATTTTTAATTTTAGAAAGCTCATTCATTAAGTTGATTTTGTTGTGCAATCTTCCTGCAGTATCTATAATTACAACGTCCATTCCTTTTGCTTTTGCAGATTGTAAAGTGTCGAAAGCCACAGAGGCAGGGTCGGCATTCATTCCTTGTTCTACAATAGGAACATCTACTCTGCTTGCCCAAATTTTAAGTTGATCTACGGCAGCAGCTCTAAAAGTATCTGAAGCTCCGAGCATTACTTTTTTACCAGTTTTTTTAAGTTGGTGAGCCAATTTTCCTATGGTGGTGGTTTTGCCAACACCATTTACACCAACCACCATAATTACATAAGGTTCGTCTTGTTGAGGTATAGTGAATTCGGTATAATTCTCAGTATTATTTTCTTCTAAAAGGGCAGTAATTTCTTCTCTAAGAATTTTATTCAGTTCATCAGTTCCTAAATATTTGTCTTTAGCAACTCGGGTTTCAATTTTTTCAATAATCTTAAGAGTGGTATCTACACCAACATCAGAGGTTACTAAAATTTCTTCAAGGTTGTCTAGTATTTCACTATCAACTTTAGATTTTCCGGCAACAGCTTTAGATAATTTTGAGAAAAAGTTTTCTTTGGTTTTGGTTAAACCTTCATCAAGTACTTCTTTCTTTTCTTTTGAAAATATTTTGAAAAAGCCCATATTAATAACTGATTGAGATGATAATTGAAGTTAAATTACTTCAATATAAAAAAAAAGCTTCTTTCCTTATGATAAAGAAAGAAGCAATAAAATATTTAGCAACTAAAAGAGGAGAAAAATTATTTTTTAAAAAAATCTTCTACTCTATCTTTAGTAACAATTTCTTCTTTAAAGGCATAAGCACCTGATTTAGGAGACTTCACCATTTTAATTACTTTAGTATAATTTTTACCACCTTCTTTCTGAATAGATGCAACAACTTTCTTAGCCATATCTTATAGTTTTATTTTAATTTTTTTACAAATTGAAAATCTCTTATGTAAATTGAAATTTTCTGTTTATGAAAAAATTTAATTATTTAATTTCTTTGTGAACAGTTACTTTCTTAAGGATAGGATTGTATTTTTTCAATTCAATTCTATCTGGAGTATTTCTTTTGTTTTTTGTAGTAATGTATCTTGAAGTTCCTGGCACACCACTGTTTTTGTGCTCTGTGCATTCCATGATTACTTGAATTCTATTTCCTTTCTTTGCCATTTTATATACCTTTTAAAAATTGGACTGCAAACTTAGGAATTTTTTTTCATTCGATTTCATTTTTTTTAACTAACTAATTACTTTTTTATTTTAAATGAGTTTTTTATTCTAACTCTTCAGTGTTTAAGAGTGTTTCACCTTTTATTTGTAACAATAAAATTCCGTTAAAATAGCTTGGTTTTATAGTTTTTTTATCTGTTTCTATATTAATGTTATCAAAAATAAACTTCAATTTAATTTCTTCTGTTTCCGATACAATGGTCATTTCGTTTGCTGGAATGTTATAATTGTTATTGGAGTTTTTGTATTTATCTATTAATTTTTTTATGAGTTTATCAAAATCTAAAGCACTTTTAAGCTGTTTGTCTTCAAGCAAAAGCAACATGTTTTCATGGTCTTGTATTTTTAGTTCGTATTCTTTATTGTTTATTGCAAAAGTTTGTAAAACTACATTGTTGTTGTAATTGCTATTTACTTTAACTTGATAATCAAAACCAGTAATAGTTAAAACTCCATTATGTTTATTTTCGGCTGAAAAAGAAAAGTAGTTTTGATTTTTAGTAGTGTAATGATGAGAATATGCTAGTCCTAACGCATTCATATACACTTTTGCTTCATTAACTCGTTCGTATTTCCTTTTGTCCTGATTAAAACTTGCAATTTCAGCATCATAATCAGTGCTAAACCATGGTTTTATTTTGGTTAAGCCATGATGGTCGTTTAAATAATCTAAAATAGATTTTATATCATTTTTAATGGAGTCGGGGACTAGTTTTTCGTTTTTTGGGATAAACTCATGGTTGTAATAGGACGAAACTAAATCTATAGTTTGCTCATTTGTAATACTATTATCTTCTAATAATTGGTGTGTTTCTAAAAGGTTTTTAAGTCTGTTTACTTGACTGTTTTCGCTTACAGAAAACATTCCCCAAGGACCAAAAGAGGTTAGTAGTATAACTGTAAAAAGCGAAATAGGAATAAATTTAATATTACTTTTTCCTAATGCAAAGTAAATAGCAACTATTGTAAGCCAACATCCCAATAATAAAATGATATATCGGTTTATGGTAATTCCATAATCTCCAATACGCATATTAATAGCAATGAATAACATAATAATTAATGGAAATAAAATAAAATAGTAAGCCCTAGAGAAAGTAGCAATCCATTTGTTTTCTTTTTGTTTGGAATAAGGATAAATCAGTAAAAAATTTAGAATTCCTAATATAGCTACACAAACTATTAGGTAAGAAACAATTCCTTTTGGCCAGTCCCAAGCGGCAAATATTTTAATACCATAACCGTATAGAATTAGTAAATACAACATTAATAAGGGCAGTAAAATGTATTGAGAAAAAATCTTTAATCCTGTAGGATATTCATAATCGTTATCTAAATTGGTTAAAGATGTTGGCATTCCGGCAGTAAAAAACCAAGTGTTAAACAGGCCTGCAATAATTACCCAAAACTCAAAGTAAAACTGGTCACGAATTTTTACATCAAATAATAAGTTTAAAGCAACTAAAGCCAATACAATTCCAATATATAAAAATCCGGAATATAATACAGAAGTTAAAAACCTAATAAATAGCACTTTGTTGTATTGCCAAAAGCCATTAATTTCTTTTTTAAGAATAAATGGAGCAAAAGCTACCAATAAATGGATAGCAACGTTATAAATCGCATACCTTATATAAGGTAGTGAAGTGTTAAAAGTATCATAAGAGTTTGGTAAACTGTAATAAATAAGTGCTAACACTGCCAAACCTATAAGAATTCCTATGGTTTTAAATTTAGTATTTAGTTGGGATTTTTCGCTGTAAACATTAATGCCAAAAAATAAGGGTATTGCTAATGCTGATGTAAGTAATAAATTGGTAATTGGAAGAACACTCTCTAACCTATGCTCATTTTCTATTAGATAAATAGCACAAATTACTCCAATAGCTGCTGATACTATGCTTAGTGGGAATCTTTTTAAAGCAGTTACTGTTTTTTCTTGAAGGTATTGAATAGAAGGAAGTTTCATAATGAATTTTTTTTGCATATAACTGTGAAATTATCAAAAAATTTCATCTATACACTAAAACGTATTGTTTTTGAGTTTATACTATTGTCTAACCAAAACCATAAAGCTATGAACCATTTTCAAAAAACCACCAAGAAAAATGAACGAATGAGATTTGTTTAATTTCAACTAGGACTATTAATTAGTTTTTCATTAACCTTTTTAGCTTTCGAATGGACAACCTATTATTCTATAAAAGAATTGCCGGGGAATCATGTAATAGAAAATGATGACATTGAATTACCTCCAGTTTTTGTTGTTGAAAAACCACAGCCAAAAGTTAAAATAGAGCCAACTCCAAGAAAAAACATGGATGACTTACTAATTACAGATGAGCCACTAGAAAAATCTTCAGAAGAACCTACAAAAGAGGAACCCTATGAAGCACCTAAGTTCAATGAAAAATGGGTGCCAGTTGAGCCTGTTGAAGTTGAGTCAGCACCATTAGATTTTGTTGAAGAAATGCCAGGTTTTGTTGGAGGAGACAAAGCATTGTTTGGATATTTATCAAAAAATACTAAATATCCTAAAAGGGAAAAAGAAATAGGAGTTGAGGGTGTAGTGTATGTAGAATTTGTGGTAGGGAAAAAAGGTGAAATTACAGATGTGAAAATAAAAAAAGGTGTTAATGAAGCGTTAGATGCAGAGGCTATAAGGGTGATTAAAGCTATGCCCAATTGGTTGCCTGGCAAACAAAATGGACGAGTAGTTAAAGTAAGATATGTTATGCCAATTAGCTTTAAGTTGATTAAGTAAATATTAAATTAATATTGTAGAAAAGCTTTCAAGATTATTTCTTGGAAGCTTTTTTTACATCATTGTTTTGCACAAAAATATCTGCATAACTTTAATAATTAAGCACCAACAAAACAATATTATAGTATAATTTTGAGCTATATTTTTCAATAAAATAAGTGTTATGGAAACAAAAGAAACAAATAAAGCGGTTGTTCAAGATAAGCCAACAGGAAACAAGAATAATAAATTGATGATGGTTATTATCATTTTGTTATTGGGTTTTTGTGGCTATCTTATTTGGCAAAACTTGGAATTGAAAAAAGCTATTGATAAAGGTGAAATTGCTTATACAGAAGTTTCTACAGAAAGAGATCAGGTGCAAGCAGAATTGGAAGAAATGCTTAAACAATATGAAGATTTAGAAACAAATAACCAAGAATTAAGTGCCGAATTAGCAGCAGAAAAAGCTAAAATTGAAGAACTGATAAAAAAAGCTAAAGGTAAAGATTGGACAATTTATCAATTGAAAAAAGAAACCGAAACACTACGTAAAATCATGAAAGGTTTTGTGGTGCAAATTGATTCGTTAAACCAATTGAATAATAAACTAACAGATGAAAATAAAACAGTAAAAAACCAATTATCTAACGAGCAAAAAAAGGCACAAGAATTAACGGAACAAAATGAAGATTTAAATACCTTAGTTACTGTAGCTTCTCACTTAAAAACGTTAAATCTTTCTGCTTATGGTGTGAAAGTAAAGAATGATAACACAGGTAAAGAAATGGACAGAGCTAAAAAAGTAGATAAAATTAGAACCTCATTTACCGTGCAAAAAAATACCATTACTAAACCAGGTAAAAAATGGCTTTATGTTAGAATTCTCACTCCCGATGGTAGGGTGTTGTCTGAAAAAACAGACGATTCTAATAAATTTGATTTTAACGGTGTAAGAGGGTTGTACTCTTCTAAAAAAGAAATTGATTACAAAAATGAAGACATGCAAGTAACCATAGATTGGGTTAAAATAGATGATTTTCCTGTTGGAGAGTACAATGTAGAAGTGTATGCTGATGGTGTTGATATAGGTAAAACCAAGTTTACCCTGAAATAATTTAACAAAAACTTCTGAATTCTTTAATTTTGCGGCAAACCAAAAAACAAAACACATGATTGAAAACATTGACGTTACAAAGTATTACGATTTAACAGCAGAATTAATAATGACTTATGGACCTAAATTATTAGGAGCATTAGTAGTTCTAATTGTCGGATTATTTATCATTAAAGCATTAAATAAATCCTTTAAAAAGTTTCTGGAGACAAGAAATATAGACCCTTCGTTAAAACCATTCTTTTCAAGTATAATAAGTGCGTTGCTAAAGACACTTTTGGCAATAAGTGTATTAAGCATGTTAGAAATAGAAATGACATCGTTTATTGCAATACTAGGTGCTGCTGGTTTAGCAATTGGTATGGCACTATCCGGATCGCTACAAAATTTTGCAGGGGGAGTAATTATTCTCATTTTTAAACCATTTAAAGTAGGAGATTACATAGATGCTCAGGGATATAATGGTACTGTTAAGGGAATTCAAATTTTTAATACTATTTTAACTACACCAGATAATAAAACTATTATCATCCCAAATGGCGGTTTGTCAACAGGTTCAATGATAAATTACTCTACAGAACCATTAAGAAGAGTAGATTGGACTTTTGGTGTGGGTTACGGAGATAGTACAGGAAAAACAAAAGAAGTTTTACAAAAATTAATTGATAGTAATGAGTTAATTTTAAAAGATCCAGCTCCTTTTATTGCGGTTTCTGCTTTGGCAGATAGTTCTGTTAATTTTGTTGTAAGAGCTTGGGTAAAAGCACCAGATTATTGGACAGTTTTCTTCGATATGAATGAAAAAGTGTATAATACCTTTAATGAAGAAGGACTTAATATTCCATTCCCACAAATGGATGTTCATGTTCATAATAAATAATTCAAAAATTAATTAGAAAATAGATAATGAAAAAAATCATTTATGCAACCATGATGTTGCTTGCAAGTTCAGGAATGCTAACTGCTCAAGTTGTTGATGCAGAATTAACCGAAGCAGAAAAAGTTATAAAAGCTCAAGAAACAGATAGCTTAGATGGCTGGAAAGTAGGTGGTGTGTTTGGAGCCAACCTTACACAAGCTAGTTTTACCAATTGGTCTGCCGGTGGTGAAAACTCTGTGGCTGTAAATGGTTTACTTAGCACTTTTGCTAATTACAAAAAAGGTCGTTCTTCTTGGGATAATACCCTAAACCTTGCTTATGGTATGTTAAAACAAGGGGATGAAGGTAGTGTTAGAAAAACAGATGATAGAATAGATTTTATGTCGAAATATGGGTATAAAGCAACCGAAAGATGGTACTATGCTGCTTTGGTAAACTTTAAAACTCAATTTGCAGATGGTTATAACTATCCAGATGATTCAACAGAAATTTCTACATTTTTAGCTCCTGCTTATGCTCTTGCTGCTATTGGTATGGATTATAAACCTCACGATAATTTTACGGCTTTTATTTCTCCTTTTACAGCAAGAATGACTATAGTAAATGATAAAACCTTAGCAGATGCCGGTGCTTTTGGTGTTGACCCAGCTGAATTTGACCTTTTAGGAAATAAAATTAAAGATGGTAAAATGCTTAGAGCAGAATACGGGGGATACATTAGAGTGATGTACAAAAAAGACATAATGGAAAACATTAACTTAGAAACCCGTTTTGATGCTTTCTCTAATTACACAGAAGAGCCAACACACATTGATGTAAACTGGGAATTATTACTTTCACTTAAAGTAAATAAATATATTTCGGCAACAGTTTCAACACAGTTAATTTACGATCATGATATTGATATTGCTGTGGATAGAAATAATGATGGAGTTATAGATGGAGCCGGACCTAGAGTTCAGTTTAAAGAAATTTTAGGAGTAGGATTGAATTTCAAATTTTAATCATTTTAGATAAATAATTATAGCATTTTGCTTACTCACAACCATTTCAATATTAATTGGGATGGTTGTGTTGTTTATAATAATTCACGAGTAGAGTAATTCTCTACTTGCATAGATTATTATTTAATACCAACTATTTGTGCGAGGGCAACCGAACAAACGGTGCGAAATCCTGCGTAATCGGACCAGGAAATGCGAAGGCTATGTGGGTAAAGATTACAAAGGATTTGGTGTTTGTTCTTGATTTTTAGCTCTTTTTATCAAGAAAAAGAGCATGAAAATATTTTTTAATAATTAAGTAATTAGGTTTAGGGGGTTATTGGTTTATAATTTCAAAATTTATTGATATTTTCGCCACAAGGCAACCCAACAAACATAATAACGTCTTAAGGTAAAATTAAATGGATCGAGAAGATCAAGATAAATTAGAACGTCTTGTTAACGAATGTGTTAAAGGCAACAGGAAAGCTCAAAAAGAGCTTTACAAGATGTATTATGGAAAAATGATGAGTGTTTGTTATCGTTATGCCAATAGTACAGATGAAGCCAAAGATGTGTTGCAAGATGGATTTGTTAAGGTTTTTCAACATCTTAAAAGTTATAATTTTAAAGGTTCTTTAGAAGGTTGGGTAAGAAGGATAATTGTAAATACCGCCATAGATTGTTATAGAAAAAACAAAGGCGTATATTTTGTAGATGATGATGATAATTACATTTTAGATGCTAATTATTCAGAAAGTGCAGAAACTATTTACAGCAATTTTGGAGTAGAAGTAATTATGGAAGCCATTCAAGAATTAAGCCCTGTTTACAGAACAGTTTTTAACTTGTATGTGCTAGAAGGTTATTCCCACAAAGAAATTGCAGATGAACTAGAAATAAATGAAGGAACATCTAAATCTAACTTAGCTAAAGCAAAAAGAAACTTAAGACAACTATTAGAAAAAAAGAATGCCCAAAAACATGGATAAATTCGAAAAATTAATAAAAGACAAACTTGAACAACACGAAGTTCCTTTTAATGAAGCCCATTGGAATGAGATGGATGCTAAATTAAACTCGTTAAAAAATGTTCAATACATTAAAAATATTGCTATTGCAGCTTCAGTTGTTGCTGTGGTAGCTGTTTCTGCTTACTTTATCTCCAATAATAATGTGGATGATAATAATAGTATAGAAAATTACTCAACAGAAGTTAATACTAACGAACAAGCTCCTTTAATTAAGGAAGAAAATTCCAATACAAATAACACAACTAACAATACTACCAACAACGAAAATAATATTCAGGAAAATCATGCTAATCAAACTCAAGTTATTGATGAAAAAATAACAGAGCAATTATCGGAAGAAAAAACACCTTTTTTGGTTGAAGATATTAAACAAAAAGAAATAGTTGATAATCAAACGCCTGAAAATACGAATACAACTGTTGCAGATTTAAATGTACATGCAGAAGTGTTAAGTTCAACAGTATGTTTAGGTCAGCAAGTAGTATTTAAATCTAAAGTTAATGCTTACAACCCATCTTATTTATGGGATTTTGGTGACGGAACAACATCTAATAATGCACAGCCACATCATGTTTATGATAAAGCAGGAAGTTATGAGGTAACATTAACTGTTGTAAATAATGAAACGAAACAAAAAACAGTTGAAAATGTAGGAAGTGTAACTATTCTTCCAACGCCAACTAAAGAATTTATTTATATAGAAGAAGCGTTGGCTCACGATAAAAATAAATTTTTATATCCTGCCACAACTTTTAAAACAGAAAACCAAAACATTAGTGCTTATTTGTGGAAAACGAATGATGGAAGAACATCTACAGAAGCAACGCCAAGTTTTGTTTTTAAAGACAAAGGAACTTATGATGTAAAATTAATGCTTACTCATCAATCTGGTTGTTATGTGGAGTTTACTAAATCGGTAGAAATTACCTTAGATATGGATTTATTAGCTCCATCAGGATTTATTCCTAATAGTTCTATTGAAGAAAATCAAACGTTTATTCCTAAAGCATTATTAGGTTGGGATGTAAATTTCAAAATGATGATTACCGATAAAAGTGGTAAATTAATTTATGAAACTACTGATAAGTACAAGCCTTGGAATGGTAAGCTAAACAACTCAGGAGAACAACTTCCAAACGATATTTACTTATGGAAAGTGGTAACTTATGATGCAAACGGAAAAGCTTATCAACATAATGGTACTATTCGCTTAATGAATAAATAAGAACTGCCCATAAAGCCCGATAACTTCGTTACTCTCATATTAAAAATCAATCATTTACTTTAGTAAACTCCTGATTTTAATATTTCGAAAGCCTCGTACTCGAACTTTATGGCTCAGCCTCTCCTTTAAAGACGAATATTAAATAGTTTTTGAAAGGAGACTCCCCAAAAAAAATAAAATGACAAAATTCATGGTTTTATAAACTAAAACCACGCAATTTTGTATTTATATGCAAGCAGAAAAAACTCATACAAAGCAAAAAACAACTTGTTACCATTGTGGTGAAGATTGCTTGGAAGAAACATTGTTTTTCGATAGTAAATCTTTTTGTTGCGTAGGGTGTAAATCTGTTTATGAAATTCTAAATCAGAATGATTTATGTAATTATTATGATTTAGAAAAAACACCGGGCATTTCTCCTCCAAAAAATGTTTCTAAAAAACACGAGTACCTCGAAAGTCAAGAAATAGTTGAGAAATTAATTGATTTTAAGGATGATGAACGCATGTTGGTTACTTTCTATTTACCACAAGTTCATTGTAGCTCTTGCGTTTGGTTGCTAGAGAATTTGTACAAACTAAATCCACATGTATTTTCATCAAGAATAAATTTTTTAAAGAAAGAACTTAAACTATCTTTCAATTATCATCAACTTTCGTTAAGGCAATTGGTGGAATTACTGACTTCAATAGGTTATGAACCTGAAATTAATTTCTCAGATACATCAAAAGATAAAAAGTATAAGATAGACAGGAGTTTAGTCTATAAGCTAGGAATTGCCGGATTTGCTTTTGGTAATATTATGATGTTGAGTCTGCCCGAATATTTTGGCTTAGACGATATAAAAGAACTTTCGTTTGCCAAATTCTTCGGATACATCAATATTCTACTTTCCTTACCTGTGTTGGTATATAGTGCATCAGATTATATAAAATCTGCTTGGGTAGCTGTAAAACACAGAACCATTAACATAGATATTCCCATTGTGTTGGGAGTAATAGCGTTGTTTTTCAGAAGTGTTTATGAAATTGTAAGTCATCAAGGAGCAGGATATTTAGATTCGTTGGCAGGATTGATTTTCTTTATGTTGTTGGGAAAGGTCTTTCAGCAAAAAACCTATGCAGTACTATCTTTTGAGAGAGATTATAAATCTTATTTTCCAATATCCTCAACCATTATTAAGGAAAACGGAGAAGAGGTGAGTCTTGCTGTTTCTGAACTTAAAAAAGGTGATACTATCCTAATAAGAAACAACGAAATTATACCTGTAGATGCACAATTGATAGCAGGTGAAGCAAAAATTGATAATAGTTTTGTTACAGGTGAATCCTTACCCGTAGAAATTAAGGTGGGTGCAAAAATTTATGCCGGAGGAAAACAAAAAGGAGAAGCCATAAAATTAAAAGTACTGAAAGAAATTTCTAATTCTTACTTAACCCAATTGTGGAATGACGAAGCTTTTACCAAACAAAATCAGGATCAGTTTGCTGGAATAACCAATGCCATTAGTAAGTATTTTACCTTAATAATTATTGCAATAGCCTTAGGAAGTCTGTTTTATTGGTGGAATATTGATAAAAAAATTGCTATACATGCTTTTACATCGGTTTTAATTATTGCTTGTCCTTGTGCGTTGGCTTTATCCGCACCATTTACTTTTGGAAATGTGCTGAGAATTTTTGGTAGAAATAAATTTTACCTCAAAAACGCTTCTGTTATAGAGCAGATAGCAAAAATCAGCACCATTGTTTTTGATAAAACAGGAACACTTACGCAGGCAGCAAATTCCTCTATTTCTTATATTGGAGAGGAAATGAATAAGGATGACTTAAATGCTGTAGCTTCGTTGTTAAGACAGTCATCACATCCACTTAGTAAATTAGTTTTTGCAACATTAGAAAATTACCAATTAGTAGAAACAAAAGAGTTTGAAGAAGTGTTGGGTAAAGGAATTGTGGCAACAGTTAATGGAAAAACGGTAAAAATTGGTTCTGCAAATTTTGTTGAAACCACAAAAGAAGATGCAGCAACAACATCTGTAGTTTATGTAAAAATTAATGATAAGGTTTTGGGAAGATTCCAGTTAGAAAATGCCTACAGAAAAAACCTGAAAACAGTAATTAATCAGTTGCAACAATATTTCAAGCTACATTTAGTATCGGGCGATAATGACAGTGAGCAACAAAGGTTGTTAGTGTATTTTTCTAAAGAAAATGCCTTTTTATTTAATCAAACTCCCGAGCAAAAGCTTAAGTACATAAAAGAACTACAACAGCAAAATGAAAAAGTAGCCATGATTGGCGATGGGTTAAATGATGCCGGAGCTTTAAAACAAAGTAGTGTAGGTATTTCTATTTCTGAAGATGTAAATACTTTTTCTCCTGCTTGTGATGCCATTTTAGATGCTGCCGTTTTTGAAAAATTACCCTTGTTTTTTAAATACGCTAAAACAAGCATTAATATAGTAATTGCAAGTTTTATCGTTTCGTTTTTATATAATATTGTGGGATTAAGTTTTGCTGTTCAAGGCTTAATGTCGCCTGTATTGGCAGCTATTTTAATGCCTTTGAGTTCTATTACTGTAGTAGTTTTCGTAACTCTTGCAACCAACCTTTCTGCCAAGTTGATGAAAGTTGATTAATTAATTGACTATTTATTAATTTATTACTATTTTTAAAACCATAAAAATTAACCCTTTACCAAAAGACAATTATTAATTTGACAAAAGTCATGTTTTTTAATACTTACCTACACTACTTTTACCGAAAATTATGAGCGTACTATTTATATTAATCATTGTTAGTTTAGCGGTAGCTATTAGTTTTCTAGTGGCTTTTGTGTGGTCTGTAAAAGATGGGCAATACGAAGATGATTATACCCCATCAATGAGAATCCTCTTTGATGACGAGAAAAAAGAAACAAAACATCAATCAAAATAAACTTAATAAATTATGACACAGCAAACAGAAAAGTTTTTTTATGACAACAAGATCGTAAAACTATTTGCATACGCAACCATTTTTTGGGGCGTTGTAGGAATGTTGGTTGGATTGCTTGTAGCACTTCAAATGTACCTTCCGGCATTAAATTTTAATTATGAGTTTACCACTTTTGGTAGAACCAGACCTTTGCATACCAATGCAGTAATTTTTGCATTTGTGGGTAATGGAATTTTTACAGGAGTTTATTACTCTTTACAAAGGTTGCTAAAAACCAGAATGTGGAGTGATAAATTAAGTTTAATTAATTTTTGGGGATGGCAGTTAATTATTGTCTCCGCAGCAATTACCTTATTAGCAGGGTTTACAACCGGAAAGGAATATGCTGAATTAGAGTGGCCAATTGATATAGCTATTACTATAATTTGGGTAGTTTTTGGTTGGAACATGTTTGCTACCATCTTAAAAAGAAGAGAAAGACACTTGTATGTTGCCATTTGGTTTTACATAGCCACTTTTGTAACTGTGGCAGTTTTGCACCTTGTAAATTCATTTGAATTGCCAGTAAGCTTTATGAAAAGTTACTCATGGTATGCAGGTGTTCAAGATGCCTTAGTACAGTGGTGGTACGGACATAATGCTGTTGCTTTCTTTTTAACAACACCTTATTTAGGATTAATGTATTATTTTGTGCCAAAAGCAGCACAACGACCAGTTTATTCTTATAAACTATCTATTATCCACTTTTGGGCGTTAATCTTCTTATACATTTGGGCTGGACCTCACCATTTGTTATATACATCTTTACCAGAATGGGCTCAAACCTTAGGCGTGGTATTCTCAGTAATGCTTATCGCTCCATCTTGGGGAGGTATGATTAATGGATTGTTAACACTTCGTGGTGCTTGGGATAAAGTTAGAGATAGTGCCGTGTTAAAATTCTTTGTAGTAGCTATTACCGCTTATGGTATGGCAACTTTTGAAGGGCCAATGTTATCATTAAAAAGTGTAAATGCAATTAGCCATTATACAGATTGGACGGTTGGACACGTACATATTGGAGCTTTAGGTTGGAATGGATTCTTAACTTTTGGGATGCTGTATTGGCTTATCCCTAGAATGTTTAATACTAAATTATATTCCGAAAAATTAGCAGGAGTTCACTTCTGGATAGGTACTATAGGGATATTAGTTTATGCTGTACCATTATACTTTGCAGGATTTACCCAATATTTAATGTGGCAAGAATTTACTGCTGATGGATATTTAAAATACCCTAACTTCTTAGAAACAGTTACTGAAATTGTTCCAATGTACATGACAAGAAGTATTGGTGGAACATTGTATTTGGTGGGAGCATTATTAATGGTTTACAACATCATTAAAACAGTAAAACAAGGTCAGTTTGTAGATAATGAAGCTGCCGAAGCACCAGCTTTAGAACCTGTTTATACTCCTCACAACGGAGAGCACTGGCACAGAGTTATTGAAAGAAAACCAGTTAAATTATTAATATTCTCACTAATTGTAATATTAATTGGTGGAGCGGTAGAAATGGTACCTACCTTCTTAGTAAAATCTAATGTACCAACCATTGAGGCAGTAAAACCATACACACCTCTAGAATTACAAGGTAGAGATATTTATGTGAAAGAAGGTTGTTATAATTGTCACTCACAAATGATTAGACCATTTAGACATGAGGTAGAAAGATATGGCGATTACTCAAAATCTGGTGAGTTTGTTTATGACCATCCTTTCCAGTGGGGTTCGAAAAGAACAGGGCCAGATTTAGCAAGAGAAGGTTCTAAAAAGTTAAGAAAATCTCACTCTTGGCATTATAACCACATGGAAGACCCAACCAGTATGTCGCCTAAATCTATTATGCCTGCTTACCCTTGGTTGTTAGAGAAAGACATAGACATAGAAAGTACGCCTGCAAAAATTAGAGCAATGCAAACGCTAGGTGTTCCTTATGCAGAAGGTTATGACCAACAAGCTATTGATGACTTGAAAAAACAAGCCAATGAAATAGCAGAGCAACTAAAAACTGAAGGAATTGAAAAAGCAGATGCGAACAAAGAAATTATTGCTCTTATAGCTTACTTACAAAGGTTAGGAACTGACGTAGAAAAATAATTTTTTAAAGAAAAAAGACAGAACTATGCTAAAGTTTATAAAACATAATATGGAAACAATTGGAGGGATAGAAATCTTTCCAATTATTTCACTGGTTATCTTTTTCCTCTTTTTTATCGGATTGTTGGTTTGGGTAATTACTACCAAAAAACAATATGTAGATTATATGGAAAAGTTGCCGCTAGAAGAAGATGATGAAATGACAATGAGTAAAAGTTTCTCACATAGGAGCATGATTAAATAACTCTCCCCCTTGCTCCCTCTCTTTAAAGAGAGGGGGAGAAGTTATCGCAAGATAACTTGGGGGTGAGTCAGAAAACAGAGTAAGAAATAACAAAAGCTCCGAAGGAGCGTAATTTAAAAGAGTTGAGTGTAAGCTCAACGAACAAATAAAAATGAATCTTATAACTTTTTATAACTAAGGAATCATGGAAAATAAAATCGAAAAATCGCAATTAATAGAAGGTTTAGATACTAACCCTACCGATCATGAATACGATGGAATTGTTGAATTAGATAATGCACTTCCGCCATGGTGGTTGTACATGTTCTATGGAACAATAATTTTCTCAATAATATACGTTATTATGTTTTTTGGAATGGGAAAATTTAATCAACAAGATGAGCTTAAAGCAGAATATGCTGTAGCTGCAGAAAAAATTGAAGCTTACCAAAAAGAACATGGAGCTGCTGTAGATGAAAATACCGTTGTTTTAGTTACCGATGCAGATAATTTAGCAGATGGTAAAGCCATTTATGAAAAAAACTGTGTTGCTTGTCATGCCTTAAACGGTGGTGGAGGAGTAGGACCAAATTTTACCGATGATTATTGGATACACGGAAATAGTATAAATGAAGTTTTTAAAGTGGTTAAATATGGTGTTCCAGAAAAAGGTATGATTCCTTGGGAAGCACAATTAAACCCTGAGCAAATGCAAAATGTTTCTAGTTATATTCTAAATGAATTTACAGGTAAAAATGTAGAAGGAGGAAAAGAACCTCAGGGCGAAAAAGTAAATTAACACCAATAAATAGAAGAAAAATGGAAGCAAATGCATCAAACGATAATGCTTCATTCAGAAACAGAATTTCAACAGTTGATGATGAGGGGAAAAGAAAATGGTTATATCCAAAAAAACCTAAAGGTAAGTTTACCAACTACAGAACTTACCTGAGTTACCTACTGTTAATTATTCTTTTTGTTAATCCGTGGATTAAAATTGGCGGTGAACCACTTTTAATGTTCAATATTATTGAGCGGAAATTTGTGTTGTTTGGTCAGGTTTTTTGGCCACAAGATTTCTTTCTCTTTGCACTAATAATGATAACCATGGTTATTTTTATCGTGCTGTTTACCGCAGTTTATGGTAGAGTTTTTTGTGGTTGGATTTGTCCGCAAACCATTTTTATGGAAATGGTTTTCAGAAAAATTGAATATTGGATAGATGGCGATTACAAACAACAAATTCAGTTAAAAAAACAAGCTTGGAATGCTCAAAAAATAGTTAAAAGAGTTTTTAAATATGGCTTGTTTTATCTCATCTCAGTAATTATAGCCCATACGTTTTTGGCGTATATTATTGGTGCAGATGAGTTAGTAAGAATACAAACATCTCCTATTCAAGAACACCTTGTAGGCTTTATTTCCATATTAATTTTTAGCTGGGTATTCTTCTTTGTGTTTGCATGGTTTAGAGAGCAGGTTTGTTTAATAGTTTGTCCTTATGGAAGATTACAAGGTGTAATGCTAGATAGAAACTCTTTGGTAGTTGCATACGATTATATTCGTGGAGAAAAAAGAGCTAAATTCAAGAAAAACGAAGACAGAGCATCAGAAAACAAAGGAGATTGTATAGATTGTCATCAATGTGTAGATGTTTGTCCGACAGGTATAGACATTAGAAACGGTACGCAGTTAGAATGTATTAATTGTACAGCTTGTATAGATGCTTGCGATTACATGATGGAAAATGTTGGGCTGGAAAAAGGCTTAATTAGAATTGATTCCGAAAATGCGATAGCAGAAAATAAAAGACAATTTTTTACTACAAGAGCTAAGGCATATACAGCAGTATTAATTATTCTTATTGGATTTGTAATTTATCTATTCACACTAAGAGGAAGCATGGAAGCGAGTATTTTAAGAACTCCTGGAATGTTGTACCAAGAACAAGAAAATGGTTTTATCAGTAACTTGTACAATGTTAAAGTGGTAAATAAATCCAATAAAGATTTAAAACTTACCTTTGAACTTGAAAACATGGATGGCGAGGTTAAAATGGTTGGAATGGACACATTAAGACTTGAAAAAGGAAAAAGCAACCAACAAGCCTTTTTTGTAAATATTTCAAAAGAGAACTTGAAAGAAAAATCTACCCCTATTAAAATAGGTATTTACAACAATGGCGAGCTTATCCATGAAAATGAAACTACTTTTTTAGGACCTACTAATACAAGTAAATAATGAAATTCAATTGGGGAACAGGCATAACAATTTTTATAGTACTATTTGTAGTATCTATGAGTGCTATGGTTTTTAAAGCAAGTCAACAAAATGTAGATTTAGTTACAGAAGATTATTACGAAAAAGAGTTGGCTTTTCAGGACTTAAAAGATAAAGAAGCGTTGGTGTTAAGTCACTTTAAGGAACAAATTAGCTATAAAATTGAAGGTGATAAATTGCAATTGATTTTCCCAAGCGAAGTAGAAGGGGAGGTAAAAGGCAATATTAATTTCTTTAAACCTTCAGATGCAACGTTAGATCAATCAGTAGATTTTACATCAGAAAGTAAGACATTAGTTTATCCTTTAGAGCTATTTTCAACAGGCATGTACAAGCTCAGAATTGAATGGCAAAATGCTGGAAATGCTTATTACAGTGAGCTTACAGTGGAATTGTAAAAAACTCCGTTAATGGAAATTTTAATCGTAGGTTTTGTTTTAGGATTTTTGGGTAGTTTGCACTGTATTGGCATGTGCGGACCGATAGCTTTTGCATTGCCATTAAAAAACAGCAGTGTAGGGTACAGAATTGTAGGGGCTTTGACTTATAATTTTGGAAGAATAGTAACTTACAGTCTGTTAGGTTTTGTATTTGGTTTTTTTGGTCAGGGAATTAAAACCGCATCTTCACAACAATTTTTATCTATTTTAATAGGAAGTATTTTAATCTTAGGAGTGTTAGTGCCTTCTAAATGGTTGAATAACTTATCGCCAACAAGTTTTGTCTATCAACAAATAGCTTTTGTGAAGCAAAAATTAGGAGCCTTATTAAAATCTTCATCACTTCACAACTTGTGGTTTATAGGCTTTTTAAACGGTTTTTTACCTTGCGGATTAGTTTATACCGCCATAGGTTCAGCCATTGCTTTAGGCGATGTTTATAAAAGTATTTGGTTTATGGCTGCTTTTGGTTTAGGAACACTTCCATTAATGTTTTTAGCTACGCAGTTGGCAAGTGTGGTAAGTGTTGCTATCAGAAATAAAATCAGAAAATTTTTCCCAATTTTAATTATCATTATAGGGGTGCTGTTTATCCTCAGAGGCTTGAATTTAAACATTTCCTATATCAGCCCTAAAATTAATGTAGAACGCCCTTTTGTACAGGATTGTTAGTTGCTTTTTTTCTGTTTCAAGCATTTACTTGGAACACCCCTATCTCCTTCAAGTATAACCAATTCTCTATTTCAAGCCCCATCTCCTCTAAGTATAACTAATCCTCTGTTTCAAGCATTTGCTTGGAATACTATGTTTAAAAACATTACCATTTAAATAGATATTGTTACTTTTGGGGGTAAGAATTTAGTGTGGATAAAGAATATTAGTGTTCTTTATTTACATGTTGTGTGTAATGACCAACGAACAATAAAATTATATGAAAATTCGTATTTTTACTGTATGAAATCAGAAATAATAAAATCACTATCAAATAATTTTGAAGACCATTCTCAAACCACCGAAAACGGTATTGAATTTTGGTTTGCGAGAGATATACAACATCTTTTAGGTTATTCAGAATGGAGAAATTTTCAGAAAGTAATAGTTAAAGCAAAAACATCTTGCGAAACTACTGGAAATAATATTTTAGACCATTTTGTTGACGTCAACAAAATGGTAAAACTTGGTTCAGGAAGCGAACGAGAGATTGAGGATATAATGCTTACAAGGTACGCTTGTTATTTAATTGCTCAAAATGGCGATCCTAGAAAAGAACAAATAGCATTTGCTCAAAATTATTTTGCTATCCAAACTAGGAAATTTGAAGTAATCGAAAAAAGAATTAAAGATTGGGAAAGACTTCAAGCTAGACAAAAGTTGACACTTTCTGAAAAAGAATTATCTGAGCTTATCTACGAACAAACAGGTAATGACAGAAACTTTGGAATAATTAGAAGTAAAGGAGATCAAGCCTTATTTGGAAAAACAACTCAACAAATGAAAAATAAGTTGGGTGTACCTAAAGGTAGAGCTTTAGCTGATTTTCTACCAACAATTACAATAAAAGCAAAAGATTTTGCTACTGAAATTACAGTTTTTAACACCAAAGAAAAAGGTCTTAAAACAGAAAGACAAATTTCTACAGAACATATAACGAATAATCGTGGAGTAAGAGACATATTATTGAAAAGAGGTATAAAACCAGAAGAACTTCCAGCTGAAGAAGATATTAAAAAACTAGAAAGAAGAGTAAGTTCCGAACCGAAGAAACTTGGAAAAAATCCTGACAAATTGAAATAAAAAACACTACCCCTTTCTCCTCTCGGTATAACCAAATCTCTGTTTCAAACATTTGCTTGGAACACGCTGTAAAAAAAATATTACCATTTGAATAGGTATTGTTACATTTGGGGTAAATATATAGTGTGAATATGGTATGATAAATCAGAGTAAAATATCAGTTGTTCTATTTCTCTTCATTGGGTTTACTTCTTGGTCTATTAACAATGATAACGATATCTACAAAGAATTTAACGGTGGAAGATCAATGTATTCACAGGAAAAATTAATCCTAAGAAAAGACTCTTCATATTTATATTCACAATGGTTTCATAATGATGGAACATTGCTTGATTCAGGTTCTTGGGACTTGATAGATACTCTTTTGATTCTCAATTCTTATCAACCTCATATAACAGAAAGTAAACATTTTTATAGTAGAAAAGAAAAACGAAAACTAAAGACAAAAGATTCATATTATATAAAAATAGATTCTACTTACCAATTTACAAATGACACTTTTTTATATAAAAAGGATAGAGTTTATCTTTTTGATTTTAAAGAATTAAAAGATAAATATGACAGTAGTTTTTATTTGCTTTATTTGACCCTGTACGAAAAAAACAACTAACCCCTATCTCCTCTAAGTATAACCAATCCTCTGTTTCAAGCATTTGCTTGGAATAAATAGTTAAATTAATAGTTCAATGTTAATTTTACCTTTGCCATCACAATAATCGATAACACTACTCCAACAATAGTTTTCTGCACTATCTACAATTTCGGCTTCAACAGGGTTATTGTGGAGATAATTTAATTTGTTATCTATCATATAATTATCCCATAATTCAATAGGTTGATTATGTTGCTGCCACAATTGCCAATCTTTGTTGTTACTATTTTTCTT
>CALCHN010000047.1 GCA_937901255.1 uncultured Flavobacteriales bacterium | reverse complement strand
TACACGCTTTCCAAGCGTGCGCCTTAAGCCACTCGGCCACCCCTCTGTTTATATTATAAATTAAGGATTGCAAAAATATCTTTTTTTTAGAGAACATTACCGAGTGAAGTTAAATAATCTTAAAAAAAATGAGACGTTGAAAAAATACTTAACTTTGGTGTATTAAATTATTAAAGATGAATGTAGAATTAAAAATAGAAGGATTGAGTTGCGGACATTGTGTGAAAGCAGTAGAAAATATTCTTGGTGAGTTAGAAGGAGTGAAGCAATATACAGTTAGTTTACCTGATAGAGCTACTGTTGAGTTTGACGAAAACACTATTAACATTGATAAAATTAAACAATCTATAAACGATTCTGAAATTTATAAAGCCCTTTAGTTATGAAAATTAACACTTATTTTTTAGCCCTTACAGTTGCTTCACTAAGTTTTTTTGCAGCTTGTAATAATCCTTCAGAAAACAACAAAGAAGAAGCGAATACCACAGAAAAATCGGTTATTGATGAATCTAAAGTATTAGCTGTAGATTATAAAATTGATGGCATGACTTGCAAAATGGGTTGTGCTAAAACCATAGAAAAAACCGTAGCTGGCTTAAATGGAGTTGTTGCAAGTACTGTTGATTTTGATGCAGAAAAAGGTCACTTTGAGTTTGATGCTTCTATTATTTCTGAAAAAGAAATTATCACTGCAATAGAAAGTGTTGCAGATCAATATAAAGTAGAAGAGTGGAAAGAAGAAAAAGATACCTCTAAAGAAAATGCTCCTTCTGAAACTAAAAGTGAAGATAAGTCAGTTACAAATGTTAAAATGCCAACATTTGAAATTCCCAATATTTTTGAATTGTTGATTAACCAGTTGTAAAATAATATAGATTGCTTATTGCCAAATTTCTAATAAATTGCCACTAATGCACGAATATTTAATTTCCAATTTCTAATTTCCAATCTATCACCCCAATTCTTTCAAAATGGCATTTTCTACTTCTTGGCTATTCCATTTTTCTTCAATGTTATCAAAAGCTGCCATTACTTTTTTCATAATAGCATCCTGAATTTGACCTTTTTTCCATGCTTCGGAATAACGGATATGGCTAAACGTTACCTGACTATAGAGTGGCATCCATTTATCCGGATGTTTTTCTGAGAAGTGAGCTTCAATTTTCTTTTGCAACAAAAATTTAGGGTCAGCAACATAATCTCGCATTACATAGTAATTATGCAGCGATAAATCCTGAACACCATCGCCATCAGGTTTTCTCATTAGTTGGTATTCCTCAAAAACTTTTTCCCAATTTTCGTTGTGTTTTTGCATGAGCTCCCACATAACCGTACAATCTTCAAAACCGGCATTCATTCCTTGTCCGTAAAAAGGCACTGTTGCATGAGCGGCATCTCCCATAAGGGCAGTTTTTCCATGTGTCCATGGATAGCAACGAATAATAGCCAATGAAGAAAGTGGATGGTCTTCCCAAGCATCAGCAATGTTGGGCATCATTTCATAAAAATCGGGAAAAGTGGTTTTAAAAAAAGTATTTACAGCTTCTTTAGAGGTGAGTGTTTCAAAAGAATTTTCGCCTTTAAATGGCATGAATAAGGTACAGGTAAAAGAGCCATCTTCATTTGGGAGGGCAATTAACATAAACCTTCCTCTTGGCCAAATATGTAACGCATTTTTTTCTAATTTATAAGAGCCATCTGCATTGGCAGGAAGTAAGATTTCGCGGTATCCGTCTTCAATATAATTTTGGCTAAAATTAAACCTATCTAAAATTTGGAAAGAATTGTATCTTACAGCAGAAAAAGCACCATCGGCAGCAAAAACCACATCCGATTGGTATTGTTTTTTCTCACCTGAAGCAGTTTCTGTATAAATGATGCCATTTTCTAAATCTGCTTTGTAACAACGCTCGTTATAAAAAATTTGAGCATTACCATGTTTTTCGGCAATGTCCATCATTTTGGCATTTACACCCCCACGAGAAACAGAGTAAATAGCCTGACCTTCTTTACCATAAGGTTGAAAAGTTAGGTTTCCTTTTAAATCATGCATCATTCTGCCTGGCATTGGAATAGCTATTTCTCTTATTTCATCACCCACGCCAACAGTATCCAAAGCTTTCCAGCCTCTTGTTGATAAAGCTAAGTTAATAGATTTTCCTGCTGAAATTTCCGCTTTTCTAATATCGGGACGTCTTTCTACTATAGTTACTTTATATCCTGCTTTTGAAAGATATATCGCCCATAACGAGCCTACTAATCCTGCTCCTACTATTGTTGCTGTTTTCATTTTTTAGTTGATGGTTTAAAAGGTTAAGAGTTTATATATCCTCATATTCACAAATCTACACATTCACACATTATTCTTCAAAATCTCTCCAAAACGATACACGTCCTCAAAAGAATTGTAAAGTGGAACAGGAGCCATGCGTATCGCATTTGGTTCTCTCCAATCGGAAATTACACCTTCGTTGGTAAGTTGGTTAAATAGATTTTTACCAAACCCATGTGCAATTACAGAAACCTGGCAACCACGTTCTTTCCAATCTCTTGGAGTAATAATTTCCAACCATTTCCCTGAGGATTTGTCTAAGTGCTTTTCGTTGATGTCATCAATAATAAACTCTAAATACCCTGAAAGCATTTTTTGTTTTTTGAGTAATTTCTCCATACCTACTTCATCAAAAATATCAACTGCGGCCTTATGTGCAGCCATGGTTAATACCGGAGCATTACTCATTTGCCAAGCTTCAGCAGACTTCATAGGCTGAAAACCTTTTTCCATTAAAAATCTTCTTTCTTTTTCATGTCCCCACCAACCTGCAAAACGTGGCAATTCGGTATTGTTACAATGTTTTTCATGTATAAATATCCCAGAAACACCACCAGGACCGGAGTTTAAATATTTGTAAGAACACCAACAGGCAAAGTCAACTTTCCATTCGTGGAGTTTTAGTTTAATGTTTCCTGTTCCGTGAGCCAAATCGAACCCAACATTTGCCCCCACTTTATGTCCGGCTTTGGTAATTTCTTCCATGTCAAAAACTTGTCCGGTAAAATAGTTTACACCACCTATCATTACACACGCTAAACTGCTTCCTGCATTTTCAATAGCAGTAATAATGTCTTCGTGCCTTAGTGTTCTCTCACCCTCTCGAGGAGCCACTTCAATAATAGCATCATCGGGATTAAACCCGGCATTTCTCACTTGCATTTCCAAAGCATATTGATCAGATGGAAACGCTTTGGCTTCACAAACAATTTTATACCTTTCCTTGGTGGGACGGTAAAACGACACCATTAATAAATTAAGATTAACGGTAAGGTTATTCATTACTACCACCTCTTTAGGTAAAGCACCTACAATTTTTGACACCGGCTCAGCAAATTGCTCATGGTAAGAAAACCAAGGATTTTTAGCATGAAAATGACCTTCAACACCCCATTTCGCCCAATCTTCTAATTCCTGATTAATGTAAGCTGCTGTTGACTTTGGTTGTAAGCCCAAAGAGTTTCCTGTAAAGTAAATGGTTTCCTTACCATTAATAACGGGGATATGGAACTTACTTCTGTAACTTCTTAATTCATCTTGCTCGTCTAATTCTTGAGCAAACGTTAATGAGTTCTGAAAATTCATTTGTTAGTTGATTAGTTTAAATGTTTATAGTTTATTATTAAGTTCTATATTCGTTTCGTGTGTTGGAAAAGTCACCTTTCGGGGGATTTAGGGGGCTTTCCTTATTATAATTGACATCCATTGCAACAATTAAAGCAATAAATCCCCAAAAAGGAATGGATAATTTATCTGTGTCTAAATAGTTATTCATAAATCCATGTAGCACGTAAGTGAATAAGCCTAATAAAGTAAAAAGTATGACTGTTTTCTTTTCGCCTTCCAGTTTATGGTAAAGTAAGGAACCTCTGTAAAAAACAGTTATAACAATAAACAAAAATGTAAGTGTTCCAAAAACACCCGACTCTGCTAATGGACCGATGTATTCACTATGAGCATTTCCATTAGAACTGGTATTGGTACTTATAATGGTCATTTCATTAGAAAGTTGAAAGGGAGCATATTGAAAAATATAAGTTCCCGGCCCCCAACCAACTATGGGTTTTTCTAAAAACATCCGCCAAGCACAACTCCAACGATTTAGTCGCTCTAAGTTAGAAGCATCAGTAGAAACATTAGACATAGATTGTACATGTTCAGCTAGTTCTCCAGAAGAATCTTGGTCATTTTTTTCAAGACTGTGCATAATGGTTGTCCAGCTACTAGCCAACATAATTGCTGCAAAAACTCCTACTAAAAGCAAGGAACTGAATCTAATTTTAAGTTTGTAGATTATAAATAGAACAGCTGCAGCAAACAAGCTTAACCAAGCAGCTCTGGTATAGGATAATATAATTCCTACTACAAAAATGGCAATTACAGTAAAAGTTATTAATTTAAATAAAGCTGTATTCTTTTTGAAAAGAAAAATAAATAAAACAGGAAAATACATAGCTAAAGCAGCACCGTAAGAGGTATGGTCTTTATAAAAAGGCCACATTACCCAATGCGAAGCTTTTTCGTCAAAACTATATATAGAAAGTCTGACAACACTATAAGTTATAACGGCAATTAACGGAATGATGTAAGCCCAAAAGTAAACTTTATAGTTTTTATAATTTTTAAAAAGTTGAGTAGCGATAAAATAAAAACAAACTACAAACCATATTCTAGCTAATAAAAACTTAAAAGATACTATGGGCATAGTACTAGTAATAGAAGTAATTAAAATCCAAAGTAAGTTGATTACAATTGCTATGGTAACAGGATGTTTAAAGATAGAAATGTCGTATTTTTTATGATAAAATAATTTAAAGAAAAACAAAATCATAACGCCAAACATTAGAGGATCGGTTGGTAAGTACATGCCAATTCCACCATGTCCGCCAATTTCGAGATTAAAAGATAGGGGAGTAGCAAAAACAATAAACCACATGAGTTTATCTATATGGAAAAAAGCCATAAAAACTAAAGCTACAGCAAGTGGCAATAAAGCTAAATAAGGAAAGTTGGTATAAAGAAGATAACTGTTTAGCAGAATAAACAAAAAACTAGCAAGGTAAATCCAATATGAATTAAGTAGTTTAATCAAATTAAATTTTTTAGTCTTGTTTTAGTTCAGTTAAATTAGAAATACTATCTTTTAGTAATAAAAATACAAAAGTTAAAAGAAAAGCAGACATCACCGAAATTAATACAATTATCATTCTTTTTGGAGAGTGTTTTTTATCTGCAGGAGTAGCGTAATCAATAATAAAAATATGAGATAGTTGGTTGTTAGCATCTAGTTTTGCTTCTTGTAGTTTTGAGAGAAGAAATGACAACTGTTTGGTTTCTACAAGTAACCTTTCTCTTAGATTAAAAAAAAGTGAACCGTATTTAGAAAAAACAGTTAGTTTCTCTTCTAAAGTTTTAATAGCGTTAGTTTTGTTTTGTAAAATTGCAATAGAAAGTTGTTCTGTATATCTTTCAACTTGAGATTCATAATCTATAATGCCATAACCCATTAATATTTTTAATGAGTCTTCTAATATTTTTATATGTTTAATTTGGTCATCATATTTTTCTTGTACTAAAGAAAGTGCTTTTTGGGCAGTTTTTCTTTGCATATCATTTTTTACAGTATCTATTAAAAAAGCAATTTCATTGGCAATTTTGGCAGCCATTTCTGGTGATTTATCTAATACTTCAATTTCTACAGCAGAAAATTTAGTGATGTTAAACGTAATATTTCCTTGAAAGACTTCTATTAGTTTTGCTTTCCATTTTGGTTGGAGTGTATCAATATTATAGTATTCTATTAAATTTAAATTTTGAACAGTTCTGTTTCTAATTTGATCAGATTTAAGGATTTGAAGTGTTTGTTCTGCTTCCTCTTTTTCTCCAAATTTTAAGATGTCGTCTCTAACAGGAATAGTACCAATAAGAGGTTTAGAAATAGAATTGTTTGTACTAGGAAATAATGTTACAGTTGATTTGTACATATCAGTCATTAGTAGCGAAGCAATGATTGAAATAACAAATGCAGCAACGCTTACAATAATTAATGGTTTTTTCCATTTAAACATTAAAACCAATAAGTTCTGATTATTGAGAAAGTCTGAAGATTTTTGTGAGTTCAATAGATTTAGGTTTAAAAATGAACGTCAAAAATACCTAATTTATTTTGAATGTTGAATAACTTTAAAGTAGAGAGCTTAATTATAAGTAATAAACTCTTTTAATTCATCAACATCAAAAAATTCTCCTGTCCATTTTTTTCTAACAACACTTCCTTCAATGTAATAAATGGAAGGTAAAGTTCCTCCGCTGTATTTAAAAAAAGTATCATCAGTCATCCATAATATGGGGTAGTTTAATGCTGTAGATGTAATAAATTCATTTAACTTATCTTCTTTTTTAGAAGCGATAACAATGATTATATTGTTAATGTTATTTTTTTTGTTTAGAAAGGAGAGTTTATGAGCAGCATTTTCACAATGTGGACAACTAGCACTAAAAAAGACTAAAATTTTATTTCCAGAAGTAAAATCGATTTCAGTATTAGATTGATAAAAAGTTTGAGGTAGCCCAGACCAATCAACCGATTTGTTTAAGGATTTAGAAGGCGTATTTTGTAAACCAACTCTGTTGAGTAAAAAAGTAGCAACAAAAGAAGATATTAAAATACCAATAATAAAAAGCCATTTTTTTGGAAGCCAATCTTTTTTAGGGATAGCAAATAAAATAAAAATTAAAACAATGTTTTTTATTAATGAATTTAGTGGAGAAAGAGCGATAAGCTGACCAAAACAACCACAATCAGCTGTGTTCCCTTCGGTAAATAGTAAAAAAACAAGGTAAACACTAAATACTACTAGCATTGATTGGGCTAAATAGTAAATTAGTTTATTTGCCCATAGATTAATTAAAATAGCTATTCCGATAAAAATCTCAATGGCAATAATAGTTCTAGCTATAAAAGGAGCTAATATCCAATTTGAAATGCCTAAGTCGATAAAAACTACCTCAAAAGGTTCTATAGGGAACAGCTTACTTATTCCAGAGAGAATAAACACTCCAGCTGTTATGAATTGTAATATAAAAAATAATATCTTCATAGGTAAAAAAATATCCTACTATAATGATAGTAGGATAAAGTTTTAATGATACTTAAATAGTATAGGATTACTCAACTTTACAGTCAGCACCTAAAGCTTTTAAGCTATCACAAGTTTCTTTAACGTTGCAATCGCAGTCATCTTCATCAAAAGATTCAGCACCTGTACATTTACATTCTTCTTTAGAACATGATGTAGTAGTGAAAGCAACACCACCAACAACTAAAAGGGTTAAAAATAATTTTTTCATAATAAATAATTAAATGTTAATAAAAATTTTGGCTAAGGTATAAATAATTATTGTAAAAAAAAAGCTTTCTAACATATTATGCTAGAAAGCTTTTTTAATGAGAATTGTAATTTAATTAATTTACAGCTGCTTGAAACTCTGCATCATCTCTGTATTTGATGAATTCAGCATCATCTTTAGCTTTAGCTTTTAATGAAGCATCTTTAGCTGTAGCAGATTTAAGGTTATTAACCATCATTCCTTTATCACCTGATCTTGCTCCAGCAATAGCTTTTAAGTAGTAAGCTAACGCTTCGTCTTTATCAGCAGAGTTATCTATAGTTTGACCTATGTTATTATCTCCGTTAAGTAACTTAGCTAAAGCAGCATTGAATGAATTAACACCAGAATAGTTAGCAACAGCATCAGCATAATTACCTTCTATAATGTTAATAATACCTTTGTTTTCATTTACTTCACTACCAGCACCGTTAGCTTTATCGTAGTATTCTTTAGCAGCTGCTAAATCTCCGTTTAATCTAGCAATAACACCTAGGTTATTGTTTACAACAGGAGTGCTTTCAATAGCATTTGCTTTTTCAAACTCAGTTTTAGCGTCAGCTAATTTGTTTTGAGAAACATATAAATAACCTAAGTTGTTTGGACCTCTCCAATCGTTAGGAAATTTAGTTACAAAACTTTTGTAGATAGATTCTTTTTTAGCCATATCATCATAAAGAGTAGCAGCATATAACATTTGCTCAGCATCTAAAGAATCAATTTTAGTATCTACTAATGTTTTAATTTCATCATCAGTTAAGTTGTGGTGTTTCATCACTAAGTTAACTTGAGATCTTCTTAAAACAGGCAATACCTTTTTAGCAACTTCTTGGTAAGTAGCCGCTAAGTTTTTAATTTCTTCTTCTCTTTTAGTAACATCTGAATATTGTTCAAGTACTCTAATAATAAGTTCTTTGTCTTTAATGTCAGATTCTTGCATTAATTTTTTGAAACCTTCCCAATCTTCACCTTTACCAGTTTCTTTAGCAAATCCTTCTGGGATTTCAATTTTATGTTGTTTCAATAAAGCAATAATGCTTTTTGCAGCAGAAGCAGCTCTTTCGTTAGCTAAGTTTTCGTTTTTGCTAATTTCACCTTCAGGAGAAGCATAAGCATCAACAACTAAGCTATTGAATTCCATTTTAACATCTTCTTTCCATCCTTTTAATTTAGATTTTAAGTCTTTGATGTCTTTATCATTCATTTCAGAACCTCTAACAACAGAGTTATTCACTAAATAGTGAATTTCAACATTGTTGTTTTCTAAGTTGAATTTTTCAAATTTATCAGCACCAATAATTGCTTTATCGGCAGCCATAACTAACTTAGGAGTAATAATAGTTCCGTCAGCAGCTTTTCTTGGGTCTAAATCTTTAGTTTTTGTTTTGTATTCACCGCTAGCTCTTAATTCTAAAGTAGCTTTATGCATTCCATCTTTATAAGGAATTTTTGCAGTATGCGAAAAACTTCCACCTTTTTCGTAGTTAATCACTGTTCCTTCTGCTTCAGAATCTTCACCTTTTAGTTTAAACGCTTTAAATTCTTCAGTTCCTCCATCATAAACAATAACAGGAGTAATAGTTGCAGCTACTTTTTTATGGAAATATTTTGTTGGAAAGCTTCCATTAACAGAGATTTGAATACTGTCTCCGTGCATTTCCATAGGATTTGGAGTCACTTCGTAGTTTACTTCACCCTGTCTTTTTACCATTTTTGCTAGTGGATTACATGCAACAAATACTGTTGATGTAGCCACAAATAGAGAAAATAGTCTTAAATTGTTAGTTCTCATTTTTAATTATTTAAGTTTAATTTATTTAGTTTTCGTGATGCAATATTAACTAATGTTTTTCATAAAAAAAAAACTATTTCTTATAAATATTGTTAGATAAGCTAATATTTAAAGACTTTTAAATCATCAACACAATTATTTTTAAGCTGTTTAATACTTTTGTTTAGAGTGGGATGTATAAAATCTGGAAGAATTTCATCTAACGGATATAATATAAAATTTCTTTCTGCTATTCTAGGGTGTGGTATTTGCAAGTCTGCTGTATTAATAATTTCGTTGTTGATAAATAGCAAATCGATATCTATTGTTCTTTCTCCCCATCTTTTCATTCTTTTTCGTCCTAATTCAGCTTCAATTTCCAAACAACTTTCTAAAATAGTTTCAGGGAAGAGTTTTGTTTCCACAACAATTACTTGATTTAAAAAATCGGGTTGATTTTCTACTCCCCAAGCTTGAGTTTGGAAGATTGATGATTCTTTTATAATGGTTCCAATTTCTTGAGTAATCATATTTTTAGCCGACAAAAATGTTTTTTTTACATCTCCTTGATTTCCACCAAGTGATAATATTAATTGATTATAATTATTTTTTTTTCCGCTCATCATTTTTTCTTACCACTAGTGTATTTTATACTTTTTTTTATTTAAAAGGTATATACATTTGTATTTATGTTGACAAAGGTAATTAAATCAACATGAATTAATTTAGAAGTTGTTTAAAGTCCATATATAATAATGAAAATGAATTATTTTTATACAATACAAGGCATTTTTGAGAAACATAGCTGAAGGTTATGATTGGAGAAAATAACTAAGTAATGTGAAAAAAAGAAACATTTTTTAATTTATAGAGGAGATTTTAAACAACTTCTTAGAACTTAAACCATATAAAAAATAAAACGATGAAACAATTTTTTAAAATTATGTTAGCTTCCATTGCAGCAATGATAGTAATGGGTGCTTTGTTTTTCTTTATTACTTTTGGAATTATAGGAAGTTTAATTTCCTCAGCCGAATCGGATAAAGAAGTAAAAATTAAAGATAACTCAGTAATGCATATTAAGTTTACTGAACCAATTCCAGATAGAACATCAGAAAATCCGTTTGAGAATTTTGATTTTGGAAAAATGCAGCCTTCTAAACAATTAGGGTTGGATAAAATTTTAACAACTATTGAAAAAGCTAAAACCGATGATAGAATTAAAGGTATTTATTTAGATTTAAATGTGGTAAATGGCGGAATGGCAACTGTTGAAGAAATTAGAAATGCCTTAGAAGATTTTAAAACTACTGGTAAATGGATAGTGAGTTATTCAGAAATTTATACTCAAAAAGGATATTACTTAGCATCAGTTGCAGATAAAATTTATTTAAACCCTGCAGGAATGATGGAATTAAGAGGATTATCTTCTGAATTAATGTTCTTTAAAAATGCGTTGGCTAAGTTAGATGTTGATATGCAAGTTATTCGTCATGGTAAATTTAAAAGTGCTGTAGAACCATTTATGTTAGAAAAAATGAGTGAATCTAACAGAAACCAAATGCAGTTAATTTTAAATACTACTTGGGGAAGTATGTTAGAAAAGGTTGCTGCATCAAGAAACATTAGCATTGAAAAAATTAATGAATTAGCTAATGGAATTAAAATTCAGAAAGCTATAGATGCTAAAAATGAAGGTTTTGTTGATGAAATAATGTATAAAGATGAGTTGTTAGATATGTTTAAGGAAAAATTAGAGGTTGCTACTTACGAAGACCTTAATTTTATTGAATTAGCAAAATATTTAGCAGCAAGTAAAGATCCATTAAAAGAATTGCAAGAGAAAACAGCAGAACCTAGAGCAAATCAAATTGCAGTGGTTTATGCAAGTGGAGATATTGTTAGTGGTAAGGGAGAAAAAGGTGAAATGGGTTCTGAAACCATTTCTAAAGCAATTAGAGAAGCACGTTTAGACAGTAATGTTAAAGCAATTGTGTTAAGAGTAAATTCTCCAGGAGGAAGTGCTATGGCTTCTGATGTGATGTGGAGAGAAGTGATTTTAGCTAAAAAAGTAAAACCAGTTGTAGTTTCTATGGGTAATGTAGCTGCATCAGGTGGATATTATATTTCTTGTGCAGCTGACAAAATTGTTGCCGATGAGAAAACAATTACTGGTTCTATTGGTGTTTTTGGTTTAATTCCTAACGCTCAAGGGTTTTTCAATAATAAATTGGGAATTACTTTTGATACCGTTAAAACTAATACCCATGCTGATATGTTGACTATCTTCAGACCATTAACTCAAGAAGAAAAAGACATTATACAAATTGGTGTAGAAAATATTTATGATGATTTCATTACTAAAGTAGCTGAAGGTAGAGGAATGACCAAAGAACAAGTAGATTCTATCGGACAAGGAAGAGTTTGGACAGGAATAGATGCTAAAAAAATTGGTTTAGTTGATGAAATAGGAGGGATGAATAAGGCAATTGAAATAGCTAAAGGGTTAGCAGAAATGGAAGATTATACTTTAACTGCATATCCAAAAGCAGAGAAAAATCCGTTTAATGAGTTGTTAATTACTTTATCTGGAGATATGGAAGCTTATTACATGAAAAAACAAATGGGCGAAGGGTATAAATATTACAGAGCTGTTGAAAGATTATCTACTCAGCAAGGAATATTAGCAAGAATGCCTTACGAAATAGAAATTCATTAAGAAATAGATTTTTATAAGAAAGTAAATAGCCACTGAATTTCAGTGGCTATTTTTTTGTGGTAATTTTTTTATAGAGTTATCTAATTAATGTTAAAGTTCCTTTTTGGAAATACTCTTTACCATCAATGCCTTCTGCTCTAATAATAAAGTAATAAGTTCCATCAGCAGCATCTGTTCCTGAAAGAGTTTTTCCATCCCACATACCGTTTACATTGTCCCAAGCAAACATTTTTTGTCCCCATCTGTTGTAAATCTCTCCTTCAACATGTTTTAGGTTTACACCGTCAACTTTAAAGAAATCATTACTACCATCACCATTAGGGGTGAAAATAGTTGGTATTAAAATGCTTGATTCATCAAAAACTTCAATTATTACAGTAGCCGTATCCCAGCATAAACCATCGGTTACAACAAGCGTTGCAGTAAAAGAACCCGGGTTGGTATAAGTGTGGGTTGGTTCAAAGATAGTATCTGTAGCACCGTTTCCAAATTCCCAAAAATAATTAGTAGCACCAGTACTTCCATTTCCAAAGAATACAACTAGTGGTGATGAACCAGTTACTGGTGTAGCATTGATTACTGCATCAACAAAATTGACGGTTATAGTTACTGAGTCTATTTCACTAGAACAAGCACCAATATTATTTGCATAGATGGTAAAACTTCCACCGCTTGTAGGAACATAAGTAAGAGGATTCCCTGTTCCAATAATTATAGTGCCAGCAGCATCAGCATACCATGTAACAGTTCCTGTACCTGTAGTGTTTGCAGAAAGATTTAATGTGTCGTTTAAGCAAATTGGGTTAACAGGATTTATGTTAATTGTATTTTGAGGATTAATTGTTATTTGTACAGAATCTGTAGAAGGACATGGATTCCCAGCAGAAGTTGTATTGTAGTAAATCGTATAAGTTCCAACTCCTGTTAAAGCAATATCAAGCTCTCCTGTTGAAGCGTTAATGGTTCCAGTAGGAGATATGGTAAATGTACCACCACTAGTACCT
The DNA here is from genome assembly GCA_937901255.1 of uncultured Flavobacteriales bacterium. Taxonomy (GTDB): domain Bacteria; phylum Bacteroidota; class Bacteroidia; order Flavobacteriales_E; family Vicingaceae; genus BRH-c54. The sequence goes on along the minus strand of CALCHN010000047.1, from coordinate 58,213 downwards.
GTAATAGTAGGAGTAGGGTTGTTATCTGCTTCACAAAATGTGGTTAATGAATAGTTAAACGAAGCATCGTCATCATTATTAATAATAACTGAATGAGTTAGTGTTTCTGTACAAGGAGCTGCTCCAACAGTATAGGTGATGCTTATACTAGTTCCTCCTAGACCCGAAGGGTCGAAATTATTTCCTGTTACGCCTGTTCCTGAGAAACTTCCTCCTCCAGAACCAGTTATTAATGTTGATAAATCTATAGGTGTTGCACCTTCGCATATTGGACCTGGATTAGTCCATGAAGCATCAAATGCAGATACATTAATAGTGTGTGTTTGAGTTTCTTGACATGGAGATGTACCAACAGAATAAGTTATAGCTTGAGTTCCAGAATTTGGATCAAACATATTACCAGTAACACCAGTGCCACTCCAAGTTCCTCCTGTGGTACCTGTTACTAAATTATCTAAATTAATATTTCCTGAAGCTGCACAAACTGGGGATGGGTTCGTCCAACTAGGGTTAACATCAGGAAGAACTGTTATGGTATGAGTTTGAGTTTCCTGACAAGGTGATGTGCCAACTGTGTAAGTTACCGATTGCGAGCCAGAAGCAGGGTTAAAAGTAGTTCCTGACACACCCGTACCACTCCATGTGCCACCTGTTGTTCCAGTAATTAAGCTATTTAAATTTATATTACCTGCTGCAGCACAAATAGGTGATGGGTTGGTCCATGCAGGGTTAACATCTGGAATTACCGTTATTGTATGAGTTTGGGTTTGAACACATGGAGCTGAACCAACGGTATAGGTAACACTTTGAGAGCCAGAACTAGGATTAAAATTAGATCCTGAAACTCCTGTTCCGCTCCAAGTGCCGCCAGTTGTGCCTGTAATTAGGTTGTTTAAATTAATAGAGCCAGCTGCAGCACAGATTGGTGATGGATTAGTCCAAGCTGGGTTTACAACAGGATTTACTGTAACGGTAACCGATTGGCAAGTTGTGCTGTTGCAAGTTCCTACTGCTCTAACAAAATAAGTGGTTGTTGTGCTAGGTGAAACTGTTATAATAGATCCAGAACCTGCAGAAGTACCTCCACAACTACCAGAATACCATTGCCAATTTGCACCAGAACCTAAAGAACCACCATTTACTGTTAAGCTTGTTGAGGAACCCACACAAATTGGATTTGGTGTTGCAGTTGCACTAGTTGGTGCTACTGAAGGTGTGTTTACTGTAACTGGAAAACAAGTTGAACCGCTTGTTCCACATAAGTTGCTAGCAGTTACACAAATATTTCCAGTACTACCAGGTGTGGCAGTTATAGAAGTTGTTCCTTGTCCAGAATTTATAGTCCAACCTGCGGGAACAGTCCATGTATATCCATTAGCATTAGCTACTGGAGATATAGAAAATGTTGAAGCTACACCAACACAAACATTAGAATTTCCTGTTATAGCTCCAGGTTGTGCTGCAGGCGTTGCTTGGTTGGCAGGAACATAGGTAAATGTTAGTACTATTCTATTAATACAAACACCTGTACCCGTACATATTTGAAAATTATTTAATGCACCATAATTATAATTAGGAACACCACAATTAAAAGTTTGTCCTGTAGTAGCTGCTACTCCACAAGGTTGGTTTGAGCAAAGACAGCCCGTGTTTCCTTCGTTAACAGTTGGAAAAGTATTTCCATTAATACTTGCTGTTAAACTACTACCTTGACATTGACCTGAGTAATAACTTATAGCAATATTTGTTACTATGTTGCCGGGAGGAACAGGGTCTGTAAATGTTTGTGTGCCGCACGGACCAGTATTTCCACAATAACTACCAGGGGTGTTAAAACACCAATAATCTGCACCACATACTGTACAACCTCCACATGCTTGGAAACCACCATAAGTAATAGTTGTAGTTACCGTTTGTGCATTTACATCATTTCCTTGAAATAGATTAGTAAAAGTAAATAAACTGAAAATTAGTAAGGTTAAACTTGATTTTTTCATAATTGTGTTATATAATGTTTTTTGTAGTTAGTGTTAATTTGATTTCAACACGTTAACAGTATTGAATAAATAGTTTATTTTGTTTAAGCTCTCAGGTTCATAACTATTTATAAAAGTTAATTTTGAAACAATATTATCATTAGAAGAACATTCTCCTTGATAACTTGTATTGGCTGGGATATTTATAACAATTTTGTTGTCATTAGGGTTAAGTTGCCATTCAATAGTTACTGCATAATCATTAGTATTGATGAGTTTAACAAAAGTTACGTTGTTAGAACCACAAGTGGCTTTCTTTGTATAAAAAGAAACACCTTCTAATACATTGTTTAATGGTGGAATAGCTTCAACCGTATTGCCATTTTGTTTCTTAGCTTCTGCTGGTTTAAACTCGTTTACTGGTAGCCAAGATTCTCCATTAGGTACTGCAGCAGAAGATTCAGCAGTTTGAGCCATACTTGAGTTTATAAAAAATAATATGGCAATTAAGGTTAATAAATTTAAAGTGATTTTTATTTTCATAGAAATGTGATTTAGAATTTAGATTTAATAGTTGATTAAATTTTTGTAAACATCTGTTAAGTAGGTAGATATTTGATTATGCAAATTAATAATATATTTATTTAATTACAAAAATTATTTTATTACAGAAACTCTGCCTGTAAAGTCGTGCCACTCGCCAAAAATATCTCTCGCTTTTACTTTGTAAACATACACATCAGTTTTAACCAAGCTTCCTTTATATGTTCCATTCCATTTGGGTTCTAATTCAATACTGTTAAAAACAATTTCTCCCCATCTGTCAAAAATTAGAGTTTCTAATTGAATAATTCCATAGCCTTTTATGGTAAAGTAGTCGTTAATATTATCACCATCAGGGGTAAATGCATTAGGAATCCAAATTGCAAAAGTGGGTTTAATTTTTAGTGGTTTTTGAGTGGTGTCTTTACATCCATAAACATTTTCTATATGAAGTGTTACATAGTATAATCCAGAGTCTGCATACTCATGTACGGGGTTTTGAACCATAGAAGTAGCTCCATCACCAAACTCCCAAAACCATTGATTAGAAATTATAGAGTTGTCTTTAAAAGTGATTTCGCTACCATAAATATCGGTATCAATAGGGTCGTAAGTAAAACTAGCTAAAGGTTTTGGATAAGAAGTTATCATATTAACAACAGAATCTTTATTAACACAGCCTTTATCTGATGTAGCGGTTAAACTAACTCCAAAAGTAGCAACTGTAGCGTGAGATGGATTGATAAATGAGATAGTAGTCGGATTTTCTTGATTTGATGTGCCTGCATTGCCAAAATTCCAAAACCACGAAACAATATTGCCTGAAGAAATGGTAGAGTTGCTGGTGAAATTAACTATTACAGGAGTACAGCCTTCTGTAGTATCTGCTGAAAAATCAATTTCCGGAAGAGGGTGTACAGTAACAGGTTTGGTAACTGAATCTATACAGCCTTTGTCGGTGGTAACAGTTAATTGTACTTGATAAACTCCTTCAGAAGTATAATTGTGTATTGGACTTTGTACAGTACTTCCTGTATTATCATCAAAATCCCAATTCCATGCTATATTACTACCTAAACTTACGTTAGATTGATCGATAAAACGAGTAAAATCATTTAAACAAACGGTGGTAGGAGAGAAGTCAACCACAGGCAATGGCCATACATTAACATTTTTTGTGATGGTATCTGTACATCCATTATCAGAGCTTACAATTAACCTTACATTATAATTGCCATCATTAGCATAGAGTTCAGAAGGATGTTGGACTGCCGAGTTGTTTCCGTTATCAAAATTCCAGTTCCAATTGGTAATGTTTCCTGAGCTTATAGTTGTTGTGTCAGTAAAGTCAATTGATGTTCCAAAACATTCATCATTAAATATGAAGTCGGCTACAGGTTTAGGAAAAATAGTAATGGTTTCTGTGGTTGTGTCCGAACATCCGTTTGAAGTGGTAACAATTAATTGAACATTGTATGTTCCTGGAGTAGCATAATTATAATTCGGGTTTTGAGTAGTGTCATCAGTAGTGTGAGTAAAACCGTTAAAATCAAAGTCCCAACTCCACTGAGAAATGGTGCCACCATTTCCATTAGACGTTGAGCTATTAAAGTTTGCTAGGGTATTTAAACAAACATCATTAGTAGTAAAGGCAGCAGTAGGGTTGTCATATACATCTACAGGAATAATAATAGTGTTACTACAGCCACTATCAGAAGCTACTGTTAAACTTACGTTGTATAACCCAGGGTTTGCATAAGTATAAGTAGGGTTTTGAGCTGTACTAGATCCTACTCCATCATCAAAATCCCAAGCCCAATTGTTTATTGTTCCAGAACTTATTGTTGAAGAATCTATAAAAGTTGTTGTTGCCGAAAGGCAAACACTAGTAGCAGAAAAATTGGCAACGGGAAGTGGGTTAATGTAAACAGTTTGAACAATAGAATCTTTACAGCCACTAGAAGTTTCTACAAGTAGTTCAACATCATAACTTCCTGCTGTAGGATAACCATGAGCAGGGTTTTGATTAGTGTTGTCAACAGTACCGTTATTTTGAAAATCCCAATTCCAATTAGAAATAACTCCACCATTGGCATTTGAAGTGTCTGTAAAATTCATTAAAGATCCGTAACAAACATTATTGAATGAAAAACCGGCACTTGGCATATCGTTAACAATAATAGGAATGAAAGTAGTGTCTGTACATCCATTATTCCAAACTACTAATTGTAAGTTGTATGTTCCTGAAGTTGAATAAGTATAAGCAGCAGGTGTTTGTGTTGTGTCGTCTGTTATACCATCGCCATCAAAATCCCATGCCCAGCCGGTGATGCTGCTTGTACCAACAACATAGGATATGTCATTTACGCTAACGCTTTCACCTACACAAATATTAGTTGGTGCTGCAGTAAAATCAGCAACAGGATAATCAGTAGAGCCATAAACAGTAGTGTTAAGAGTAACAGAACAAGCAGAGCCAGAAACAGGGGTTACAACAACACTATAATTACCTGGTGTAGCTGTTGTAATAGATTGAGTGGTTTGTCCACCAGGACTCCATAAATAACTTGCAGCTCCAGCTGGGGCTGACAAGGTAATAGGCTGTCCATTACAAATTACAGTATCAGATTCAATAATTTCTAATGGTGCACAATTAGCATCTATATAACCATAGCCGTAATGTCCACTTTGAGAGCAATCTCCTACAATAAATTCAATGGTAACATTTTGACCAATATATGCATTAAGTGGGGCAAAAGTTGTTCTCCAAGGTAGGTAATAGCCAGCGCCATAAGAAATGAAATCGGGGTCTCCGTTAGGTCCTGAAATTACTTCATACTCACCACAAGCTATAGGGTTATTATTTTGGTCGTACATATTTATTTTGAAAAAAGGCTTTTCACCTAAGGTATGACCAGAAGGATCTTCTAGTACAAGGGCATAACTATATGTAAAAGAGGTTGTTTGTGGTGTAACTAAAAATGTTTGTCGCATACTAGCCGCTCTAGCTCCTGTTCCTGTGTAGTCTCCTAACATAACAGAGCATCCCCCTCCGTTTGGGTCGGTTGTTGGAATACCAACCAATGGATCTGTTCCTGGTGTAGTAATAGTATGATGCCCTCCGGGAGTACTAGGAGTAATGTTTATCATCTGATATGGTTGGTTGTTTACATTTCCATCAAACAAATCCCAACCAGTAAAATCGCAAGTTTCAAAATCGGCATTATTACAAGGGTCTCCAGCACCTTTGTCGTTCTGATTGCCTTTTTTTTGATTTGTGTTAGGGGTAAATCTGTAATCGTGAGGAATTTGAGGTTTTAAAGGAGGAGTGTAGTTTTTAAAATCCAATATAATATGATTAATAACTTGATTGGCAATAGAATCAAAGTCTTGCTTTGTTTCCATAATTGTATTTTTCAATATAGTTGAAAAAAGTGTTTTGTAGTTAGGGTAATTGTCTAAGTAGTAATGACCTAAGTTGTGAATTTCTGAATCGGAAAGGTTTGGAGAACTTTGTATTTTTTTATAAATGTGTTCCTTAAGTGTTATATTTAAAAACTCCTCTGTAATATTTTGTTTGTTGTAACTGTTGTTTTGTTGAGCCCTAATGAAAAAATTACTTATAAAAAATATAATAACAAGAAGAAGAAGTTTGATTGCAGAATTTTTCATGGCAATTGGGGGTTTTGTTAGTTTTAAATATGGCGTATTGTATAAGACATGGTTTTAGATGGATTTTATTAATTTACTGATTAATAGAATTTATTATTAGACAAATATAAAATATTCAAAGCTAAAATTATGACTTTTTTTTAATTATAATTTGTTTTCTACTATCATTTATATATTAGTATATATATGGAAAACAAATAGATGAATGTTTTAATAATTATTTTTCAAAACATCTATTTGTTAAATTTTTTGTAGTTACATATTTTAATAAACACATATTTTGTATAAAGGTTGCCTTTACAAATTTAATTAGCAATGACATTTATCATAATTCTAAAAAAAACTAGGTATTTTTTAGCACAATTTTATAATCATTATTTTAATCCTGAATATGTATTTTTACAGTTTTAAAAATAAATTTAGCACATACACATGAAAATTATTTGCATAGGAAGAAACTACATCGATCACGCTAAGGAATTGAATAATCCTATACCGAAAGAACCTGTCTTTTTTATTAAACCCGATACGGCTTTGTTGCCTAAAAGGAATCCTTTTGTTTACCCTAGTTTTACTAAAGATTTACATTATGAAGTAGAAATTGTATTGAGAATTAATAAAATAGGAAAACACATTGAGGAAAAATTTGCTCATAAATACTACAATGAAATAGGAGTGGGGGTAGATTTTACTGCCAGAGATGTGCAGCAGCAATGTAAAGAAAAAGGGTTACCCTGGGAAAAAGCCAAAGCTTTTGATTTTTCTGCTCCTACAAGTGATTTTGTACCTATTAAAAATTTTAAAGATATTAATCAGCTATATTTTGAACTAACAGTAAATGATGAGTTAAAGCAGAAAGGAAACACCAAAGACATGCTGTTTAATTTTAATCAGATTGTTGCTTATGTGTCTCAATTTGTAACACTTAAAATTGGCGATTATATTTATACAGGAACTCCCGCAGGTGTTGGTGCTGTTAAGTTAAATGATAAAATAACTTGTTTTATTGAGGGTGAAAAAATGCTAGAGTTTAATGTGAAGTAATTACCATTTTGTTTTTATCCACTCTTGTTGATTTGCTTTACGTTTGTTGACTATTGAAATTAATAATTTCAGTATTAAATATTCTAGATTTTTTTGGAAAATAAACGTTCTATTTTTTTTAATATATTTGGAGAATGAGAAAAATTATTATAATAGGAAGTTCGATTTTATTTATTATTTCAACTTATTTTGGTTACATAGAGTTGAATAGATATATTAAGACAAGTTTACCGAGACATTTTGTAGAGGATGTATTAAACAATCCTAATAATGTTAATGAAATTTTCATAAACAATAAGATTATCGATACAAGAGAATATTTAAAAAGTATATTACCAAATAAGCCCTCTGAGTATTTTAGTAAATCAATTTATGGATTTAATGATTGTAAATTACATTATGACTTTTATGAGGATGAAAATGGAAAATTTATTTCTGAGGTTATTGTTTACAGTAAGGATGGATGTAGGAAAATAACTTTCATTTTTTTTGGGGATACTGAATATAAGTTAGCATTAGTTGGTTATAAGATTGTTTGTCCTAATGTGGACTTACAGTTTATAAGATAGTGGGTATTGTTATTTTTTATTTAGTTATTAAAACCAAAATCGTAACTAACTTGTTTTGGAGATAATCTTATAATTTAGAATGATGTCTAAGAATTATAATACAGGTGATTCACTACCTTAATAAGAAGCATGCTTATTTGGCTCGGTTTAAAAATGTCCAAGCAACAATGCGGCTTGTTTTATTTCCTTGAGACATAGAGATAGTTTTTACTTCAACAGCTTTTACCGTTTTTAGTACTTTATAAATGGTTTTAAGGTGAGTTTGTTTTGCAACAAGTGTAGTAAACCACAAACAGGAAGAAGCAAATTCTTGGCTTTGGAATATCATTTTTTGAATAAACTTTTCTTCACCACCTTCGCACCATAATTCTTTATTTTTACCACCAAAGTTTAAGGTGGTTTTGGTAACTTTTTTGCGATTTAAATTACTCAATTTACGAAGTGTTCCTGCTTGGGCTTCTTCAGCGGAAGCATGAAAAGGAGGATTGCAAATGGTTAAATCAAAGTATTCATCTTTGTATATAATGCCACGGAAAATATCTTCGGAGTTTAATTGTAATCGGAGGACTACATTTCCTTTTAAGTAAGCGTTTTTTTTAATTATTTCGGTTGCCGATTGAATACTAATGGGTTCAATATCTGAGCCGACAAAAGACCAACCATACTCCTTATTTCCAATAATGGGATAAATACAATTTGCTCCTACACCAACATCCAGACATTTAATCTGTTTTCCAGTTGGAATTTCACCATGATTGCTGCTTGCTAATAAATCCGCTATATGGTGAATGTAGTCAGCTCTTCCAGGAATTGGTGGACATAAATAGCCTGATGGAATATTCCAATAATCGATTTCGTAAAAATGCTTTAATAAAGCTTTGTTCAACATCAGTACGGCTTCAGCATTAGAAAAATCTATGGACTCATCGTTGTAATTATTTAACCGAACAAATGGTGCTAATTCGGGACAACTGCTAATAAGTTCTTTGAAATGATAACGCCCTTGGTGCTTGTTCCGAGGATGCATACCGATTTTTTTTTTGGGATGTTCTTTTTTCTTTTGAAGCATCTAAGGGGGATTATTGGATTGGAGTAAAAGGCAAAACTAGCTATTTAAGACTAACTCTTTTTTACCGTAATCTATAATGGCATTGTATTCAGTTAAAATATCACTACCTAAAACACCATCTATTACTTCTAGCTCCAATTTCTCGTAAGACTGATTTACATGTGCTAAATCTAAAATGGTAGCTTCATAGTTTTTAATTGTAATGTCATTGAGTTGAAGTTCTTCTAAAGTAACTTTTTTGCTAGTCATAGTGTTAGTACCTAAACCTGTAGATAATCTATCTAAATCTTCTATATGGTTGTTTTTGGTGAATTGAGCAATTCTCGTTTGGTCGAAAACACTTCTTGAAGCTCCGGTGTCTAAAATTAAATTAGCTGCAATACCATTAATGGTAACTTTTAACTGTAGGTGAAAACCATCGTCTTCAATAGGAATAATTTTAAAAGGAATTTTCGTTTGCATAGGGCAGGGGTATTAGAAAAAAAACCTGTCAGTGGTTTTAATTTCTGACAGGTTTTTAAAATTTATAAGGGCTGTTTAAAATGTTAAGTGGTTGAATTGTAAAGTTCAAATTCGAGGCTTTCGCAGTTTTTGAAAATCAGGAGTTTACTTTGGTAAATGACTGATTTTTAAAACAAGTATAACGAAGAAGTTGGGCTTTACAAACAAACACTAATTAAGCTAAAACGCTATTTAAATCAGCATTGGTTTTTTTAACACCTTCAGCACTTTCAGTTAATTTAGCTTTTTCGTTATCAGATAACTTGATTTCAACAATTTTTTCAATTCCGTTTTTACCTAAAACACAAGGAACACCAATTGCTAAATCAGATAATCCGTATTCACCTTCTAATAAAGCAGAGCAAGGGAATATTTTTTTAGAATCCTGTGCAATAGCTCTAACCAATTCAGAAACGGCAGCTCCCGGAGCATACCAAGCAGAAGTTCCTAATAAACCTGTTAATGTAGCTCCACCAACTTTAGTATCCTCTACAATTTTAGCCATTCTGTCTGCCGATAAAAATTCAGATACAGGTACACTATTTCTTACTGCTTTTTCAATTAATGGAACCATTCCAGTGTCACTATGTCCGCCAATTACCATTCCATCAACATCAGAAGCAGGGCAATCTAATGCTTCAGCCAATCTGTATTTAAAACGAGCACTATCTAACGCTCCACCCATTCCAATAATTCTGTGTTTAGGAATGTTGGTAGATTTATGTACTAAATAGGTCATGGTATCCATAGGATTACTCACCACAATAATAATAACATTTGGAGAGTGTTTTAATAAGTTCTCAGTAACTGTTTTTACAATTCCTGCATTAATCCCGATTAACTCTTCACGAGTCATACCCGGTTTTCTTGGAATACCACTAGTAATAACAGCAACATCACTACCTGCTGTAGTTGAATAATCGTTTGTACTTCCTGTAATTTTAGTATCGAAACCATTTAAAGAAGCTGTTTGCATTAAGTCCATTGCCTTACCTTCGGCAAAACCTTCTTTAATATCTACTAAAACAACTTCTGAAGCGAAGTTTTTAATGGCAATGTACTCGGCACAACTAGCTCCTACAGCTCCTGCACCTACTACTGTTACTTTCATAATTTTTTTATTTTTAAGAGGATTAATATATAGCATTTAAGTAGCACGAAATTAAACAATCTAAAAATTATTACCAAGACTCTTTAAGCTTTTGTAAAAAAAATAAATATTAATGACTCACCCCTATAGTTATCTTGCGATAACTTTTTCCCTCTCTTTAAAGAGAGGGGGTAGGGGGTGAGTTAAAGTAACTTTTATTATGATTCTTAGCATAATTTTATCGTACCAAATTTTGTTAGTAAATGTTAATTGTTTAAGTTTACTGAAAGATGAATATGATGATCTATTCAAAAATAATTATTATGGCGTGCTGCAGTTTGTTGTTGACACAATGTAGCAATGCTCAAAAAAAATCAACTATGGATAATACCAACGAAAATACTAAAAATGATAATCCTTATTATTCTAGAACAGATACTACTAAGTTAGCGGTAAGCGATTCTGTTTGGAAAACAATTTTGCCTGAAGAAATGTACAAAGTAGCTCGAGAAAAAGGAACAGAATGGGCTTTTTCAGGGAAATATTATGAAACCGATACCAAAGGAGATTATTATTGTGCTGTTTGCGGAAATCATTTATTTCGTTCGGATGCGAAATTTGCAAGCAGTTGTGGTTGGCCTAGTTTTTATGAAACCATACATCCTAACAGTGTAAATTACATAAAAGATTTAAGTCACGGAATGGTAAGGACAGAAGTAACTTGCGGACGTTGCGATTCTCACTTAGGGCATATTTTTGATGATGGACCACCACCAACTTACAAGCGTTTTTGTATGAACTCCATCGTGTTGGATTTTGTTCCGGACTAATAATTTAGGTTATAATAAACTTCCTCTTGATTTCCTGTGAAGATGGAATCATTAAAGATAGTGCTGTTTATTTCCCATTTAATTACATACGTTTCATTAAAAGAGAGAGGGGGACCTAATTGAATTGTAGTTCCATCTATAGTATTGCATGGTGAGTATATTTTGTAATATTGTTTACCAAAGTAAGGCAAATAAACAAGAATAGTATCTTGATTGGAGTATGTATTTACTTTGTTAAAGTTAACATACAACTTTGGTTTTTTTGTTAAATAAACAGTGTCAATTACATGATTTAATAATTTGGAAATAATTGGGTTTTTGTTTACAGGATAAAATTCTTTTTTTTGATAACTGGCCCATAGTGCTTCATCACATTTATACATTATTTTAAGTTGCCTCAAAGTTTTTATTACTACATTTCCATTTTGATCTGTACATCCTAAGAATTCGTCTGCTGTAATAAAAGGGTCATCATCTCTTTGGGTTATTGTTACATCTGGTACTGCACTCGAATCGGATTTGTGTAATACAGTTAAATAAATAGTTGGTATAGAATCATCAGTAGTTTCTTTAGTACAAGAAATTGAAAAAATCACTAATGAAATTATTGAAACTAATATTAAAATGTTTTTATATTTCATATTATTTTGTTTTATAAAAAAAGCAAATCTGTAAGCCAGGTTCTGTACCTTTTACCAATACATTGGCTAAGGTTTCTATCATTTATCTAGTCGGGGAGTTGCCTCCACGAACTAACAATCTACCCTCCAAGATTAGGCGAGTAACCCTCAAGCCTTGGTTTATTTGATTTTTCAGCTCCTAAGGTTTGCCTAGCTTACAAAATTACTTTTGTAACTGGTGAGCTCTTACCTCACCTTTTCACCTTTTCCTCAATAAATTGAGGTAGTCTATTTTCTGTGGCACTTTCTGTTATTGTTCCGTTCCTGAAACAATACCCTAGCTTTCGCTAGGTAGGATACTCTGTGCTGCCCGGACTTTCCTCTCTCTCATTAAAAATGAAACAGCGATAGAACGATTTGCAATGCAAAGTTAAGCAAATAAGTTGTTGGTTGTTTTATTGTCTGTAAGGATGCTTTGTTTTTTTATTTTCAGAAAAACTGTAGTTTTATCAAAAAATAAATAGAGTTGAATAAGGATTTTTATACATTTTTTACTAGAGAGTTACTTTCTGATTTAGAAATACTAGAGAAAAGAAGAAAAAAGATTAAGCTTTGGTTTTATTTAATTTTTTATGGAGGTTATTTTTTGTATGCTGTAAATATATACTTCTTAACATTAGGGATTGAAGAACTGTCGACATTCTTGTTTGCTATTTCGGTAATTTTTGCAATGTTCGGATGGTTTTATATACCAATAGTTGCTGTTAACAGTAGAATTCAAAATTTTAGAAGACTAAGAGTGATTTACAAGAATAAAATTATGTTTAAAATATTGGGTTTTATGTTTGATGATTATGAGTATATACCTCGTCAAAAATTATCATACAATGTATTAAACAATAGCAATCTTCTAATGCATAATCGATTTAAAATCACCGAATCAACAATGGGAGAAGATTATTTAAAATGTGTTTTCGGAAACTCCACCATTCAGTTTTCTGAAATGAATGTATATAAATTTAGGTTAATTAAGTCAACCATAAGTTTTAGAGGACTTTTTATTTCGGCTTCTTTTAACAAAAATTTGAATTATAAAACCATAGTGCTTTCAAAAAGCAAAACATCTTACTTAACTAGATTAAGTTTGACAATAAAAGAAGCTATGAATAACGGACATTTAATAACACTTGAAAATAGTGAGTTTAACAAAAACTTTTTGGTTTATGGAGAAGACCAAGTAGAAGCACGTTATGTGCTTTCTTCCAGCTTTATGGAAAAATTATTGGCTTACAAAGAAAAAATTAATAACAATATTGCTTTTTCATTTGTAAATAATAGAATGTATGCTGCAATTCATACCTCTAAAAATCATTTTGAACCTAATTATTCTAAACCATTAACTGACTTTGAAGAGGTATTAAAACATTACACGCATTTTAAAATTTTTACAGAAATAGTTGAAGATTTAGAATTGCAGTTGAGGTTGTGGAATGAGTGAGTTGATAAATGTAAAAATGTACCAATTGTTTAATCTAAAAGTCAAGTATTAACAATTAACAGTTAACTTGGCTTTGTGCGTTGGAAACTCCTCCCCTTAGGGGAGGTTGGGTGGGGCTTTAAATAATCCCAACAATCAGCAATACAGAAATAATAATGATTAAAATAGACACCACATACTGAATAAAAGTAATGGTAACTTTTTTGAGTAATTTTTTACCAATAAAAGCTCCCGCAAAAGCACAAAGTGTAGTAAAAGTTATTATCCATAAGTTGTCTGTTAAGGAAATACTTTCTAACTTAGCAAAATAGATACTTATTCGGCTTACATCCACAATACAAGCAATAGCAATTCCTGTAGCTATAAAACTTTCTTTGGTCAATCCACTTCGGAGTAAAAAAATAGTTCTCAACGCACCTTGATGTCCTGATAAACCACCAAAAAAACCACTTATGGCACCACCCAAATAAAGCATGTTGTTTTTTAATACTGTTTTATTGGTGGTTGGCAACAATTCAAAAATGGCAAAAATGAGCATCATAATGCCAATAATCAATTCTACTAACTTAATAGTAAGTATTTTATCTCCAATAGTAAATTCATAAAGTATTCGGTTATTATTAGAAAAATTCATTAGTAGCCAAGCACCCAAAAATGCTAACGGAATGGCAGTAATACCGAATTTTATCAGCACATTTTTGTTAATGTCTTTAAAAGTTAATCCCATTTTAAAGAGGTTGTTCAGAAAATGAACAGTGGCTGTCATAGCAACAGCAATATCTATGGGGAAAAATAGTACAAAAGCAGGAGTAAGAATGGTTCCCACTCCAAAACCAGAAAAGAAGGTTAGGATAGAGGTTAAAAAAGCTACACTACCAATAATTAAAAATTCCATTATCCTAAACCGGGTAAAATGCCCATAGCAGCATGGCTCATTTCAGATTTTTCAATTCTTTCGGCTTGTTCTAAAGCTCTGTTGGCTGCTAAAGCAATCGTTTCTTGAAGGTTTTCTGCTGAAACAGTATTTTTGTATTCTTCATCAATAATAATATTGTTAATCATTCTGTTTCCGTTAGCAACCACTCTTACTTTACCATTTTCGGCTTCACCAATTACAGAAATATTTTCAAGCTTTTGCTTGATTTCTTCCATTTGTTTTTGCATTTCCCCCATTTTTCCCATGAGGTTTTTACCCAAAAATTTATCAAACATATCTTTTATTGTTTTTTATTAGTGATGTACATGGTTATTAACCAGATAAACAAACTGCTTCCTGCAACAATTTTCATGGTGTTGCCTTCCTTACCAATTATAAAATAAGTAATAAGATTAATAGCAGGAAGTAACAGACCTATAATTATTTTTATTTTATCTTTTCTAAGCAATGGAGTAAGTTTTATAAAACAAAAGTACTAAATAATAGTAGGCATTGTTCATCAACAATTGCAAAAAAATATTGTGAATAATTTAGAGTTTATATAATAATTGAACTCAGGTTACTAAGAATTAGCTTAATTTTGTAGTTCTAAATCTTAAAAAATGAACAACGATTATATTCAATATCCCGATAATGCTAAAGTTTGGATTTACCAAAGCGACCGTCACTTTAATGAAGACGAAAAAAAGCACATTCAAATTCGTATAGACGATTTTATTGATACTTGGGAATCGCATGGAAATATGGTAAAAGGAACGTTCACTATTTTATATGACGCGTTTATTGTATTATTTGTAGATGAACAAGGCGATACCATGTGTGGAAGAGCTCAAGATGCATCTGTAAAACTAATGAAGGAATTAGAACAAGAATTAGAATTGAGCTTGTTAGACAGAATGAATCAATCTTACAAAGAAGATGAGAAAGCTGTTTTAGTAAAGTTAAACGACTTTGAAACACTTTATAACGACAATAAAATTAACGAAGACACCATCGTGTTCAACAATACCATTACCACTAAAAAAGAATTTGATACTACTTGGGAAGTGCCATTAAAAAATAGTTGGCACAAGCAGTTGGTAAATGTTGTTAGTCAATAACTAACTAATAAAGATTATTTTATTTCTTCTTAAAAGCATTTATCGCATTTCTAGTAAAATCAGAAAGCACTAATTTTCCGCTCATGGCTGCACGTTCGCTAAGTAAGGCATCCCAATGTTCTGTTCCTTCCCAAAATACTTTTTTCAGCATGCTCATTGCTTCAGGGTTAGATTGAGCTAATTTATTTGCTAATACATCAATGGCTTCATCCATTGCTTCAATAGAGTCAAAAATTTCGGCATACAATGATTTTTCTTTCGCCCATTCGGCAGGATACCATTCGGTAGCATTAATGGCTAACATACTCATTGCTGAAGTGCCTATTTTTCTTTCTACAACAGGACCAACCACAAAAGGACCAATGCCAACGGCTAATTCACTCAATTTAACAGCCGCAAATTTAGTGGCATAACAATAATCAACAGCACTTGCCATACCTACGCCACCGCCAACAGCTTTACCTTGTACTCTTCCAATAATAAATTTAGGACATTTTCTGGCAGCATTAATCACATTGGCAAAACCCGAGAAAAATACTTTTCCGGTTTCCATATCATCAATGGAAATTAATTCATCAAAACTTGCACCTGCACAAAAAGCTCTATCTCCTTCCGATTTAAGAATTATAACTTTTACTTGTTCATTATTTCCTAATTCGGTAATGGTATTGGCTAATTTATTCAATACTTTTCCGGGTAATGAATTACTCATAGGGTGAAAAAACTCTATGGTTGCTATCCCTTTTTCATTAATTTCAAATTTTACGTTTCCTTGTTCCGTTGCGTTCATTTTAGTATTAATTTTTTAATGTTTCGGTAGAAATTATAAGCTCAAAGTAAAATTATTGAATGATTAATTTTTCAATAAATATTTTTTCTCTTGTTTTGTTATTAACTAAATAACTTAAGAACAATCCCGTACCGAGATCTTTTTTATTGATTTCAATTTTGTTCCCAGTAATATTGTTAATTCTTTGTACCTGTTTACCAACTATGTCATAAATTAATAAATCATAAATTCCATCTAATGTTTTATCAAAAAGAATAGTTGTAGAACTAGTAAAAGGATTAGGAAAAACAATGGTATTTAATAAATTTAACTCACTAATACTTACAGCGATATAATTATAAGGGACTGATTTTGTAGAGCAATAATTAGAATCAGTAATTTCAACAGAATAATTACCACTTATAGTTGGAATTAAGGTGTCTGAAGTAGCTCCTTTAATTATAGTTGTATCATTTAAATACCATTGGTATGAATAGTTACCAGTGACACCAGCATTTAAATAAGGAAAATTGTAAGTAATATTAGGTTGAGGTGTACCATAACACTCGATTGTATTTAAAGTATAGTTAGTAATAATAGCAGGGTTAAAATCAAAATATATTTCTGCATTATTTCTAATTCGAGTGTGAGGAGGTAATCCTGCAATAGGATTTATTTGATATTTTACAAACCCTTTACTATTTGTTTCATCAGTAGCACTATCAGGAAGCATTATATTATTAAAAATAAACTTAATCTTTCCGTTGCCATCGATTTGTGAATTTACATTATGGCTACTTGCTAAAGGTTTAAAAGAATTCCAATTAAGGTTTACATCTAAATAATCTTCAATTATTATTGTTTTTGCAGTATCGTTTCCAGTATTTTGAAAACGAATTAGATATTCTAGTTCTTGATTAGGAGATATATATCCTTCAGGACCATAGCCAAAAGGATTTACAGATTTGTCGTTAGGATCATAAGCACATACTAAAATTTGCTTGAGTGTATCAGATTGAGAATAAACAATGTTATTATTATCCAATTCATGAATTGTTAAATAAGAAGATAATGTGTCACCCATATTAGTAAATGGAGGCATTTGAACTTGTAGGGTTATCATGTTAGAGCTAAAGAAGAATAAACTATCAAAACTCCAATATAAGTTATTTCCGTTTATAGAATCGGGAACTAAACTAGATGAAACAAAAGTAATAGAATCGTTTAATTGAAGATTTAAAAATCCACTAGGTATTGTAGTTCCTATGTTACTATAGTTTATCCAATATGTTACTGTATCGTTACACCTTGGGAATCCTCCTGTCAATACTGGTTCTAAATCAGTAAAAATAGTATCAGGATAAAATCCAAAAAGCAAACTATCTTTTGTTGGATTAGATAATGTTAAATTTACGTTATAGGAGGATGAATCAGTGGTTAATCCCCAGTGTTGTAATTGATTGTAAGAAACAGTATAAGCACCAGAATCTACCGCATAATAAAAACTACCATCAACTCCTGAGAAACTACCTAAAGCATTAGGTTGTAAGAAGGTTCTTAGTCCTGAAATTCCCAACTCGGTACTGTCTTTAATTTGATTCTGATTAGCGTCATAAAAAATTTGACCACTTATGTTATATATATTATTGAAGTTCGTTTCAGCCCAACCAATCTCACCTGATGACCTGAATAGTATATCAAGCACTCCATTATTATCAATATCAATGATTTTAGTGTTTTCAATATTATGGACATTTGAGAAATTAAACAAATCTCTTTTACTAACAAAATTACCGCTACCTAAATTTTCAAAGTAATGATTACCTGAAATAATATCTATATCCCCATCATTATCTACATCATGTAGATTAATCTCTCTAAAAGGAAAAGAGTAATTAGTTTCAATAATTGTACCTGTTAAATCAAATGTATTATTACCCAAATTTTGATACCACAATAATGTGTTTTGAGAAGTATTTTTAGTAATAATATCGCTTAATCCATCACCATTTACATCGGCAAAATATGAACCATTAGCGAAACTATATAAAATTTGATTAGTACCAAAAGTTAGATTTCCTAAATTTTCAGAAAAAATAATATCTCCAAGACCATCAAGTGTATAGATTAAATCCAAATCACCATCATTATCTGTATCAGCTATGTCAAATGTATTGATGTCATTAAAACTATTTGGTGCAGATTGAATTGTTACTACTTGTCCCCAATTACCACTTCCTAAATTTTTACTCCATGAAATTAAGTTTGATGATGAAAAAACTAAATCAGGTAAGCTATCATTATCTATTTTTAACAATTTAATTTCAGATAAATTGTTTGTATTAGCTGAAAGTAAACCACTAGCAGGAGCAAAATTTCCTCCTCCTAAATTTTCATGTAAAAAGATACTTTGCGTATAATTAATGGAAATAATATCTAAATCACCATCAGCATCATGATCATATGCTATAGCTCCAGATAATATGTTAAAAGGTATTGAGGAAATGATTTTTTTCTCTTTAAATTCTTTATTTCCGATACCTTCATAAAACTCTAAGTTAGTATATTCGGTAGCAGAAACTATATCTACTATCCCATCATTATTGAAGTCATCTGCTAATAACACTTGGGGAATATTCATTGAACTTTTATGGTTTCTGTAAATTACTTTTTGAGCAAAATTTCCAACACCATCATTAACTAGGAGTAGAATAGAGTTGTATGAATCACCACTACTAGGGCGCCTAAATACACAATAAATGTCTATGTCTCCATCATTATCTGAATCACTTACGCGAATTGTTTCAATACGTGAAATATTACTTTGATAAGTTCCTATTAGTGTTTGTGGACCAAAGTTCGTTCCTCCTAAGTTTTTATACCAAAAAACTGAGTTGTCCTCGGAATATACAATGTCGTCCAATCCGTCTCCGTCAATATCAGTTAACTCAAGGCTTTTCAATACACAACACCCACCATTTACTGTATCTACAATTATTTCCGTACCATAACTACCATTTCCTAAATATTCATAAGAAGATATTAAAATTCCATTATTTGCTAGTGTAATTATATCAATATCGTTATCGTTATCTAAATCACTAAATTTCATGTCTCCAGTCCATGATCCTGAAATCGAATTTAAAATGTTTTCTGTACCAAATTGCCCATTACCAAGATTCTCGAACCAAGATATTTTTTCAGGGTAACGATAAGTTACAAATATATCAAGGTCACCATCTGAGTCGATATCATTTACAAAATGTTTTTGAGCATCACCGGAATAAGTTGAGAAAACGATATTTTCTGTTGTTGAGAACATACCATTTCCATTATTTTCTATATAACTGATTTTGCTAATTCCAGTATAATTTACATTATTAGCAGTAAAAAGTATATCATTTCTACCATTCGAATTGATGTCAGCTAAAATAGGTGGGTTAAAGTTTGATGTCGTTTGATAAATTGCGGGATAAAATATACTGAAATTTTGATTACCCACATTTTCAATCCAATTCATTCCAGAACCTGATCCTAATAAATCATAATCTCCATCACCATCAATATCTCCAATGTCAGATATTACAGTACTATTAACTTCTGGGGCTACAGCTTTGTATGTAGTAAATATATTATTACCTAAATTTTCTTTCCATCCTTTAGTACTTCCATTTTGAAAATAAATATCATCATCACCATCAAGATCTAAATCAATAATTTTAAAAAAGTAGTTACTATTATTAACTCCTATTTCGGTATTCAATAAATGCACCTTTGAAGAAGACGATTGTCCGTAACCTATAACAATACTAGATATTGATATTAAAAATATAGATAGAATTTTCTTCATAAGAATATGTTTTATACCAACAAAGGTAATGTTTTTATTTCTCCTCCGAAAAAGTTAAGATATAGCCATTCACATCTACTATGGTAAATTCTATGGTATCGTAAAAAGTACTTTCTAAATCGGAAATGATTTCTACTTCGTTGTGGTATAACTCCTCGTGTAGTTCAGTAATACCGTCTATTTGAATGTAAAGTGTTAATCCTCCACCAGGTTTTTCACCTTTTAATCTGGGCAACTCACTGGCTAAACTTTTTTTAGATTGAAACATCAATACAATGTCGCCACGTTTAACCATTGCCCAGTCTAACTCTCCTTTCTCAGGAACCGTTTTTAATAAAGTGAACCCTAATATATCTGTATAGTATTCAATGGTTTCTTCTACATCGTTTACCATTAGGTTGGGAGTAAGTGATTTTAATTTCATGAGTTTGAAGTTAATTGTTAGTTGTTAATTTCTCGCAAAGACGCAGAGACGCTAAAAAGCAATAAGTTATTCACACATTTTTACATTTTTACATCCACACATTTTCACATCCACACATTATCTAAACCGCTGTCAGTTGCAAAGTACTTAAATTTTTATAAATTCCATTTTCTTTTTTCACTAATTCTTCGTGCGTTCCTTTTTCTTTTATTTTACCATTGTCTAACACAATAATGGTATCGGCTTTTTTAATAGTAGAAAGTCGGTGAGCAATAACAATAGAAGTTCTTCCTTCCATTAGTCGCTCTAATGCTTCTTGCACCAATCTTTCACTTTCAGAGTCTAACGCACTTGTAGCTTCATCCAAAACTAAAATAGAAGGGTCTTTAAGAATAGCTCTGGCAATGGCAATACGTTGTTTTTGTCCTCCAGATAATTGAATTCCTCTATCACCCACTAAAGTTTCAAATTTTTCTGGGAAGCTTTCAATAAATTCTAATGCGTTGGCTTTTTTAGCAGCTTCAAAAATTTCGTCATCAGTTGCACCTGGTTTTCCATATTCTATATTCTCTTTAATAGAACCTCCAAAAAGCATTACCTCTTGCGGTACTATTGCCATTTGATTTCTAATTTGAGACAATTGGTAGTTGTTTAATTCTTTTCCATCAATAGTTATGTTTCCACTTTCGGGATCGTAGAATCTAAAAATTAATCCTGCAATAGTCGATTTTCCTGAACCAGAAGGACCAACAATAGCAATTTGTTTACCTTGTTCTACATTAAACGTAATGCCTTTTAATACTTGAATATCTCTACGAGAAGGATAAGAAAAACAAACATTATTGAAAACCAAATTCCCTTCAATTTTAATTTCAGGAGTTTGTTCAAGCGTAACATTTTCAGTTGTTTCATCTAAAATGTCCATTAAGTTCTCTGTGGCTCCAATGGCTTTTTGCAATTGAGAAAACAAATCGGCAGCACCAGCAAAAGAGAATCCTAATAAAGCAGAATAAATAGCAAAAGAAAGTAATTCTCCTAAAGTGATGGCTTCATTCTGAACCATGTGCAAGCCGTACCAAATGATAGAAACAATAGCAGCTCCGGCAGCGAACATGATTAAACCAATAAAAACTCCTCTCCATAAGGCTCTTTTTATAGAAGTACTTACGGAACTATCTATACTTTTTTTATAGCGAAGAATTTCAAAAAACTCGTTGGCATACGCTTTTACACTTGCAATTCCGTGT
The DNA here is from genome assembly GCA_937901255.1 of uncultured Flavobacteriales bacterium. Taxonomy (GTDB): domain Bacteria; phylum Bacteroidota; class Bacteroidia; order Flavobacteriales_E; family Vicingaceae; genus BRH-c54. Next base: position 36,474 of record CALCHN010000047.1, on the reverse strand, counting down.
AAAGTTTCATCCACAACAGTATTAGAATCGGCAATATCATCTTGAGCTTCTTTAGATAATTTTTTAATGTATTTTCCGAAAAACACACCAATAATTGCTACAATAGGAATTACAGCTATCATAAAAACAGTTAGTCGAAAAGAAATAAACAACAGAAAAAACATCCCCACAGGAATAGTAATAAACTGACGTAAAAATTCAGCAATGGTGGTTGTAAATGTATCTTGCAATAAGGCAATGTCCGAAGTAATTCTACTACTTAATTCACCTACACGTCTTTTAGAAAAATAACTCATAGGTGAGGAAATTAAGTGTTTGTAGGTAGTCATCCTTAGTAAAGCCAAGGCTTTGTAGGTAACTAACCCGAATAAATATACTCTAAGGAAGGATAGGATTGCAGTAACTAAGAAAATTCCTACTAATAATAAGGTGAACGTATTTACTGTATTTGCATCATCGGCATTTACAGAGTCTATTAAATCTCCCAACACTTTTGGGAAAACCATGGTGGTAATGCTTGAGATAAATAGCACCAACAGACCAATAATAAAAGGTGCTTTAAAAGGTTTTATAAAGCGAAAAACACGCATCGCTTTTTTGACAGATTCTTTTGAAAATCGTTTTTTCTTAGCCATTATTTTATGTATTTGCTTTTGTTATGTTTCAATAAAGATGTCATTTGAGTAATAGCCAATTTGTTGAGTTGCAACAAGCGTTCACTTTGCTTCATTCCTGGATGAATCAGTAATGCATTGGTACTTTCCATGTTGGATAAAACCACCAACTGTTCGATGGTTGCTGTATCACGGATATTGCCTTTTTCGTTTGGATTTTCATCACGCCATTGTTTGGCAGTTTTTCCAAAGAGAGCCATATTAAGTACATCGGCTTCGTTATCATAAATAAAAGCTGCTTGTTTTTTGTTAATTGTTATAGGAATTAGGTTTTCTTTAATAGCATCGGTCTGAATGTGATAATTGACTTTTGTTAAGTGTCGTTGAAAGTCCCAATCTAATTTAAGTCGATTGTTTTCATCATCTTTTAGTCGTTGGTATTCTTTCACTAACAGCAATTGAAATTTTGGACTAATCCACATTCCAAAATGGAAGGCAATATCTTTATGGGCATACGTTCCTCCATACCTTCCTGCACGAGCAGAAATACCAATAGCGTTGGTAGTTTCAAGCCAATTTTTAACAGATAAAACAAAATTATTACTACCAGCTGCATTTTTAATTGTACCGAATTCGGTATAATTAAAATTTGTATTATAGAGTGCTTCCCATTCGCCAAGATATTCGATAGTACTTTTTAAACTCAACCATTTAATTATAACTACCTCTTCTAATTGACTTCTTGCCATATCTGTTAGGGAGATATAATCATTTTCATCTTTTGAAATAATAGAAATCTCTATCCCTTCGATATTGATTTTCTTCTTTTTACTCATAATTCATATTTCAAAAATTAATTTTCTTTAGTTAGTTTTATGAAACTCGTAATCTCTTTCTACTTTAGCAATTCTGGTTTTAAAGGATTTGTACCAAGTGGTTTTGCCTTTTTCTTGTGCTATTTTATGTTCGGAGACTTCTTTCCATTTTTTTATTGATGCTACATCTTTCCAGTAAGAAACCGTAATGCCTATTTCATTTCTTGCTGCTTCTACTCCCAAAAAACCTTCTTGTTTAGCAGCTAAAGCAATCATTTTCTCTGCCATTTCATTATAACCTTCGTCTATAGGTGTTTTAATTGAAGTAAAAATAACAGCAAAATAAGGTGGTTGGGGAGTGGTTGCAATCATACTTATTTTTTCTTGTTTTTATCTTGAAAATCTAATGATTTTACGCCAATAGCATTTAATATTTTTTTAGCAGTAATTTTTAAAGGTTCTTTTATGGAAGTTGCCAATTTTTTCATGGTAGAATCATCCGGGCGAGAAACAAAACGAGAATCACTATAGTTAAACCCTTCGCCTACTTCGGTAAAATAATACGTGTAAAAAGATTTTCTTGTTTCTCCTTCAGGAATAGTTATTTTTGAATAACCATGAGGTGAATTTTCATCGGTTAAGAAAATAACGGCTCTGTTAAAATCGCATGGAACTTTTGCTTCGCATTGTGTCATTTTTTTATCCCACAATTCTAAATCTCCGCCATATTCAGGTTTCCAATTTTTGTTTAAATAAATTAATAAATTAATTCTTCTCCACAAATGTTTTGCAGGATTATAATTTACATCAATATGTACATCAACATAGCTTCCATTTTGCCCTTGATGAACACCTGAACCCAACGAATCATCGGTAGTTCTAAGTCCTTCAATCCCTGTAATGGTTTCCATAAATTGATACATTTCGGGAGAGCCAACTACTTTTTTTAAATCGCTAAAAGCAGGGTGGAAACGATCAAAATGATAATCTTCCGATTTATTTTCATTGATACTTTTTCTTTTTACATTTAAAGTGTCAATTTTAGGGAAATTCTCATATAGTGTGGTAGCTAATTCTTCCGTTAAGAAATTAGGCAAAACAATATACTTACAAGGTTTAGCGGTATTAAATTCTTGTTTTAATTGTTCTATTTTTTCTTGTGATAAATAGATTGGGTTGATGATGTTTTGCATAACAGTTATAATGGTTAGGACAACAAAATTAACAATTTAATCATTAAAAAAAGTTGATAAAACCAAAGTGAATTTTTGCTGACCTAAACTGAACAGGATTGTCGAATTGTTTGCCCACAGCGTAACTTATAGAAAATATCCCGGCATTGGTTTCAAAATTCATCCCTACACCAAAACTATAAGGTTTGTCTAAGGTATAAGCATTAGCAGTTCTTTTCTCCCAAAACGCACCATCTGTAAATAAATATAAAAATGAATTTTGTTCTAAAATAAACCGATATTCTATGGTTTGTATGCTGTAAAAAGAAGCGAATATAGATTCCTCATCAACACCTCTTAAGGTATGTAAGCCACCAATTCTAAGTAATTCATTATCGAATAAATTTTCGTTGTATGTATAACCGTTTTGAGTACCTAACTTAATAACACTTCTTTTTTTTATTGGAATGTATAGTGCTAAATTTGCTTGAGCGGTATATAGGTTGGTTTTTAAGTTTACATCTTCATAAAGTTGTTCGTTAAGTTGCGGGTTTTTTGAGATTTTTTTATTTCCCAACGAACCATTTGCAGTAATGCTAAAACCTCTCCTTGGGTTATGGATGTAATCTAAATGGTCATAAACAATTCCAATTCCGTAAAGTTGAGTAGAAACATCAGCAAAATCGGGTAAAACGGTTAGGGTTTCAAAACCTTTTTGAGATAACAAACTAGAACTTTTATTGTGATAGAAAATATTAAAATAATTATTTCCTTTCAAGATGTATCTAATTCCTATTTTATTGAAGACGTCAATATAAGTGCTATCTCTTTTGTATAGATTAAGTTGGTATTCTGCTCCAAAAGGGCTGTTGAACAAAAAAGGATAAGCTGTACTCAGCTTTAAATCTTGTGAGTTGTTTTGCATGGCTCTCCAGTTAAATGAAATTTCTTCTCCACGCTTAAACGAATTCATTAAATTTAGTTTTACATCTCCATTTAGCCTAACTTTTCCAGTTTCATCGGGAACAATCCCTAAAATTCCGTTAAACCTATTGGCTTGTTTCTTTTTTAACACTAACAATACGTAAGCACTTTCTTCATTAAAAATAACTTTAGAAGGGTTTTGCTCTTCCACAAAAGGAATCTCTTTAATTCGGGTGTTTATCTTTTTTATTAATTCCTCGTTATAAATATCTTCATCATTAATACGAATGTAGTTTTTAATGTAATCATCAGAAACTGTTGCATTTCCTTTTATGGCAACACTGTCTATTTTATACAGTTGGTTTTTGTTTATGGATAAATTGGCAGATAGGTTATTGTTGGTTATTTCAACACTATCTAACTGGATAGAAGCAAAAGGGTAACCATGATTTTCATAAAAAGAAATTACTTTGTCAAAAAAACGTTTTAATTGATTTTGATTAAAAGGTCTGTTGTTGTAAATTTTATCTCTAAAACCAATTTTACTTAAAATTCCTTCATCAATAGTTTTGGTGGTAAGGTTAGCCCATTTTATTTGTTTTCCTAAATGATAGTGAATAAAGTAAGTTGTGGAATCGGATATTATACTATCAATATGTGCGGTTAAATAGGCGTTTTGGTAAAGTTGCGTAGTAATGTTTTTAATAGCAGCATTAAGGTTGATAAAACTACTGTTGGTACTCGTTAATAAAAGTTCTTTTTGTTGTTTAGAGGAAAGAATAGTGTCGTTAAAAATTACACTAACTTTTTTATTTTGAGCCAAAGAAGTTGAATAGGTAAAAAGTAACAAACATCCTAATAAAGCAACAGCCCATCGTTTAGCGAATTGGTTAAAAGTAAAATCATTGTTATGAGAATGATTGTTTTGCATTTATTGCTTTTGTAGGAGGGTGTAAATTTAAAAGTTAATAGGGGTTTTACCTTGTTCTATTAAAATTTTGTTGGTTTTAGAAAAATGTTGGCATCCCAAAAAACCTCTATGGGCAGAAAAAGGAGAGGGGTGAGTTGCTTTTAAAATATGGTGTTTAGTGGTATCAATTAAATTTTCTTTAGATTGAGCAAAACTTCCCCAAAGTAAAAAAACTACTCCCGATTTTTGTTCGGAAATTAATTTTATAACGGCATCTGTAAATTCTTCCCAACCTTTTTTTTGATGAGAAGTGGGTGTTTTTTCTCTAACAGTAAGCGTGTTGTTTAGTAAAAAAACACCTTGTTCTGCCCAATGGGTTAAATTACCAGAAAGAGATATAGGAATGTTTAAATCACTTTGCAATTCTTTAAAAATATTTTTTAATGATGGAGGGAACTTAACGCCATCATTTACTGAAAAACAAAGTCCGTGAGCCTGACCAATGCCATGATAAGGATCTTGACCAATAATGACTACTTTTATTTTTTCTAGAGATGTAAGGTTAAAAGCGTTAAATATTTCTTTTTCAGGAGGAAAAATACGATAGTTTTTCTTGTCTTCAGCTAAAAATTGCAGTAAATCAGTAAAATATGGAGCGTTAATTTCACTTGATAATAATTTTTTCCACGAGTCGCTTAATAGGATGTTGATCATTGATTTTTCTGGTTTATAGAGGTTTTAAACATTTTCAAATTGAAAAATTGTTAATAAAAAAGAAAACTTTGTAAAAATATTTTTATTATGTTTGTAACTCAAAATTAAGAAAACTCGCATGAAAAAAATCGCATTAACTCTAGCTTCTTTATTTCTATTAGCATTACTTTATTCTTCTTGTAAAAGTCATGGTACTTGTCCTGCTTATGGAAAAACAGATGTTAAGACTACAAAAGTAGCAGCTTAATATTTGTTTAGTCCCTACTATGAACTGGCTCAAACTCGAAACACTTTCTGATTATAATAAAATGGTAGCCTCTTCAAATGAAGAAGGCTATTTTGCTGTTGCTGTGTTTAAACATAGTACTAGATGTCCTGTAAGCATGATGGCAAAACTAAAAATGTCAACAACATGGGATATTGATGAGCATAAAGTACCGCTATATTATTTAGATTTAATTAAATACAGAGAAATTTCTAATCAAATTGCAGCAGATTTTGATGTGCAACACGAATCTCCACAACTACTTATTATAAAAAACAATAAGTGTGTTAACCATGCTTCACACGGAGCAATTTCTGTTAGTAAAGTTAAAGAAGTGTTAGAAATTAAAGATTAAAGTTTGTTTTATGTCTTTAGCTAAACTTAGTGCCACAGGACAAGTTTTTGCTGAGTTTTCAATCAATTTCTTTTCTTTATCAGAGTAATGGTGATTAGTAAAATCAAACTCGATAATAACTTCTTGTATTTTTCTAGGTTTTTCAGCCATTATTTTTGTAGCAGTTGCTGATGCATTTTCAATAGAAAATCCGCCATCTCTGGCTTTAATTCCTATAATGGTAAACATACAACTAACAAGAGCTGTAGCAACTAAATCAGTTGGCGAAAAAGCTTCAGCCTTCCCTTGGTTGTCTAGGGGAGCATCGGTAATAATTTTGTTGTTAGAGTATAAATGAACAGCTTCGGTTCTTAAATCTCCTTTATATATAATTTTAGATGTTGGCATAATAAATTGATGTGTTTGCAAATTAACTACATCTTGTAAAGTTGACAAATTATTTATTATTATTTTTGCTATTGCTTATGAAAAATGTTGCTTACATAGTTATTCTTGCTTTGTTTTTTTGTGGTGCATCAAAAGCGGTTGCCCAAGAAACAATTTTTGAAGAAGCAAGAACGGTATATAAAAGTGAGCAAGCTTATGGTTTAATTATTCATACAACAGGTTGGGGGTTTAATTATAGGTACGGAATGTACACCTCAGGTTTTACAAGAAGAACTTTTGAAGGAGAAATAGTTGGGTTAAAACATCCTAAAGAAATTAAAACTTTCACATCTTTGTTTGATAATTCCAATGGGTATGTGTATGGAAAATTAAATACCATGTTTTTGTTTAGAGGAAGTGTTGGTAATCATAAAACTTTTATAAGTAAACAAAGTGTTAGAGGTATTGCAATAGCTATGATTTATAATACTGGAATTACATTAGCCTACGCAAAACCAATATATTTGGAAGTATTATTTTACAATGAAGAATTGGAAACCATAGATACTAGGTTTGAAAGGTATGACCCTGAAAAACATACTCAAAATGACATTGTTGGAAAAGGTCCTGCAATGAAAGGATTGTTTGGTGGGAAAATTATTCCAGGTATATTTTTAAAAGCAGGGTTAAATTTTGAATCTGCCAGAGAAGCAGAAAATTTAAATGCATTAGAAGTAGGAGCTAAAGCAGATTTGTTTTTACAGGAATTACCAATGATGGCAAATGAATTAAATAGAAATTGGCTGATAAATTTATATGTAACCTTTTCGTTTGGCTCTAAAAGTACAAATTAATTGTAGTAAGAATTGAAAATATTAATGGAGAGATGATTAAAGAAGAAGAAAAACCAGTTGGATTTAGTAAAATTAAAAAACCAAGTTGGTTAAAAGTTAAATTACCTACTGGTCAAGAATACACTAAGGTTAGACAAATTGTTTCGGAACATAAGCTACACACGATATGTGAAAGCGGAAATTGTCCTAATATGGGAGAATGTTGGGGGGCCGGAACGGCAACCTTTATGATTTTAGGAAATATTTGTACCAGATCTTGTGGTTTTTGTGCCGTAAAAACCGGACGACCATTACCTGCAGATGTTGAAGAGCCGGAAAGAGTAGCTAATTCAGTAAAACTAATGAACGTAAAGCATTGTGTTATCACTTCTGTAGATAGAGATGATTTGAAAGATGGAGGGTCTATTATTTGGGTGGAGACAGTAAACAAAGTTAGAGAATTTAGTCCGCAAACAACCATGGAAACCTTAATTCCAGACTTTCAAGGTAAATGGGATAATTTACAAAGAATAATAGATGTAGCACCTGAAATTGTTTCACATAATTTAGAAACAGTAAGAAGATTAACAAAAGAGGTAAGAATCCAAGCTAAGTACGATAGAAGTTTGGAAGTAATAAAAAGATTAAAAGAAGGCGGAATGAGAACAAAATCTGGTGTAATGTTAGGCCTAGGAGAGACCAGAGAAGAGGTGATAGAAACAATGCAAGATTTAGTAAACGCAGGTTGCGATATATTAACTTTAGGACAATATTTACAACCAACACCTAAACATTTACCCGTTAAAGAGTTTGTTACTCCAGCTCAATTTGCTGAATATAAAGAAATAGGACTGGAATTAGGCTTTAGATACGTAGAAAGTGGTCCTTTGGTTAGGTCTTCTTACCATGCCGAAAAACATATGTTTTAGGAAGTAAAGAATTTTTCATGATAGTTTTTCCTAATGCCAAAATTAACATAGGCCTCAATGTTGTTGGAAAAAGACCGGATGGTTTCCACAATATAGAAAGTGTATTTTACCCTATTTTTCATCTTAAAGATATTTTAGAAATAGTTCTAAATACAGAAAATGACAATGTTTTATTTTCTTCATCAGGAATAGAAATACCTGGAAATAGTAATGAAAATTTATGTGTTAAAGCTTATCACTTATTAAAAGCAGATTTTGATATTCCCAATGTTAAAATTCATTTACATAAAGTAATTCCTATAGGAGCAGGTTTAGGAGGCGGTTCCTCAGATGCAGCTTTTACTTTAAAATTATTAAACACTTTATTTGATTTAAACCTTTCTGAAGAGCAATTAATTACTTACGCCCAAAAATTAGGCAGCGATTGTGCTTTTTTTATTAAGAATAAGCCTGTTTATGCCTATAATAAAGGAGATGAGTTTAGTGATTATGATTTAAATTTAAACGATTATAGAGTTGAAGTGGTATTTCCACACATTCATGTATCAACAAAAGAAGCGTATGATGGAATAAAAATTAAACAAAGTGAGGTGGATTTAAGAGACCAACTACAATTGCCTATTCAGGAGTGGAAAAATAGTATTAAAAATGATTTTGAAGCTTCTATATTTTTAAAATACAAAACAATAGAACAAACAAAATTAGCTTTATATAAACAAGGAGCTATTTATGCCTCTATGACAGGTAGTGGCTCAGCAGTTTATGGAGTTTTTAACAAGTAATTTACAATGAAAACTAAATTACTTTACTCAAGTTATTGAAAAATATAAATTAGTAATTTTGGATTTTAATTAAAAAAAGAGAATATGCCAGTATATTTAGATTTTGAAGAGCCAATACAAATTTTAGAAGAACAACTAGAGGAGCATTTAAAGCTTCAAGAAGAGAAAGGTGTAGATACATCTAAAATTATTAAAGAAATTCAAAAAAAAATAAAAGATACTCGTAAAGAGCTATATGCTAACCTTACACCATGGCAAAGAGTTCAGGTTTCCAGACATCCAGAAAGACCTTATACCTTAGCTTATATAAAACATATAACTGATGGTAATTTTATTGAACTACATGGAGATAGAACGGTAAAAGATGATAAAGCCATGGTTGGTGGTTTTGGAATGATAGACGGTCAATCTGTTATGCTAATTGGTCAACAAAAAGGTATAAATACCAAAATGAGACAGTACAGAAATTTTGGTATGCCTAACCCAGAAGGTTATAGAAAAGCGTTAAGGCTAATGAAGCTTGCCGAAAAATTTAATAAACCGGTAATTTGTTTTGTTGATACTCCTGGAGCATTTCCAGGTTTGGAGGCTGAGGAAAGAGGTCAAGGAGAAGCCATAGCAAGAAACTTATTTGAAATGGCACAATTACAAGTTCCAATTATAGTAGTTATTATTGGAGAGGGTGCTTCTGGTGGAGCTTTAGGTATTGGAGTAGGAGATAAGGTGCTAATGATGGAAAATACATGGTATTCAGTTATTTCTCCAGAATCTTGTTCTTCTATTTTATGGAGAAGTTGGGATTTTAAAGAGCAAGCAGCAGCAGCACTTAAACTAACTTCTACTGATATGTTAGAAAATAAATTAGTAGATGGTGTTATTAAAGAGCCTATTGGTGGTGCTCATGCTGCTCCTGAAGAAGCTTTTGATTTGGTTAAAAAAGAAATTCTTAAACACTTACCTAAATTAGTGGAAATGGATAAAGATAAATTAGTAGAGAAAAGAATCAACAAGTTTTGTAGTATGGGAGTGGTTGTAGAGTAATAAGCTTGTTAGAATTTACACAATAAAAAAGCCTGAAAAACATTTGTTTTTCAGGCTTTTTAGTTTAAAATCATTTTTGGTTATTTTAAAATAGTGATTGTTCCTTTGTGTATAGTATTGGCAAAATCATTCAATTCTAAAATGAAGAAATAAGTTCCGTCACTATGTCCATCTCCATTCCAATCATTTTGATAACCTGTTTTTTCGTAAACCTTTTTTCCCCAACGGTTAAACACAACCAATTTATTATCTGGAAAAAATTCTAAGTTAGTAATAACAAAATTGTCATTCATGTTGTCACCATTTGGAGTAATAATGTTTGGAATTACTACTGCACAAATATCACCAATATTACCAACTACAATATGTTCTGATTTAGAACAACCATTTCCATCTGTTACAACAAGTGAATAATTACCTGCTAACACATTTGTCAGATGTTGGCTATTATCCCCTCTACTCCAAGAATAAGTATATGCTGGAGTTCCAGAAATGATGGTGCTAATAATTGTTCCTCTTCCAGAAAGGCAAGTATCCTCCATTGAAGCAAGTGAAAAATCAGGAATTGGATTAATTGTTATGTTTATAGTGTCAGCATTTCCACACATTGTACCAACAGTATAAATAATTTGATGATTTCCAATTCCAGCTAAACTTGGGTTAAACTCACCTGTAGTTGAGTTTACAATACCATTTCCGCTCCAAGTTCCACCACTGGTAGCAGCTGATAAGTTAATTGTAGTTCCATTTTCACATAAATTACCAACGGGAGTTATTGTTGCATCTACTAATGGAATAACAGTTAAGTTTGTTGTGATAATGCTATCGCAACCAGAAGCAGCCACAAGTGTATCAACATAATTTCCTGATTGAGTTACTACTTGTCCTCCTGGTAAAGTAAAGTTATCACCTTGGCAAATTGAAGGGCTTTGAGTACTTGTTACAGGATTTATAACTGTAACCTGAATAGTATCTGATGCAGAACAACCATTGTTATAACTTACAGTTACATAATAGGTACCTGGAGTATTAATAGTTGTAGAAGCATTTGTGCCTCCGTTTGACCATAAGTAACTTATTCCTGAAGTTATAGATGGTACTGCTGTTAAAGTATGTGTATTGCCTGCACAATATGAAGTTCCACCTGTAATAGTAACAGTTGGAGTTGAATTTACAACTGTTACAGCAGGAGATGTTGCAACACATCCATTGGTATCCGTTACTGTTACAGTATATGTGCCACTCAATACAGTAATAGAGTCGTTTGTACTTGAGTTTGACCAAACAATACTTGTATATAATCCAGTAGAATCAACTATATAAAGTGTAGTTGGATTTGAAGTACAAGTAAATAAAGCTCCTTGTATTACAGGGTTTGGTGCAGGATGCTCCACTACATCAACAGCTACTGATTTTGAACAACCATTCCAGTTTGCAGTTACCCAATATTGTCCAGTAGAATCTGCTACTATTGAATTTCCTGTTGAACCAGTGTTCCACAAATAACTATCATAAGTTGTTGGACTTACCGTTAAGGTAGAATTTTGTCCTTCGCAAAATTCTAAGTTTCCATTAATAACAGGGTTAAAATTAGCAAGTCCATTTGTATCTACAAAAACATTATAATTAACTATGGTTACTCCAGCTGGTGTTCCATTATCTGTTGCAGTAAAAGTTATGGTATTCATTCCTGCATTTGCTGGTGAAGAAATAACTTGAATGAGAGCTGTAGCTGGGTTTCCAGGGGTGTTGTTTAAAGTGGTAAAACCAGGGGACCCATTAAAATTGATGTTTATAGTGGTAGTTTGTCCGTTTTCAGGAGATAAAAACATGGCTTTTATTAATAAGGTGTCATTCAAACCACAAATAGAAATTGAATCACATCCACTTCCACCAACATTAGGAATAAAATTAGCAATAGGTGGAGTGTTAGTAGTTCCACAAACATTGAAATAAAAGGATTGATTATCTAACCAGCTTACCCCATCATTTGCACCAAAAGGACCATCATAAGCAGCACCAGCTTGGTCAAAACGACCTAATTGGATAAAATTAACACCATCTCCTTTGTTAGCTCCTACAGTTGCTGGTGTACCACCAAAACCTCCAACCCCTCCAGATGCTGATCCAGTGGTCCATTGCATATCTCCATAGCAAAATGCTATATTGTTTCCGTTTGGTAAAACTGGGTCGGTTCCATCGGTAATAATCAATTGAAAGGTGTTTACTTTATCTGTTGCTAAATTATAATAACCAACATTATCCCAATTGATGTACATGGCTGTTGGTGTAATTTTGTATTTTACAGTTCCAGCTCCTCGAGTATCAACATCACCCCAAAAAGGAGCAACCATTACATAACTAGATGAGGGAAATGGAGATGATGAAAAAGTACCATAAGAAGTTCCAAATGAAATATTTCCATTATTATTAATGTATAAATTGGTGTAGTTTGTTCCATACAGACAAAAATTAAAAGGGATACTTAATAAAGCAGTACTTCCATCGTCATTTGGTCCCATTGCCAATGTATAGGTATTATCTGGTGCTACATAACATCCACAAGTAGTTTCAGGGCCGTCTTTATCTCCTCCTTTCTTTTTAGAGAAAGCATTTTTGATATCTTCTAAAGATGGAGCAAAAGAGCCTGCCTGATTAAAAACTGCATTTATAGGCAGTGTACCTTCTTGTTTCATTTTTTCATAAGACTTACTGTCTATAGCAGGAAAATTTTGATTTTGAGCATATGCTTGCAAGGAAATAATTACAGAAAGTAGATAAAAGATGACTTGTTTTTTCATTGTTTGATTTTATGAGTTTTTTATTTTTATTAGATAGTAAGACTTTGATTAAAGAAAAGTAGTTGCAAGCTATTAAAAATAAACCAAATTATCCTCTCTAAAGGATAATTAGGTTTAACAAATATTGTTTTTATCTTAAAATAGTAATTGTTCCTTTGTGTATAGTATTGTTAAAATCATTTAATTCTAAAATGTAGAAATAAGTTCCGTCACTATGTCCATCTCCATTCCAATCATTTTGATAACCTGTTTTTTCGTAAACCTTTTTTCCCCAACGGTTAAACACTACTAATTTATTATCTGGAAAATATTGTAGGTTTTCAAAAACTAAATAGTCGTTACTTCCATCTCCATTAGGCGTAAATACGTTAGGGATAGTAATTTCACAGGCTATGGCTTCAATTGTATGTGTAGTTTGTTCTGTAACATTACATTGATCTGTAACTGATAAGGTAATTACTTGTGTACCTCCAATTAAGGTTGTATAATCGGAAGGATTTCCATTTCCTGAAAAAGATATTCCATCACTCCAGTAGTAAGAATATGGTGGATAACCATCATTTACAATTGCGGTTAAAGTAGTTGTTGAACCTATGCATATACTATCTGTAGCAGCAATACCAACACTCATTGGTGTGTAAGGTGCAAAAGTGAAGTTGATGGTATCATTTACACTAAAATTACAAGCATCAGTAACAGTAACATAATAAGTTGTAGGAGTGGTTACATTAACATTAACCACACTATCGCTACTTGAATTGCTCCATGAAAAAGTATATGGAGCTGTTCCATTTGTGGCTATGGTGTATATGTCAATAAAATGGTCGTTTCCTACACAGTTTAATATGCTATCTCCTGAATTACCAGTTATTTGTAAAGGAGTGTAATTTAAAAAGACGGTAACAGTGTCATAAACTGAAACGTTACATGCGTCTGTAACTTGTAAAACGTAAGTTGTAGTTTGGTTTACAGTAGGTGAATAATTAGGAGTGTTCACATTTCCTGGAGTCCAATTAAAAGTATAGCTAGGACTACCACCATTAACTGTACTAATTAAAGTAGGCGTTTGTCCAGGGCAGTTTAGTGTAATGTCATTACCAGCAGAAACAGTCATTGGTGTTGTGGCTATTGTAATTACAACCGTGTCGTATGCAGTAGTTAAATTACAACTGTCGGTAACAATAACAATAAATGTGTCAGTTTGGTTTACAGGTGTGTTTAAATTTTGAGAACTTCCTAAAGTATCTCCATTCATATTTACCCAAGTAAAATCGTAGGGAGCCAATCCTCCAGAAGCGGATGAATTTATAGTAAGACCACTTGTAGGGCAATTAAGAATAAGGTCGTTTGTTGTAATATTTATATCGGGAGCATCAACTATAAATATCGTTCCTGTGGTTAGAACGGTATCGCCACAAACATTAATAGTTTGAGCTGTTATAATAATATCTTCCATTCCTTCATTTGTTCCGTCAGCTACAGGAGTTATAGTAAAGCAAATAGAACTTTGACCAGGCTGAAAATAAATGGTGTCGGGTAGCATATTATAATCAACACCATTAGTAGCAAGTCCAGTCATAAATAAAGGTACAGTATCCATACCGGTTGTATCAATTCTTGTAAAACAAATATCTGCATCAGCACATCCTTCAATAATAGTAGAATCACCAGTTGCGGTAACGATATTTATATCTACACCAGTAGAAGTTAAACTTCCTCCTTCTAAAAATACCCCAGAATCATATACGCCATCACCAGCATCAGCAATAGCTATTTTTAAATGATATGTTTGTCCGCAAACAACTTGAGCTTGAGCAGTTAAAACAACTGTATGTCCATCGTATTGAATGTGTTGTGGGTTAGTGTTGTATGGAGCATTAGAGCCAGTACCGTTTACAACATAATATGTAGAGTTGCTCATATTATTAACGTTGTCAATAGTAACTGGAGTTGTAGTGTTGGGTATTAGAGCTAAGTTTACTGCTGAATTGGTATAAGGACCAGTAATGCCAGGACCACTTAGAAAGAAACCAAACGCATCATTTACACCTAAATTTACAAATTCTAAGTACTCTTCCGAACCAAATACATAATTGAATTTAATACTATCTCCTACAGGGATAAAGTCAAATTCCAATACAGCTGCATCATAAGTAGTTATTCCAGCAATGGTGGTTAAATCAACATCTCCATTCCCAGACATACCCGTACCAGCACTACCACTATTGTTAGGGCCAATTGCTGTTACAACAGTACCGCTAGATAAAACTAATCCTTCGTTTATTCCTATAAAGGTGTTTGTTCCATCAAAGTCTCCAATTTGAGTAGAAGCACCAGTAAAAGTTACATTGGAAACTGTAACACCTGCTCCAACCAATACATTTTGAACATATTGTGTTGGAGTCATTGTTCCTGTGTTTACAACTAATTGAGCATTAATGTTAATGGCTGCAAAAAATAAAATTGCACTAAATAATACTTTTTTTATCATGATAATTAATTTGACTAAATACTAAATTTACAGACTCTAAAATTAGTTATTTGGTTGCAAATCATCAAGATTTTACCAATTTTTTGTATTTAAAGCGTTGTGGTTCATTTCCTAAACGTTTTCTTCTGTTTTCTTCATAATCAGAATAAGAACCTTCAAAGAAATATACTTGGGCATTTCCTTCAAATGCTAATATATGTGTACAAACTCTATCTAAAAACCATCTGTCGTGAGAAATAATTACTGCCGAACCTCCAAAGTTTTCTATACCTTCTTCTAAGGCTCTTATGGCATTTACATCTAAATCGTTGGTTGGCTCATCCAATAACAAAACGTTTGCTTCTTCTTTAATTGCCATGGCTAAGTGAAGTCGGTTTCTTTCTCCTCCCGATAGGTTGCCCACTTTTTTGTTTTGGTCGGAACCTGCAAAATTAAAGCGAGATAAATAAGCTCTGGAGTTAATGGTTTTTCCTCCAAACTCCATCATTTCTGTTCCTCCTGAGAATACTTCAAAAATTGTTTTATCGTCTAATAAATCTTTGTGAGATTGATCAACATAACCAATTTTAACGGTTTCGCCAACTTTAAATTCTCCTGTATCAGGTTGTTCTTCTCCCATAATTAACCTAAAAAGTGTTGTTTTACCTGCTCCGTTTGGACCAATAATTCCAACTATACTTGCAGGAGGTAATTTAAAAGAAAGATTTTCGTATAAAATGTTATCACCAAAAGATTTTGAGATGTTTATCGCTTCAATAACTTCATTTCCTAAACGTGGTCCGTTAGGAATAAAAAGCTCTAGTTTAGCTTCTTTTTCTGAAGTTCCTTCGCTTAATAATTTATCGTAGTTACTTAACCTGGCTTTAGATTTTGTTTGTCTTCCTTTTGCGTTCATTCTTGTCCACTCTAACTCACGCTCAAGAGTTTTTCTTCTTTTACTTTCGGTTTTTTCTTCCTGAGCCAATCTGTTAGATTTTTGTTCTAACCAAGAAGAGTAATTTCCTTTCCAAGGAATACCATGACCTCTATCTAATTCTAATATCCAACCGGCAACATTATCTAAGAAATACCTGTCGTGGGTAATGGCTATAACCGTTCCCGGATATTGTTGTAAGTGTTGTTCTAACCAATACACACTTTCTGTATCTAAGTGGTTGGTTGGCTCATCAAGTAATAATATATCTGGTTGTTTTAGTAGTAATCTGCATAGAGCAACTCTTCTTTTTTCACCTCCCGAAAGGTTGGCTATTGAAGCATCTTCTGGTGGGCAGTTTAACGCATCCATTGCTCTAGCAAGTTTAGCATCAAGTTCCCAAGCATTAAGGGCATCAATTTTATCCTGAAGTTCTGCTTGTCTTTTCATTGCAGCTTCCATCTTTTCAGGGTTTTCATATACTTCTGGGTCGCCAAAGCTATTGTTTACTAACTCATACTCATTAAGTACATCAATGGTTTCTTGAGCTCCTTCTTGAACTATTTCTTTTACTGTTTTTGTTTCATCAAGTTGAGGTTCTTGCTCTAAATACCCAACGGTATAACCTGGAGAAAATGTAACATCTCCTTGATAAGATTTTTCTACTCCTGCAATAATTTTCATTACGGTAGATTTCCCTGAACCATTAAGACCAATAATTCCTATTTTGGCTCCATAAAAAAAGGATAAATAGATGTCTTTTAATATAACTTTTCCGTTTGGTAATGTCTTTCCGACCTTATTCATCGAAAAGATTACTTTTTTATCATCACTCATAATTGTAACTATATTTTTATGCAAATATCACTATTTTGGGGCAATATAAACTAGTGATTAAGCGAAATTTATTTTACTTACTTTTTCTTTACATTAAAGGCATTAAGTCCTTTTTTTCCTTCTCTTAACTCGAATGTAACAGTATCTTCATCAACAATTTTTTCAAGAAGTCCTTTTTCATGAACAAAATATTCTTCGCCTGTTTCTTGGTCTTTAATAAAGCCAAAACCTTTAAGCTGATTGAAAAATTTTACAATGCCAGTTTTCATAGGTTATGATATGGTTTGGTTAATAGAATTATTGACTAAGGTAGTAAAAAAATGTTAGAAGTAAGAACGGTATTGGTGATAAATTAATTTTTTTGTTGAATTAGAAACACTTATAAAAATATTCTTTAAGTTAAAACATGACATTCATCAGCTAATTTTTTATCTTTGTAAAAATTTTAGTACATTTTTAAATGAAGAATCAAAAAGAATTTCCTAGTTGTAAAACCTGTGGAACAAAGCATTTGTCTGTTTTTTGTGCATTAAACAACGAACAAGTTGAAGAAATTGATAATAGCAAAGGGTGTAATTTTTACAATAAAGGACAAGTAGTTTTTCATGAAGGAAATAGAACAAATGGAATTTACTGCATTAACAAAGGAAAGGTAAAGCTTTTTCAGATAGGTGCTGAAGGGAAAGAGCAAATAATTCGTTTTGCAAAACCAGGAGATGTAGTTGGTTATAGAGCTTTGCTAAGCGAGGAACCATTGTCTGCTTCTGCCGCTGCACTTGAAGATGATACTACTATTTGCTTTATACCCAGAGACCAAATTTTTTCTATGATAACTCAAAACCCTAACTTCAACTTTAAGTTTTTAAAGATGTTGAGTCATGAGTTAGGAGAAGCTGCAAAAATAATTACCGATTTAGCTCAAAAACCAGTAAGAGAAAGGCTTGCAGAAACACTTTTAATTCTTAAAGATACTTTTGATATGGATGAAGAAAAAAATATTCAGGTAAAATTATCAAGAGAAGAATTAGCAAACATTGTTGGTACTGCAACAGAATCGGTTATCAGGTTATTATCAGAATTTAAAAAAGACAAGCTCATTGCCGTTGAAGGTAGAAATATTAAACTACTTAATATTCCTGGTTTAACAAGAGTGGCAAATGTTTTTGAATAATTACCTGAAGTTGTTTAAAGAGAAATTATTCCCTCAATTTTTTCCGCTTTTTTATACACCTCAATAATTTCATCGGGGTTTATCATCATTTCCTTTGCAGTAACGCTAATAAACTTGTTTGTTTTCGATTGTCGGGTAAGCACTTCAGCTTCTTTGCCAAACAACGCCTCTACCAACGCTAACTTATGATTATCGGCAGGAATGATAAACTTAAACATGTAAACACTCGGCCAGCTAAATTGCTCTTCTAATTTGCTTTTTAGATTATTGTAAAATGTTTCTTTTTCTTTTTTGTCCATTTGTATTTTTTAGAAAGACAAAGTTACCAAAACTACCTAACTTGAGTTTGATTATTCTGCTACAAAAGGAACTCCGTAATAAAACTCTAACACTTTTAGTTTGAAAGTATAATCATATTTAGATCTCAATAATTGAGATTCAGCAGTAAATAACCTATTTTTGGTTTGGTTAAAATCAAAAGCATTCATATTACCCACCTGAAATCTTTCTTGAGCATATTTAAAAGCTTCATTTTGTGCTTCAACAGATTTTTTAGATGCTTCAAACGATTTAGAAGCTGACTTAGCATCTGTATAAGCAATTTGCACAGATTCTCTTAATCGTAGCTTTTCACTTTCTAAATTGTTTTTTGCTCTTTCCATATTTATTTCTGCTCGGGTTACAGATGTTCTAAACTGAAACCTATTAAATATGGGGATGTTTAAAGATAAGCCTAAAAAATGTCCAAGATTATTATCCAATTGTTCATTATGTGGAAAAAAATCCGGATAGCCTTGTCTGTGCTGATATACCGTACTTAAACTGTAGTTAAACGAAAGTGAAGGTAAATAATTTGCTTTTGAAATTTTCACACCTTTTTCGGCACTTTCAATAGTAAGTTCTGCAGCTTTTATCTCAGGAAAAGAAATAGCAGCTTTCTCATAAATTACTGTTGATTCATTGGCAATGATACTGTTGTTAGGGTCTTTTAATTCAATTTCTTCAATTGCTATTGTTCCTTCAGGGAGTTGTAACAATTGAGCCAACCTAAGTGTAGCCATATCAAAATTATTCTGAGCATCAATTAAGGTTTGTTCATCGCTACCTAAAGTAGCTTTAATGTTTAATAAGTCTCCTTTGGGAGCTAAGCCTGCATCAACTAAACTGGTAATCCTATCTACTTCTGTTGTGCTAATATCAACCTGAAATTGAGCTATTTTAATCTGCTCTTTGGCAAATAGAACCTGCAAATAAGCATTTACAACATTTAAGGAAATGTCGTTTTTCATTTTTGTGATATTTGCTTCTTGTACAGCAACATTTATTTGAGCTTGGTTTAACGTATAAATATTGGCAAAACCATCAAACAACACCAAATTAGAATTTAAGCTGTAATTGTTAGATCTGTAATCAGCAGAAACCCTAGAACCTGTTGCGTCAATAGAAGAACCAAAGTTAAACGATTGAGAAGCAGAAGCATTTAAGTTAGGCAAAAAATTTCCTCGTGCATTTTTTACATCTTGGTATTGGTTGAGTTTATCTAACTCCGATTGCTTAATGGAGATATTGTTTTCCAACGCATAATCAACACATTCTTTTAGCGTCCACACTTTATTTTCTACTGTATCTTGAGCAAATAAACTCGATTGAAAAGCAATGAAAATAAAAGCTATAAATATTTTTTTGAATTGCATAATTATCATCTGTTAGGTTTACTATTTATTTTAGTTGGTTGGGTAATGCTCCAAACTTTTACCTTGTCATTAGCCGTAATTCCCGATAAAATTTCCACATTAATACCATCTGAAATTCCGAGCTTTACATTTTTTCTTTCAAACTGTTGTTCGCCAATTTCCACTTCAACATAAGGTTCGTTTGTTTCTACATCAAATTGTAATAATGCTTCTCTAATAGCCAACACGTTTTCTTTTTTATCTAAAACTAAAGAAGCATTAGCACTGTAACCTGCTCTAATAAAAAATGCAGAATCTAAAAATACATCCGCTTCAATTTTAAACTGAACAGCACCTTGTTCTTCAATTCCTTTTGGAGCAACAAACCTTAATTTCGCATCAAATTCTTTATCGTTTATAGCTCCTAAACTTACTTTTAAATCCATGCCTTTTTTCAATTTACCAACTTCAGCTTCATCTACTTTTCCTTCAAAAACCATGTTGCTTAAATTAGCAATAATGGCTACAGTTGTTCCAGGATTAAAATTGTTACTTTCAATTACTTGGTCTCCTTTTTTTACAGGAATTTCTAATATGGTTCCTGAAATGGTAGCTTTTATATTCGTATTGGCAACTCCACCATCTCTTGTTCCTAGCTGAATAATTTGTAAATCGTTTTCTGCATTGCTAAGTTCTTGCTTGGCTTGGTTAAATCTCAGTTCTATATTGTTGAATTCTTGTGCAGAGATTACTTCTTTATCGAAAAGCTGCTTATTTCTATTGTATTCTAACGTAGCGTTTTCTAAATTGAATTTTGCATTTTTAACTCTTCCGATAGCGTTGTTTAAAGCAGATTCATTAGGAATAACTTTAATTTTTGCAATTAAATCTCCGGCATTAATTTTTTCCCCTTCTTTTACCAAAATGGTTTCTAAGATACCTGAAATTTGGGGTTTAATTTCTACTTCGTCTTCAGGAATAACTTTTCCTGTGGCAACCGTTTTTTTCTCAATAGTGGTTTTAAATGGTGTTTCAGTTTCATAAACAACAGCAGATTTACTATTAGATTTAATAAAAAATGAAGTAGCGAAAATTACACCTAGCACTACTAGTGCAATTAAGAAGTATTTTACTATTTTTTTCATGTGCTTTGTATTTTAGTTTAGCCCCCTCAATCCCCCGAAGGGGGAAGTTGGATAGCGATTTATTATTTATTATTAGTTATTTTATTTTATTTTATTTTATTTTTTCATTTCATATTTTTCAGCTCTCTAAGTAGCCCCTCCTCCGGAGGGGCTGGGGAGGCTTTATTCTTCTCTTAAGGCGTCAATAGGTTTAATACTAACGGCTCTTTGTGCCGGAATTAAGCCTATTAATGTTCCTAAAATTATCATAATTAATAAAGCTCCAATAATGTATGGTATTGGAACTGTTGGATTGGCATAAGGGAACGAATCTAAATCTTGAGTAAGTACATTAATTCCAGCTAATGTAAAAGCTCCTAAAATAATTCCTAACACTCCCGAGACTAATGTAAGAAATACAGATTCTAAAATTATTTGTCCTTTTACTTCATTAGGTGTTGCTCCTAAGGCTCGTCTAACACCTAACTCTCTAGTTCTTTCTTTTACAGAAATTAGTAAAATATTGCCAATGCCAATTACTCCTGCAAAAATGGTAGCTACACCAACCACTAGTGATAAAAATGTTAAGCCTTTAGAAAAACCTTGTACTTTATTAAAAATCTCTCCTAAGTTAAATGAACCTATAGCTCTTTCATCTTCCTGTGCAACACTGTGAATGTCTTTTAATACTGTTTTCACTTTCTTTTCTACTTCTATTACATCAGCGTCATTATGAGCAGCAATAGCTAACCAACCTACATTTTCTCCTGTGTTGTAAAGTTTTCTAAAGGTGGTAAATGGAATGTAAATATCTCCATCATCTTCAAATCCACCACCTTGCACAAATTTATGTACACCAATAACTTGGAAGTAGCTGTTGTCTATTTTAATAAATTGTCCGATAGGATTTTCATCTTTGTTAAACAATTCTCGTTGCGTTCTTTCTCCAATTACACATACTTTTCTATTGTGTTTGATATCCTCTTCATTTAAAAACCTGCCACCATCAAAAATATCTTTGGTAGCAATTTTTACAACTACAGGAAAATCGCCATAAACATTGTATTTTCCATGTTTTAAATCTCTGGTTATGGTTGGTGCATCTCCGCCAAAAACACCTTTAGCATTTCGTGGTGCTACGTATTGTATTTCAGGAATTTTTGTTTTTAGAGTTCGTACATCATTCAGTTTTAATTGAATAAACCTGCCTGTTTTAAAACCTTTATAAGGAACACTTGTTTGCTGTGTCCACACAAACATACTATTCATGGCAACTCGTTCAAACTGTTTTTCAAAACCATTGTCGAGTCCTTTGGCAGCACCTGATAAAGTAATATAAATAAAGATACCCCAAAGCACACCAATTACAGTAATAGTGGTTCTGGCTTTGTTTTTAGTAACAGAGCTCAAAATTTCGGTCCATGTATCTCTTCTAAATATCAATTTTAATTAGTTTAGTCCCCTCAATCTCCCGAAGGGGGAAGTTGGATAGCGATTTATTATTAGTTATTTTTTTCTCATTTTATAATTTTTCAGCACTCTAATTAGCCCCTCCTTCGGAGGGGTTGGGGAGGCTTTTTTTTATTCATCTCTCAAAGCTACAATTGGTTGAATTTTAGCTGCTCGTTTAGCCGGAACATAACCTGCTAATGCTCCAAAAAGTATTAAAATAATAGTTGCAGTTATGGCTGTCCCTAAATCTATATAAGGGTTTAAGATAAAATAGTTTTCTAATTTATCTCCTATCATATTTAAAACAAAAATTCCTAAAAACAGACCAACATAACCTGCAATTAAGGTTATAAAAATAGATTCTTGTAAAATCATGGTAATGATAGAAAAAGGTGTCGCTCCTAATGCTTTTCTAATACCAATTTCTTTGGTTCTTTCTTTAATTACAAAAACCATAATGTTGCTAATACCAATAACTCCGGCAATTAGCGTTCCTATACCAACAAAGGTAACAATAAGGGTTAACACACCAGAAAGCTGTTGGTTTTGATTCATGTTATCAGCAATATTTCTTATAAAAACACCACTTTGGTCGTCAGGAGCAATTTCGTGTTTCTCTTTAAGGAATTTGGTGAGTTTTTCTTCAAAAAGCATGGCTCCCGCATAACCTAATTCGGGTTTGTATGCCAATACTATTTGATTTATATCATCCGTATTTTTTTCAATAAGTTGTAGGGTAGTGTAGGGAACATATATTCTTCTTTCTTCGTTATCACCACCTTCATCTTGAAAGACACCAATAACTTTGTAGGCAGTATTGTTGATAATAACATGTTCGCCCAAGGCATTTTTATCTTTAAACAGGTCATTTTCTACCAATCTGCCAATTACAGCATATTTTGTTTTTTCTTTAACGTCCATATCGTTTATATAACGACCTTTCATCATTATGGTTTTTTCAGAAATTTGATGAGCAGGACCAACACCTACAAAGGAGTAAGAGTTAGATTCGTTATTAAAAATTACGATTCCGTTTCTAAATATTCGGGGCGTAATGTATTCTAAATAAAAAGGAAAATTCTTTTGGATATCGGCTAAATCATCGTTTTTAAACTGAATAGTTCTATTTACATTATAGCCTTTGTAAGGCATGCTGGTTCTACCTGGAAAGACAAACATGGTATTGGTAGCATCATCCATAAAAAACTGATTGAACGAGTTTTTTAGTCCGTTGCCTAAACCAAGTAAAGTAATAAAAATGAGCAAACCAAGGGTAATAGTAAACCCCGACAAGAACGTACGGAGCTTGTTTTTCTTAATTGTTTGAAATATTTCTTGCCAATTATCGCTACTAAACATAAGCTGATGCTCTAACTTGGTTAACTTTTTTATCTTCTATAATAATTCCATCTTTTAACTGAACAATTCTTTTACACATGTTGGCAATATCTTCCTCATGGGTAACTACCAAAAGTGTTTTTCCTTCATCATTAATTTCTTGCAACAGCTGCATTACTTCATAAGAAGTTTTAGAATCTAAAGCTCCAGTTGGCTCATCGGCTAAAAGTACTTTGGGTTGAGCGGCTAATGCTCTGGCAATGGCTACCCTTTGTTTTTGTCCGCCCGATAGCTCGCTAGGTAAATGTGTTGCCCAGTTGGCCAAACCTACTTTGGTTAAGTATTGTAGTGCTTTTTCATCCCGCTCTTTTTTAGGAACTCTTTGGTAATAGAGTGGAAGGGCAACATTTTCTAAAGCTGTTTTGTAATTAATAAGGTTAAACGATTGAAAAATAAAACCTAAAAATTTGTTTCGGTATTTGGCTGCTTTGGTTTCGTTAAGGTTTACAATAGGAACGCCATCAAGCGTATAGCTACCAGTATCTAATAAATCTAGCATACCTACAATATTCAGTAAAGTAGATTTTCCGGAACCCGAAGAACCCATAATAGCAACCATTTCTCCTTCTTCCACATTAAAGTTGATTCCTTTCAATACATGGAGAACATTGCTGCCCATTTTATATGATTTATGAAGGTCTTTTATTACTATCATTCTGAAATGGTTTTTATCCTAATATCAAAAGTAATTTATTAATGGGTGCATGGCATATTATTTTACACCAATGGAAAAGTAAAATGATGAGTGGTAGGAGAAAGTTCCCTAAATTCTTTAAAGGATGGCTTGTTATTCTGCAATTAAATCAGAATTAAAAACGTCATTCTCGAAATTTTCAAGGAACGTAGAAAATTGTCGGAAATCTGTATTATTGGTTAGTGAGTTTATGATTTATTTTATATTTTTGTAATGGAACGTAATAACTTGAGGTAGTTTTACAAATTATCAAACATTAGTGATGCAAGAAAAAATAAAGAAGTATTTGTCTGATTTAGAACAAGAAAAAGGAATTGAAATACTTCTTGCTTGTGAAACAGGTTCGAGAGCATGGGGATTTCCTTCGCCAGACAGTGATTTTGATGTCCGTATAATTTATAAACACCAAAAAGATTGGTATTTGAGTTTATTAGAGGAAAAAGATACTATTGAGTTCTTTCTTGATAATAATGAAATTGATATAAGTGGTTGGGATTTGAGGAAAAGCCTAAGGTTGTTATGGAAATCAAATCCACCTTTATTAGAAAGGATTCAGTCGCCAATTATTTATAAAGTTGACAGTGAATTCCTTATTAGTATAAATTCTATTGCACAAAAGACTTATTCAAGGATTGCTACAATTCACCATTATTTAAGTATGGCAGAAAAGGCTTTTGATGAAGTAAGTTCTTCTCAAGAATATAAGTTGAAGAAGTTTTTTTATGCTCTTCGAGCTTCAGTTGCTTGTTTATGGATTTTAGAAAAAGAGGAAATACCTCCAATAGAATTTAGTAAAATGTTAATTGGGTTGGATTTAGAAGAAAATATTTTAGCTAGGATTAACCAATTAATTGAGATAAAATCTACCATTAGTGAAGCGTATTTACATACGGACGAAAAAGAATTAATTAACTTTATGCAAGGTTGCATCAATAGAGCAGAGATAGAGTCTAAAAGCTTACCTTCTTCAAAAGGGCAAATGAATGATTTAAATGAATTCTTTAGAAAAACATTAGCTTAAATAATGACAATTAACGACTTACGAAATAGAGGGTTAATAATACTAGAATGTGTTAGTGGTAGTAAAGCCTATGGTCTAGATACTCCAAGTTCTGATACAGATATAAAAGGTGTGTTCATTTTGCCAAAAAAGGATTATTATGGGTTAAATTATATTCCTCAGGTTAATAATGAAACAAATGACATTGTGTTTTATGAATTTGGACGTTTTATGGAGTTGCTTTCATTAAACAATCCAAATATTCTTGAATTATTAAATACTCCTGAATCAGCTATTATTTATAAACATCCTTATTTGAGTGAAATAAATTCTGAGTTGATTTTATCTAAATTATGTAGAAATACTTTCGGAAAATTTGCTTTGTCTCAAATTAAGAAAGCCAAGGGTCTTAAAAAGAAAATTCTAAATCCCGTGGCAAGGGAGCGAAAAAATATATTATCATTTTGTTTCGTAAATTACGATCAGGGAGCAATACCACTTCAAAAATATCTCAAAATTAAAGGTTGGAAGCATGAAAATTGTGGATTAGTTAACATTCCACACATGAACGATGTTTATGGATTGTATTATTCAGAAAAGCTTGGTTTTAGCGGAGTAATAAGAGGAAATGATTCAAATGATGTTTGTTTAAGTTCTGTTCCAAAAGATACAGAACAAGAAGCTTTAATGTATTTTAATCGAAATGGATATTCCACTTATTGCAAAGAGTATAGAGAGTATTGGGATTGGGTGGATAAGCGTAACGATGAAAGATATAAAAATACAAAGAGTCACGGAAAAAATTATGATTCGAAGAATATGATGCATGTATTTAGACTTTTAGAAATGGCTATTGAAATAGGTAAAGAAAAAAAAGTAAATGTAAAAAGAACTAATCGAGAGTTTTTACTTGATATTAAAGCTGGTAAATTTGAATATGAGGAATTGTTGAATATGGCAAAAGAAAAACAGGAAGAAATGGCAACAGTTTTTGAAAAATCAACGCTGCCAGATCAACCAGATTTAGCAATGATAAATGATTTGACATTTAGGTTAAGAGAAAAATTTTACAATTAAAGTAAGCTTTTGCTATATCTAACCTCTCTCTTAATTGTTGATTGAACCAAATCACCAACCAACAATCAACTAACCTTGAGTCCATTACAAGTGGGTTTTCCACTAAATAAACGATTTAATTTTTTTTATTGGAAATAAAAGCTCAACTTTGCCACCGCTTACAACAAAAAGTTGTAATGTATAACTCGCCAAATTGGTAAAGAGTATTTCTAGCGATCTTTTCGTCCCGCTGTTAATAATCAACATACCGATTCGGTATAAATAAACAAAAAAATGACATTTAAAGAATTAGGTCTTGACGAGCATATCGTGAAGGCAGTTGAAGAATTGGGTTTTGAAAAACCATCACCAATTCAAGAAGAATCTATTCCATTATTAATTACTGGAGACAAAGATTACGTGGGTTTAGCACAAACAGGAACAGGTAAAACTGCTGCTTTTGGCTTGCCAATGATACAACAAATTGATACGAACTCAAAAGCCATCCAAGGGATGATTTTGTGTCCTACCAGAGAGTTGTGTTTACAAATCACTAACGAGTTAAAATTGTATGCAAAACATACAAAAGGTATTAAAGTAGTAGCTGTTTATGGTGGTGCTAGCATTAGCGACCAAATCAGAGAAATTAAAAGTGGTGTAAATATTATGGTGGGAACACCTGGTAGAACCATTGATTTAATGGAAAGAAGAGTACTAAAATTTGACGAAGTTAAAACAGTAGTGTTAGATGAAGCCGATGAAATGTTAAACATGGGTTTTAAAGAAGACATCACTAAAATTATAGAACAAACACCTCCTTCAAAACATACTTGGTTGTTTTCTGCAACCATGCCTAAAGAGGTAGAGCGTATAGCTAAAAACTATATGACCGACCCAGTTAGAGTTACTGTAGGAACAAAAAATAGCTCTGCAGCTAATATTGAACACCAATATTGTGCAGTAGCAGGAAGAGATCAATATGATGCTTTAAGAAGATTTATTGATGTTGCTCCAGGAATGTACGGTATTGTTTTTTGCAGAACAAGAAGAGAAACAAAAGAATTTGCAGACAAATTAATGGCTGATGGTTACAATGCAGATGCATTACATGGCGATTTATCACAAGCTCAAAGAGACAGTGTGATGGCAAAATTCAGAAACAGAAACTTACAAGTTTTAATTGCTACTGATGTTGCTGCAAGAGGAATTGATGTAGATGATTTAACACACGTTTTCCATGTTGATTTACCAGATGAAATTGAAAGCTACACCCACAGAAGTGGACGTACTGCAAGAGCTGGAAAATCAGGAAGATCTATTGCATTGGTTAGCCCTTCAAAAGCGAGCAGAGTGCGTTTAGTAGAGAAACAAATTGGTCGTAAAATGGAATTGATACAAGTTCCTACTGGTAAAGAAATTTGCTATGAGCAATTAATGAAAGTGATACAAAACGTAAAAGAAGTTGAGATAAATGAAAAAGGATTAGCTCCTTACATTGCTCAAATTCACGAAGAATTTGTAGGATTGTCTAAAGAAGAGGTAATTGAAAGATTTGTATCCTTAGAATTCAATCGTTTTATTAAAGATTACGAAAAAGCGAGAGATTTGAATATTGATATGAGCACGATGAGAAAAGGAAGAGATAGAGGTGAGCGTGGCGATAGAAAAAGAGGTGAAAGAGGTGATAACACGACAAGAAATACCAACAGATTGTTTATCAACATTGGAAAAATGGATGGATTTGAAAACAAAGGTCAAATTTTGGGATTCATTTGCAACCAAACAGGTGTTGACGGAAATTCTATAGGAAAAATTGATTTGTTTGATAGCTTTGCTTTTATTGGTGTTGATGATAATGTAGGAAATACACTTATCAATAGCCTTAATGGAAGAAATGTTGAAAACAGAGATATCCGTATTGAGTTTTCTAAAGATAAGCCAAAAGGTGAAAGAGGAGAAAGAAGAGATAGAGGCGGAGATAGAGGTGGCTACAAAGGCGGTGGAGATCGTGGAGGAAACCGTAGAGAAAGAACTTCATCTCGTTCTTCTTTTAAAAGAGAACGTAGAAGCTAAATCTTTGGAAGCAAACTCCCAAATACTTCGTTATTCTCATTTTTGATTCAGTCATTTACTTTAGTAAACTCCTTAGAATCAAAAATTTTGAAAGCCTCGTCTTTGAAAGTTTTCTTATCAAAGGCTTAAAATTGGAAATTTTCTTACCGATTTATGATAAAACTAAAAAGCTCCATGAGAAATCATGGAGCTTTTTTTATGGGGTGTTATTAGATTTATTATTCTTATTCTTAAATTTCTCACAACGCATAAGCAGGACAAGTGTGTGATTTCATTCCGCCACCTTCACCAATACCACCACCAGGGCATTGTCTAAATCCTAACATAATTTCGTGGCTGTAGTTGCCATAAATTTTGTTGAGTGGAAAATCAAAGGCATAACCAATAGTAAGGGCATCAAAAACTCTGAATTTAATTTGTGCAACAATGGCTTCTCCGGCTCTGTAGCCAATTCCCATTGTAAAGTTTTGTCTATACACCCAAGCAATATTCAAATCTAATGCAGGAGGCCCCATGTTGTTCATTTTCAATAAAAATGATTTAAAAACAGTCCAATCATTATGTACAGATTGATGTCCCATACCTATATAGTATTGGTTTACTTGTTTAGATTCTTGTCCGAGTTTAATGTTTTTAAAATAGGTTTGATTAATAGAAAAACTGTAATACACTTTGTTGTTGTACAATAAAATTCCGGGCATAATATCCGGGTAATGCAGAACAGAACCTCCGGCATTATCCAACACAGGGTCAGGATTATTGTTACCAAAAACATCTGTCATACTATATTGCTGAACACCTGCAAAAATTCCTGCTCCCAACGTAAGTTTCGGAAAAATCTTTTTATGGTAAGCATATCCTAATTTAATGTAGGAGCGAGTAGTAAGGTGTAAAGCATCTTGCTCAACATAAAGTCCAATAGCATGTGTACCTTTGTTGGCTTTGTAATGGTTACTTTTAAAAGGCATGTGAGCACTTGCAAAATAGGTGCGAGGAGCATTATCGAAACCTACCCATTGTAAACGAGTTCCTGCTTTAAAATCTAAACATTTGGCAGTACCTGCAAAAGCGGGGTTGTGTCCAAAATTGTTAAACGTATATTGCGAGTATTGCGGAGCTTGTTGTCCAAAAAGTGTTTGAACAACTAACATAAAAATAGCTATGTAACTTACAATTTTAAACATATTAACGCATTATAGAAACAGCTCCTTTAAACACTTTTTCATCTCCAAATTCGGGAGTAATTTCTAAAATATAGTAAAAAGTAGAAACAGGTAAATCGCCACCTAAATATTTTGCATCCCAACCATCACCATTTTTGTAATTTTCTTCATGGTAAACACGTTGTCCCCAGCGGTCGAAAATATAGACTTTATTTTTTGGATATAATTCAATAAAACGGATGAACCAAGTATCGTTTGCACCATCGCCATTAGGCGTAAAAACTTGTGCTGGTATTGGATCAGGACAATCAAAAGGAGTAATGTCAACTTGTGTGGTATCGGTACAACCATTATTATCTGTAGTAATTAGCGTGTAACTGCCAATTGGCACACTGCTAAAAAATCCGGTAGAACTCTGTCCTACACCAACCAACTCATGGCTGTAAGGAGCTTCACCACCTTCTGAAGAAACTACCACATCAGCAACCGTTTGATTACATTCTTTTATAATGGGCGTAGCTTCTGTAGTAATGATGGTTGTATTAATAAAAATAGAAGAAGAATCACCATCAGGAAAGCAGCCTGTTGAGGTATTCATATATACGATAACAGTTTGATTGTTGGCAGGAAGATTAATGGTAGAGCCATTTCCGGGAACGGTATCTCCATTAATTACCCATACATAAGTTGGGTTTACAGCTCCAGCTGAAGAATCTGCAGTAAGCTGAACAGGAGTGTTTTCGCAAACAGGCCCAGCAGTTACATCAGGGTTACTGCTAATGGTAACATTAACAGGACACTGAGCTTTTACCATAAGTGAAGATAGGTAAAAAATAGTGGTAACTGTAAAGATAATTAACTTATTCATTGCGGCTAAATTACAATTTATTTTGATTTGAAAGATGAGGTAATTGATAACCTGAGTTCGATTATTATTCTAAAATTCAGATTTTCATAAAATTTAATTAAAAGGTCTGGATGAGTATTGTTTGAAAAGAAATAAAGATGTTGGTAATAATTATATTGCTTTTGACTCACCCCTAATTAACTTTGTTAATTTTTCCCCTCTCTTTAAAGAGATGGGTTAGGGGAGAGTTATAAAAAGTAAATGATTTAGCCTTTTATTGCATAGAAATAATACTTTCTCTAACAGCAGTTACAAAATCGTTGATATTATTTTTATTAAACTTACTGCTATCAATGGGTTTACCAATGGTTACTTCTACTTTTCCGGGAGTGATGGTTGATGTTCCTGATTTCCAAACTTCGTAAGTGCCTTTAATAGATACAGGAACAATTTGAACTCCTGCCTGAATAGCTAAATGAAATGCCCCTTTTTTAAAAGCTTCAACTTTTCCTGTTTTGCTACGAGTACCTTCGGCAAAAAGTACTACAGATTTACCCTGGTTTATTTTTTTTGCCGCTTTAGCTATACTTTTAACCGCTTTTTTTCGGTTTGTTCTGTCAACAAAAATATGTCCGGCAACCCACATGTACCAACCTACAACGGGCGTCCAGATAAGTTCTTTTTTACCGATAAAGTGTAAGTTTTTAGGAAGGCTATAGCATAAACAACCAATATCTAAATGAGAAAAATGGTTGGAAACAAAAATGACAGGTTTATCGGCAGGAACATTTTCTTTACCGCTAACGGAGATATCAATTCCTGCAATTTTCAATAAAATAGGAGCAAAAACTGTTCTGGCAACCATTAGAGGAAATTGTCTGTTCATCACAAAAGGAATGAACAATGGAGCTATCAGCATTAGCGAGAAGGTCCAAATTATCAATAATGTTATTCGTAAATAGGAAATCATTTTTAAGTGTAAACCTGTTTAGTTTTGAAAATCAATTAACTATATCCTTTTGTGATATTGAGTTATATTAATATTAATTGACATCAAAAATACCAAAATAGCTATAAATTACTACTTATAAAAGTTATGATTTAATGGATTTTGTATTTGTTTGACTTCCAAGATAAAACATTTAACCACATAGACAGCTATTGCTTGCTATGTGGTTAAAAAATGGAACTATTCCCCAATTTGTTCAGCACATTTTTGTCCGTCAATAGCAGCAGATACAATTCCACCTGCATAGCCTGCACCTTCACCGCAAGGGTATAAGCCTTTTATTTCAGGATGTTGTAGGGTTTCTCTATCTCTTGGAATTTTTACTGGAGAAGATGTTCTGCTTTCTACCGCAACAATAATAGCATCTCGGGTAAGATAACCTCTCATTTTGTTGCCAAAATCTCTAAATCCCTGTTGTAATCTGCTAACAATAGATGGTGGTAGTATTTCTTGAATTGGAGCAGAAACAACTCCCGGTTTGTAAGAGCAATCGGGCAATGATGCTGAAATTTGGTTGTCAATAAAATCTATTAAACGTTGGGCTGGAGCTATTTGTCCGAAATTATTTTGCTCATCATTTTTTCCTGCAACAAAAGTTTTACGCTCAATAGCTTCTTGCAATTTTAATCCTGCTAAAGCACCAAATTGCTCGTAAGGTTTTAAATCTTCAGCTTCTACAGCTACCACAATGCCTGAGTTAGCAAAAGGATTGTTTCTTTTAGATGGAGACCAACCGTTGGTAACTATTTCTCCGGGGGCTGTGGCACATGGAGCTATAATTCCGCCCGGACACATACAAAAAGAAAATACTCCTCTATTTTTTACTTGAGTAACCAATTTGTAAGAAGCCGGAGGCAAATATTCATTTCTCACTTCACAATGGTATTGAATTTTATCAATTAACGCTTGTGGATGTTCAACTCTTACCCCAACAGCAAAAGGTTTGGCTTCTAACTTGATTTTTTTCTTATCCAACAAATAAAAAATATCTCTTGCAGAATGCCCTGTTGCTAGAATTACATTAGAAGTTTTAATGATTGTTTTACTGTTAATTTCAACTCCTTTAATAGTATTATTCTCTATTAATAAATCAGTTAGTTTACTCTCAAAATGAATTTCTCCGCCATTTTCTATAATGGTATTTCTAATGGCTTCCACCACTTTAGGTAATTTATTGGTGCCAATGTGCGGATGAGCATCAATCAGAATATTTTCGTCAGCACCATGTTGAACCAACAGTTGCAACACTTCTTTTACATCGCCTCTTTTGGTAGAACGGGTATAAAGTTTTCCATCAGAAAAAGTTCCTGCACCACCTTCGCCAAAACAATAATTCGATTCGGGATTTACGATTTGGTTTTTAGTGATGTTGGCTAAATCTCTTCGTCTGTCTCTAATGGATTTGCCTCTTTCTATTACGATGGGTTTGATGTTCTTTTCCAATAGTTTAAGAGCTGCAAACATTCCGGCAGGACCAAAACCTATTACTACAGCAGATTGCTTACTTGTTATGGGTGTAAATTTTTTTGCTTGAAAAAGAGCAGGCTTTTTATCGGTATAAATTTCAATTTTTAGGTTGAATTTTACTTGCTTTTTTCGGGCATCTATAGATCGTCTTACAATTTGAAATTCAACATCCTCCAACTTAGTTTTTGAAGCAATAAGTTGCTTGATAAAAATATCGCTAGCAGCTTCTTCGGGTGAAACACTAATTTCTAATATATAAGGCTCTTTTTGCAAAGTAAAAATGTTGGTAAAACAGATTGCAAAGATGCTTAACTTTTTTAGAATAATTGATGAGCTAAAGTGTTTATAAAAAAAAGTGGTGAAAATGGGTGGTCGATATAAAAAATAACTTAAATTTATAACGGTAAAAATGTTTTAAATTAATTGAATTATGAGTTTTAAAGAAAGTGATTATTTATGTCCGACATGTAAGGGGCATTTAAATGTGGCAGATCAGTTAGTGTTTGCAACAAAAACAAACAGAAAACATAGTGGCTTAATTTTGTTAAGTCCTAAAATAGGGGAGTACAGTTATAAAACACATCCTAAATTTCAGTTGGAAAAAGGTGAGTTAGTGGAGTTTTATTGTCCGCTTTGTTTGGCTGATTTAACTGCCGAAAAACAAAAAGAACATGCTATGATTAAAATGATTAGCAATGAAGATAATGCAGAGTATGAGTTGTATTTTTCTAAAAAAGCAGGAAACAAAAGTACTTATGTAGTAGCTACTGATATTTTCGAAGCTTTTGGAGAAGATGCTATTGACTTTACAGAGTTTGTTTAAATCTTAAATATTAAATTAAATAAAAAACCCACATAGATTCTATGTGGGTTTTTTGTGTTTGGAAAAATTGAACACTACTCAGTAATTATATGCAAAAAATTCTTAATAAAATGATATTCTTATGTTAATGATTGTTGTTTGGAATAGTCTTTTGTTACTTTTACATTGTGAACAGAAATGTAATTTTTTAATAATTATTTAATGAAAAGATACATAGCAGATTTTAAAAATAAATTAGTAGAAATAGATTTTGAAACACTCGAGAAAGATCCGCACAGCATTTACGCTGTTGATGAAAATTTTAATCTAATTTATTTTAACGATGCGTATTTTAAATTTGCTAAAGATAATGATGGAGAACCGCAAATAACAAATAATCATTCGTTAGGTTCAAACATACTTAAAGCAATTAATGGAGATATTAAGAAAATCTATTCACAAGCACTTGAGGAAGTTTTAACAACTGGAAAAAGTAAAAATTTATCGTATGAGTGTTCAAGTATTGAAAAATACAGACTGTTTATGCAGCGGTTATATCCATTAAAAGACGCTAAGGGAGTAATTATAATAAACTCTTTACAAGTAGAGAGCGAATTA
Source organism: uncultured Flavobacteriales bacterium (assembly GCA_937901255.1). Classification (GTDB taxonomy): domain Bacteria; phylum Bacteroidota; class Bacteroidia; order Flavobacteriales_E; family Vicingaceae; genus BRH-c54. Next base: position 2,165 of record CALCHN010000047.1, on the reverse strand, counting down.
AATAATGAACCATCCCATTTAGAAAAAAATTACCTTCAAGAAACTGGTTTTATCAATCAATGTAGTAATTGCAGAAGAACACAATCTGCCATTGATTTGAATAAGTGGGATTGGGTGCCAGATTATATTTCAACTATGCCTAAAAATATGAGCCACACTATTTGTCCAATTTGTTTTGATTATTATTGGAAGAATAGTTAAATCAGCTTTTTATTGCCAAATTCTTTTTTAATTTCAGCATATCTAGGGCAACTTACCAAGTGATCGTTTACCATGCCTACTGCTTGTATATGAGCATAGAGTGTTGTGCTACCTAAAAACTTAAATCCTTTTTTCTTCATGGTTTTTGCCAATTCATCAGAAATAGCAGTAGTTGCAGGAACTTCTTTTAATGTTTTCCATTGGTTTTGCACTTGTTTTCCATTTACAAAACCCCAAATAAATTGAGCAAAAGAGCCGTATTCTTTTTGGATATCCAGAAAAATTTTAGCATTATTTATAGCAGCTTCAATTTTGGCTCTGTTTCGTATAATTCCTGCATTTTGCAATAACTCTTCTACTTTTTTGGAGTCGAATTGAGCTACCTTTTTCGGGTTGAAATCTGCAAAAGCTTGTCGGTAGTTTTCTCGTTTTTTTAATATGGTTGACCAGCTTAACCCGGCTTGAGCACTTTCTAGTACTAAAAATTCAAACTGTTTGTTATCGTCCAAAACTGGTACTCCCCATTCTTCATCATGGTAGTTGATGTACTGCTCAAAACCTAAGCACCAAGGACATTTTTCTGTTTTCATAAAGTTATTTTAAAAATTTAGATAATTAAAAAAATGTGATGATTTATTAATTCTACTCACCCCCTTGCCCCCTCTCTTCAAAGAGAGGGGGAGAGGTTGTCGTAAGGCAACTTAGGGGTGAATCAAAGTGTTTTTATTTACCATTACACAAATCTATTTAGCTATTCATTAATTGATGTAATTTGGAGGTAGTATTCCAATTCCTTACAGTAATATTTTTATAAATAGGAAGCTGAATAAGTTTGCTTAAATAGCTTCTGTTGGTTTTTTCTATTAGTCTAATGAAATAAATAGCATACGTTCCAGCGTAAGCTTTATCCACTTCATTATGTTGCGGAATGTCAGCAATAATTTCAGTGGCTTTAAGTGGTGGTTTAATAAACAACACATCGTAGCGGTAGTTGTCTTTATCAGTACCAAAATTGGTAGGAATTTCCTCAACAACTTTATTCAATTGTTGATGTGTAATTACCACTACAACAGAGTTGTAATTAAATTGCTCGGATAAGTTTTTTTCAATGGTTTGAGTTAGTTGATTGATGTCTTTGGTATCAGCTTTAAAAATTACATTTCCACTTTGGATGTACGTTTTTACATCAGTAAAGCCCATTTTCTCAAAACAAGCTTTTAAGTCAGCCATTTTGATGATGTTGTTGCCACCAACATTAATTCCTCTTAGTAATGCTAAATATTGATTCATGATGAATGGTAATTTCTTTCTCCAAAGATACTACTTCCTACCCGAATCATAGTACTACCTTCTTCAATAGCGATTTGGTAGTCTCCACTCATGCCTATGCTTAAAATTTGAAATTGATGATTGGAGATTTGAAATTTATCAAATAAATTTTTTAGAGTTTTAAATTCTTTTCGGATTTGGTTTTCGTTTTCAGTAAAAGTTGCCATACCCATTAGTCCAACAACTTTTATATTTTTTAAATGTTGGAATGCTTCGCTTTTTATGAGTTCAATCACTTCTTTTTCGTTAAAACCAAATTTGGTGTCTTCTTCAGCAATGTGAATTTGCAATAAACAATTAATTATTCTTTCGTTTTGAGCAGCTCGTTTATTAATTTCTTTTAGCAATTTAAAACTATCTACACCATGAATTAAACTTACAAAGGGAGCAATGTACTTTACTTTGTTGCTTTGCAAATGACCTATCATGTGCCACTCAATGTCTTTAGGTAAGCTTTCGTATTTTTCAGTTAATTCTTGTACTTTATTTTCTCCAAAAATTCGTTGTCCAGCTTGGTAAGCTTCTAAAATTGCTTCATTGGGTTTTGTTTTAGAAACCGCTACCAAGGTAACGTGTTCAGGAATGGAAGCTTTTATTTGTTGTAGGTTTGCTGTAATGTTCATGGAGCAAAGTTA
>CALCHN010000046.1 GCA_937901255.1 uncultured Flavobacteriales bacterium | reverse complement strand
CAGCTAATTGAGCAGCATAAGGAGTATTCTTTTTAGAACCCTTAAAACCCATTTTACCAGCAGACGACCAAGAAATAACTTGTCCGTTAGTATTCGTTAAGCTAATGATAATATTGTTGAAAGACGCATGAATATGAGCCTCTCCATAAGCTTCAACATTTACTTTTTTCTTCTTTTTAACGTTTGACTTTGCCATTTTTATTTGTTTGAAGTTTGAAGTTTGAGGTTTGAAGTTTTTAAACCTCTAACTTCAAACCTTGAACTTATTTATTATTTAGTTACTTTTTTCTTGTTAGCAACAGTTTTCTTTCTACCTTTTCTAGTTCTAGAGTTGTTTTTTGTTCTTTGTCCTCTAAGTGGTAAGCCTGATCTGTGACGAACACCTCTATAACATCCAATATCCATCAATCGTTTGATGTGTAATTGAACTTCAGAACGTAGTGCTCCTTCAATTTTAAATTCTTCGTTGATAATTTTTCTGATTTTAGATAAATCATCATCATCCCAATCTTGAACTTTTTTGTTTAAGTCAACACCAGCTTTTTCTAAAATTTTCTTAGAAGAAGAATTTCCTATACCATAGATATAAGTTAATCCTATAACACCTCTTTTGTTTTTTGGTAAGTCTATACCTGCAATCCTTGCCATATTATATTAATTAATGTAAGTTTATTTACTAGTTTTAATGATTAACAAAATTAACCTTGTCTTTGTTTAAATTTAGGGTTCTTTTTATTAATGATGTATAAACGTCCTTTTCTTCTAACAATTATACAATCTGCACTTCTCTTTTTTAATGATGCTCTTACTTTCATCTCTTATTCTTTTTAAATTATTCTATTTATATCTAAATGAAATTCTTCCTTTTGTTAAATCATAAGGAGACATTTCCACTTTTACTTTATCTCCGGGTAAAATACGAATGTAGTTCATTCTCATTTTTCCTGAAATATGAGCCGTTATAATGTGTCCATTTTCAAGCTCTACTCTAAATAGTGCATTAGATAATGCTTCTATTATTGTTCCATCTTGCTCTATCGATGCTTGTTTTGCCATTTATAATTTTTACTTTTTATTTTTTAATACTTCTTCAATAAACTCATGAGATGATAATACATCTGCTTTTCCTTTTCTAATAGCCACATCATGTTCAAAATGAGCTGACACAGAACCATCAACTGTAAGAATTGTCCATCCGTCTTTTCCTTCTTTCACTTCTTTCTTTCCTAAGTTAATCATAGGCTCTATGGCTATAACCATCCCTTCTTTTAACATTATGCCGTTTCCTCTTTTACCAAAATTAGGAACTTGAGGTTCCTCATGAAGCTCTCTTCCTAATCCGTGCCCTACTAATTCTCTCACCACTCCATACCCATGTTCGTGTGCTAAACTTTGAACAGCATAACCTATATCTCCAATTCTATTTCCTACAACAGCTTGTTCAATAGCTCTTTTTAAACATTCTTTGGTAACTTCTAACAACTTTTTTACTTCGGGTTTAACATCCCCAATCTCAAAAGTGTAAGCTACATCACCATAAAAACCATTTTTCAACACTCCACAATCTACAGATACAATGTCTCCATCTTCTAAAGGTCTATCGGTTGGTAATCCATGAACTACTGCATCATTTACTGAACAAAGCAATGTACTCGGACAACCGTATAATCCTTTAAAACCTGGTTTTGCATTGTTATCTAAAATATACTCTTCAGCAATTTTATCTAACACAGCTGTTGTTACACCTGGTTTAATAATTTTAGCAACTTCGGCTAATGTTTTTCCAACAAGTAAAGAACTCTCTCTTAATAATTCTATCTCTTCGTCTGTCTTGTAATAAATTTTACCCATTTAAAATCAATCTTCTAAATTATCCTGCCATCCCCATTCTTGATGATCTTCCTTTAATTTTTCCAGTCTTCATTAATCCATCATAATGACGCATTAATAAATGACTTTCTATTTGTTGTAAAGTGTCCAAAATTACACCTACCATAATTAATAATGAAGTTCCACCATAAAAATATGCAAATGCCTGATTTACACCAAATATCGCAGCGAAAGCTGGTAAAATAGCTACTAAAGCTAAGAAAATCGATCCTGGTAAAGTAATTCTTGACATCACATTATCTATAAATTCAGCAGTTCTTTTTCCTGGTTTAACACCTGGAATAAATCCTCCACTTCTTTTCATTTCTTCTGCCATTTGATTTGGATTAATGGTTACAGCAGTATAAAAATAGGTGAATGCTATAATCATTAAGAAGAAAGTTAAATTATAAGCAAACCCGTTTGGATTACTGAATGTAGTAACAATCCAGCTTGTAGCTCCTGAATCTCCAAAACCTGCTAAGGTCATTGGAATAAACATAATTGCTTGAGCAAAGATGATAGGCATTACTCCCGCTGCATTTACTTTTAAAGGTATGTAATCTCTTACACCTCCGTACTGTTTGTTACCTACTATTCTTTTTGCATATTGAACAGGAATTCTCCTAGTACCTTGAACTAATAAAATAGTAATTAAAATAACTAATAACAATACTGCAACTTCTATCAATAAGATAATTGGTCCACCAACACCACCGATACCGAATCTAGATCCAATTTCGAACACAAATGCAGAAGGTAAGTTAGCAATAATACCAATCATAATTAATAAAGAGATACCATTACCAATACCTTTTTCAGTTATTCTTTCACCAATCCACATTACAAACATAGTACCTGTGATTAATAAAAGAACTGTTGAGAACCACCATAATGGCCCTTCATTAGGTACCACACCAGGGTAGTTAGCCACCTGAGTAGCGATATAACCTGGAGCTTGAAAACCAGTAATTGCAATAGTTAATACTCTAGTGATTTGATTAATTTTTCTTCTACCGCTTTCTCCCTCTTTTTGTAATCGTTGGAAGTAAGGAATTGCCATTCCTAACAACTGAATTACAATAGAAGCAGAAATATATGGCATAATTCCTAAAGCAAAAATTGATGCTCTACTAAATGCACCACCTGCAAAAATATTAATCAAATCCATGATTCCACCACCAGTTCCGCCAGCATTTGCAGCTTCAAGAGCAGTAGAATCTACACCAGGTAAAACTACATAAGAACCTAAACGATAAACTAACAACAAACCAAGTGTTGTTAGAATACGCAATCTAAGTTCTTCTATACTTAAAATATTTTTTATGGTCTCTATAAATCTTTTCATTCTGTTTAATTACTAATTAAAGCTGAGTTGCTGTACCTCCAGCGGCCTCAATTGCAGCTTTAGCAGTTTTGGAATATCCGTTCACTTTAACATCTAATTTTGCTTTAAGTTCACCTCTTCCTAAAATTTTAACTAAATCATTGTTAGATACTAGTCCATTTGCTTTAAGAACTTCAAAAGTAATTTCAGTCACTTTTTTCTCATCAGCTAATTTTTGAAGTACATCTAAGTTAATACCTTTATAAGCTACTCTGTTTATATTGGTAAAACCAAATTTAGGTACTCTTCTTTGAAGTGGCATTTGTCCACCTTCAAATCCTATTTTAGTAGAGTATCCTGATCTAGATTTCGCTCCTTTATGTCCTCTTGTGGAGGTTCCGCCTCTTCCTGATCCTTGACCTCTACCTACTCGCTTACGCTGTTTTGTTGAACCCTTCGCAGGTTTTAAATTTGATAAGTCCATCTTTTATTGTTTAAATTTGTTATTTTACTACTTCAACTAAGTGATTAACTTTAGCAATCATTCCTAAAATTTGAGGAGTTGCTTCGTGTTCAACTACTCTATTCATTTTTTTCAACCCTAGAGCAATCAATGTTCTTTTTTGTCTTTCAGGACGTTTAATAGAACTTTTTACTTGTTTAACTTTAATTTTTGCCATCTTATAAAAATTTTAACTATCCGTTAAATACTGTATTTAAATCTACACCTCTTTGATCTGCAATTGTGTATGCATCTCTTAAGTTAGCAAGTGCATCTAATGTAGCTTTAACCACATTGTGAGGGTTTGAAGATCCTTTTGATTTTGCTAAAACATCAGTTATACCAACACTTTCGAAAACAGCACGCATTGCACCACCTGCAATTACTCCTGTTCCGTGAGCAGCTGGTCTGATGAATACTCTTGCACCACCAAACTTACCATTTTGCTCATGAGGAACTGTTCCATTAATAATTGGAACTCTAATGCAGTTTTTCTTTGCTGAATCAATACCTTTAGTAATTGCTTCTGTTACTTCGTTAGCTTTACCTAATCCGTGTCCTACAACACCATTTTCATCACCAACAACAACAATTGCTGAAAAGCTGAAATTTCTACCACCTTTGGTAACTTTGGTAACTCTATTAATTGCTACTAATCTGTCTTTTAATTCAGTTTCGGTAGCTCTTACTCTTTTATTATCTGTTTTTGCCATCTTAAATATTTCTTGTTCTATATTTATTAGAATTTTAATCCACCTTCTCTTGCAGCTTCAGCTAATGCTTTAACTCTACCGTGGTATAAGTAACCATTTCTGTCGAATGCAATATTTGTAATTCCAGCTTTAACTGCTTTTTCAGCTATTGCTTTACCTACAATTGAGGCTACTTCGGTTTTATTACCTTTAGCTTTAACTTCTTTATCTCTTGATGAAGCAGCTACTAAAGTAGTACCTGTAATATCATTAATAATTTGAGCATAAATTTCTTTATTGCTTCTGAATACAGACAATCTTGGTTGTTCGTTAGTTCCTTTAACTACCTTTCTTATCCTTCTTTTTATTCTTAATCGTCTGTCTTTTCTACTTAGTGCCATAACAATTTTTTATTATGATTTATAATTATTTAGATGCCGATTTTCCGGCTTTTCTTCTTAGTTGTTCTCCTACGAACTTAATACCTTTACCTTTGTAAGGCTCTGGTTTTCTTAATGATCTTATTTTTGCTGCAACATGACCAATAAGTTGTTTATCGTGAGATTCTAATGTAATGATTGGGTTTTTACCTCTTTCAGCCTCAGCAGATACTTTAATTTCTTTAGGTATTTCAAATATAATATTGTGAGAATACCCTACCATTAAATCTAATCTTTGACCTTGTACGTTTGCTCTATATCCAACACCTACTAATTCTTGTTGAGTTTTAAAGCCTTCAGAAACACCTTGTATCATATTAGCAATTAAAGATCTGTAAAGACCATGTTTTGCTTTATGAGGTTTTAATTCTGTGTGACGTGTAACATTAACAGTATCTCCTTCAACCTCTACAGTTATTACAGGATCTACATCTTGAGTTAACTCTCCTTTAGGTCCTTTAACAGTTACTAACCCTTTTTCTACTTTAATTTCAACTCCACTTGGAACTGATATTGGGGATTTTCCTATTCTTGACATAATTCTAAATCTTTTAACTTTTTAATAGATGTAACATAAAACTTCTCCACCAACATTCAGGTTTCTAGCTTCTTTATCGGTAATAACACCTTTAGAAGTAGAAAGAATGGCTATACCTAAACCATTAATTACTCTTGGTAAGTTTGAAGCATTAGCATATTTTCTTAAACCTGGCTTACTAATTCTTGTTAAGTTTGTAATTGCAGGTACTTTTGTTTGAGGGTGGTATTTCAAAGCAATTTTAATATTTCCTTGAACACCGTCATCTTCAAATTTATAATTTAAGATATAACCTTTTTCAAACAAAATTTTAGTCATTTCTTTCTTTAAATTTGATGCTGGTATATCAACCACTTTGTGCTTAGCACTTACAGCGTTTCTAACTCTTGTTAAATAATCTGCTACTGAATCTGTCATTTTTTTTAATTTATATATTATTGTATAAAGTACACTTTGATAATTTTATCAGTTATACTCCTTAACCAATTTTGTGGATTACCAACTTGCTTTAGTAATTCCAGGAATTAAACCATTAGAAGCCATTTCTCTAAAAGTTACCCTTGAAATTCCAAATTGTCTCATATAACCTCTTGGTCTTCCAGTTAATTTACATCTATTGTGTAATCTAACTTTTGATGAGTTTTTTGGTAATTTTTGTAATGCATCCCAATCTCCTGCTGCTTTTAAAGCTGCTCTTTTCTCTGCATATTTTTCAACCATTGCTTCTCGTTTTCTTTCACGAGCTTTCATTGATTCTTTTGCCATATCTTTTTATTTTTTCTTGAATGGAAATCCAAACTCAGTTAATAAAGCTTGACCTTCTTCGTTAGTTTTTGCAGTTGTAACGAATGTAATATCCATTCCACTTACATTTTTAATTTTATCTATATCAATTTCTGGGAAAATAATTTGCTCTTTAATACCTAAAGTAAAGTTTCCTCTTCCATCAAACCCTTTTGGTTCAATTCCTCTAAAGTCTCTTGTTCTAGGTAATGCAACAGCAATTAATCTATCCAAAAATTCGTACATTTTATCACCTCTAAGTGTAACTCTTGCTCCAATAGGCATCCCTTTTCTTAACTTAAAGTTAGAGATATCTTTTTTAGAGTAAGTAGGGTTTGCTTTCTGACCTGTAATGGTAGTAATCTCTTCTACAGCAGATTCTACTAATCTTTTATCAGTAACAGCATCACCAACTCCTTGGTTAATACAAATTTTTTCCAATTTAGGAATTTGCATTACTGATGAGTACTCAAATCTTTTCATTAAAGATGGAGTAATTTCATCTTTGTATTGTCTTTTTAATCTTGGCTCGTAACTCATGATATCACCTCCCCTGATTTTTTAGCGTATCTAACTTTTTTTCCTTCGTTATCTAATTTTCTTCCTGTTCTGGTAGGTTTTCCTGATTTAGGATCTACAACCATTAAATTAGAAACATGAATTGATGCTTCTTCTTTAATAATTCCACCGTTAGGATTTGCAGCATTTGGCTTAGTATGTTTAGAGATTTTTTTAATTTTTTCTCCATCAACTATAGCACGTAAAGATTCTGTGAAAACTTTTTTCACAACGCCTTCTGCTCCTTTAGATTCACCGGCAATTACCTTTACTGTATCGCCTTTTTTAATGTGTAATTTAGACATAACTTAACTATTCTCTATAATATCAATTTATAAAACTTCAGGTGCTAAAGAAACTATTTTCATGAATTCTTTTTCTCTAAGCTCTCTAGCTACTGGTCCAAAAATTCTAGTTCCACGCATTTCACCTGCATCATTAAGAATAACTGCTGCATTATCATCAAATCTGATGTATGAGCCATCTACTCTTCTAATTTCTTTTTTTGTTCTTACAACAACTGCTTTTGCTACGGCACCTTTTTTAACGTTACCTGAAGGCATAGCATGTTTTACAGAAACAACTATTACATCTCCTATTGAAGCGTATCTTCTTTTAGTTCCGCCCAACACTTTAATGCATAGAACCTCTTTGGCTCCACTGTTGTCTGCAATTTTTAATCTTGATTCTGCTTGTATCATAATTATTTAGCTCTTTCAATAATTTCTACTAATCTCCAACATTTATTTTTGCTTAATGGCTTTGTTTCCATGATTTTTACTTTATCACCGATATTACAATCGTTCTTTTCATCATGAGCCATAAATTTGGTTGATTTCTTTACGAATTTACCGTAGATTTCGTGTTTAACTTTACGTTCAACAGAAATAACAACAGATTTATCCATTTTGTTGCTAACAACCAAACCTATTCTTTCTTTTCTTAAATTTCTATTTTCCATTATCACTATAATTTATGATTGAATTGCTCTTTTTCTGATTTCAGTATTCAATCGGGCTACTGTTCTTCTTACTTGTTTAATTTGAGCAGGATTTTCAAGTGGTGATACTGAATGTGCTAATTTAACACGTCTTAATGCATCTTTTTGTTCTTGATACTTTTCATTCAAATCATCTAATGATAAATCCTTTATATCTATTTGTTTCATAATTCTCGATTTGTATATTTCGGCTTATTCTGTATAATCTCTTCTTACCATGAATTTTGTTTTCACTGGTAATTTTTGAGCTGCTAATCTTAATGCTTCTTTAGCAATCTCCAATGGAACACCATCAGCTTCAAAAATAATTTTACCTGGTCTTACAGTAGCAACCCATAATTCAGGACTACCTTTACCTTTACCCATCCTTACTTCAGCTGGTTTTTTAGTTACAGGCTTATCTGGAAATACTCTAATCCAAATTTGTCCTTCTCTTTTCATGTATCTTGTAACTGCTATCCTTGCTGCTTCAATTTGACGAGCTGTCATCCAACACTCCTCTAATGATTTGATAGCAAATGATCCAAATGCTATTTGTGAGCCTCTATGAGAGTTTCCTTTCATGTGGCCTTTTTGCATTTTTCTATATTTCGTCTTTTTTGGTTGTAACATGATATTTTATCTTTTACTACTGTTGTATTCTATAATTATTTTCTTTTTGAAGCTCCTTTTGGTTTTCTTGGTCTTGAGTTATCTCCACCTTTTCCGCCTCTTTCTCTTTTTCCTTTATCTAAGCCTATGTTTGGAGACAAATCTCTTTTTCCATAAACTTCTCCTTTACAAATCCATACTTTCACTCCAATTCTTCCGTATGTTGTATGAGCTTCTGTTAATGCGTAATCAATATCAGCTCTAAAAGTATGTAATGGTGTTCTTCCTTCTTTATATCCTTCAGACCTTGCCATTTCAGCTCCACCTAATCTACCTGATACTAATACTTTAATTCCTTCTGCTCCCATTCTCATTGTTGAAGCTACTGCCATTTTAACAGCTCTTCTAAATGAAACTCTTCCTTCTATTTGCTTAGCAATGTTATCGGCAACTAATTTAGCATCTAACTCAGGTCTTTTAATTTCAAAAATGTTAATTTGAATTTCCTTACTGGTAATTTTCTTTAACTCTTCTCTTAATTTGTCAACTTCCTGACCTCCTTTACCAATAATAATTCCTGGACGTGATGTATTAATAGTAACAGTAATTACTTTTAAAGTTCTTTCGATAATGATTTTAGATATACTTGCTTTTTGCAAACGAGCCATTAAATACTCGCGAATTTTGTAATCTTCAACTATTTTATCTGCATAGAATCTTCCACCATACCAGTTAGAATCCCATCCTTTGATGATTCCTAATCTATTTGAAATTGGATTTACTTTTTGTCCCATCTATTTTTAATTTTTGCTATCAACGATTAATGTAACATGATTTGATCTTTTTCTAACTCTGTGAGCTCTACCTTGAGGTGCTGGCTGAATTCTTTTCAGCATTCTAGCACTATCCACTTGTATTGATTTAACAATTAAGTTACTTTCCTCAGGTCTTGCTCCTTCATTTTTGGTTTCCCAATTAGCTATTGCAGATCTTAATAATTTTTCTAATCTTTTAGCAGCATCTTGAGGGCTAAATTGTAAAATACCTAATGCTTTAAAAACATCTTGTCCTTTAATCATGTCTGATACTTTTCTCATCTTACGAGGAGAAGTAGGACAGTTATTAAGTTTTGCAAAACTTAATGTTTTTTTAGCCTCTTTTAATTGCTGTGCTCTTTCTTTTTTTCTAACACCCATGATATACTAATTTTTATCTTTTACCTTTATCCTTTTTGTTACCAGCATGACCTCTAAAGTTTCTTGTTGGAGAAAATTCTCCTAACTTGTGTCCTACCATATTTTCTGTAACATATACAGGTATAAATTTATTTCCATTATGAACTGCAATTGTTAACCCAACAAAGTCAGGTGTAATCATTGAAGCTCTAGACCAAGTCTTTATAACTGCTTTTTTTCCAGATTGCTGAGCTGCGTCAACTCTTAATTGCAATTTATAATGAACAAACGGTGGTTTTTTTAACGAACGACTCATAATTTAATTATTTCTTTCTACCTTCAATAATGTATTTACTTGATTTATTCTTTTTAGATCTTGTTTTGTATCCTTTTGCAGGCAATCCTTTTCTAGATCTTGGGTGACCTCCAGCATTTCTACCTTCACCTCCACCCATTGGGTGATCAATTGGATTCATTACAACACCTCTTACTCTTGGTCTTCTTCCTAACCATCTACTTTTACCTGCTTTACCAGATCTCTCTAACATGTGTTCAGAATTAGATACTGTTCCAATTGTTGCACGACATGTAGCTAAAATTAATCTTGTTTCTCCTGAAGGAAGTTTAACAACAACAAATTTTCCATCTTTTGCAGTTAATTGTGCATAAGAACCTGCACTTCTAGCTAATTTAGCTCCTTGGTTTGGTCTTAATTCAATGTTATGTATTACTGTTCCTAATGGAATTTCTGACATAAAAAGTGTATTTCCAACTTCTGGTGCTGCACCTTTTCCAGAAACAATTTCTTGTCCTACTTTAATACCGTTTGGAGCGATAATATATCTTTTTTCTCCATCCTTGTAATAAATTAATGCAATTCGTGCAGTTCTTGTTGGATCATATTCAACAGATTTAACGATACCAGGAACTCCGTCCTTTTCTCTTTTAAAATCTATATCTCTTGATTTTTGCTTGTGACCACCACCAATGTATCTCATGGTCATTTTTCCAACGTTATTTCTACCACCAGATTTACTTCTACCTTTAGTTAAAGATTTTTCTGGTGTAGATGTTGTAATTTCGTTGAAATCACTAGCAATCTTATGTCTTTGTCCCGGGGTGATGGGATTCAATTTTCTTAATGCCATTTTTGTTTATCTCTTTAGAGGGTTGTATCCCCCGTATAGTTAATAAAATACTTTACGTCTTAAATATTACTAAAAAAGTCTATCGCTTCTCCTTCTGATAAGGTTACAACTGCTTTTTTGTAATTATTCGTTCTTCCTGAAACTAATCCTGCTTTTGTATATCTTGATTTAGATTTACCAGCATAATTCATAGTATTAATAGATTCAACTGTTACATTATACATGTCTTTAATTGCATCTTTAATCTGAATTTTGTTGGCTTTTCTATTTACAACAAAAGCATAACGATTAAACTTCTCCGTTTGAGAAGTCATTTTTTCAGTAATAACAGGTTTAATTATAATCTCCATCTTACATTATTTTCTTAAAATTCCTTCAATTTTGCTTATAGATCCTTCTGAAATCACTACCATATTTGCATTCAAAATATCGTAAGTGTTTATTTCCGAAGCAGTTACTACTTTCGTCCCTTTCAAATTTCGGGACGACAAATATACATTTTTATTTGAATCAGGAATAACTATTAAAGATTTTTTATCTAAAATATTTAAATTAGATAAAATTGAAGCATATTCTTTAGTTTTTGGAGACTCAAAATTAATGTCTTCTAAAATTGTAATAGCTCCATCTTTTGCTTTATAGCTTAAAGCTGATCTTCTAGCTAATCTTTTTTGTTTTACATTTAATTTAAACTCATAATCTCTTGGTCTTGGTCCAAAAACTCTACCACCACCTTTAAACAATGGGTTTTTAATATCTCCAGCTCTAGCTGTACCTGTACCTTTTTGTTTTTTAATTTTTCTAGTACTACCTTTTACCTCTCCTCTTTCTTTTGCCTTATGAGTACCTTGTCTTTTGTTTGCTAAATATTGTTTAACATCTAAATAAATAGCATGATCATTAGGTTCGATAGCAAAAACTGTATCATCAAGAACAGCTTTTTTCTTTGTATCTTTTCCTTCTATATTTTTAATAACTAGTTCCATTTGTTATCCTCCTATTTATTTTTCGATTACTACATAAGAACCTTTAGGACCAGGTATTGAGCCTTTAAGTACTATTAAATTCTTATCATTATAAACTTTAACCACTTCTAGGTTAACTTGTTTAACTCTTTTTCCACCCATTCTTCCTGCCATTTTCATTCCTTTCATTACTCTAGATGGTGTAGAACCTGCTCCAAGAGATCCTGGTGCTCTTAGTCTGTTATGCTGACCGTGAGTTGCGTCTCCAACACCGGCAAAACCGTGTCTTTTAACAACCCCTTGAAAACCTTTACCTTTTGATGTTCCTATAACGTCCACCCACTCTCCTTCAATAAACATATCAACGGTAACTTGGTCTCCAACTTTTGAATCTTGCAATCCATCAACTTCAACTACTTTTCTTTTTGGTGTAGTTCCTGATTTTTTAAAGTGTCCTTGTAAGGCCTTTGGAGTATTCTTTTCTTTTCTTTCTCCGTAAGCAATTTGAACAGCTTCGTAGCCATCGGTATCTACCTTTTTGACTTGTGTTATTACACAAGGACCAGCTTCAATAATTGTGCATGGTATATTTTTACCCTCGGCACTATAAACGCTAGTCATACCTAATTTTTTCCCAATCAATCCTGGCATTTTACTTTGTTTTTATATTAATAATTAATTTACTTAAACTTTTATTTCAACATCAACACCACTTGGCAACTCTAACTTCATTAAAGAATCAACTGTTTTTGAAGAAGAACTGTAGATATCAATTAATCTTTTGTAAGAACATAATTGAAATTGCTCTCTAGCTTTCTTGTTAACGTGTGGTGATCTTAATACTGTGTAAATTCTTTTGTGTGTTGGTAATGGAATTGGCCCATTAACGATAGCACCTGTTGATTTAACAGTCTTAACGATTTTTTCAGCTGATCTATCAACTAAGTTGAAATCGTATGATTTTAATTTTATTCTAATTTTTTGGCTCATTATTATTTATAATATAAAATTATTATGCTTCTACTTTACCTTTTACTTTAGCGATTACTTCATCAGCAATATTTTTCGGACATGGATCAAAATGTGAGAACTCCATTGTTGATGTTGCTCTACCTGATGACATTGTTCTTAATGAAGTAACGTATCCAAACATTTCTGACAATGGAACTTTTGCTTTAATGATTTTAGCTCCTGCTCTATCGTCCATTCCTTCTACTTGTCCTCTTCTTCTGTTCAAATCTCCTACGATGTCACCCATATTTTCTTCTGGAGTAACAACTTCTAATTTCATTATTGGTTCTAATAAAATTGGTCCTGCTTTAGGTAATGAATTTCTGTAAGCCATTTTTGCAGCAACTTCAAAAGATAAAGCATCAGAATCCACAGCGTGATAAGATCCATCTTTTAATGTTACTTTTAAGCTATCTACAGAGTAACCAGCAAGTACACCAGTTTTCATTGCTTCTTTAAATCCTTTTTCAACTGAAGGGATAAATTCTCTAGGAATGTTACCACCTTTAATTTCATTCACGAATTCAAGTCCTAATTTTTCAGGGTCTGTTTGTGGCTCTACTGTGAAAACAATATCCGCAAATTTACCTCTACCACCAGATTGTTTTTTGTAAACTTCTCTATGGTCAACAGTACCTGTAATTGCTTCTTTGTAAGCAACCTGAGGCTGACCTTGGTTACATTCTACTTTAAATTCTCTTTTTAATCTATCTAATATAATCTCTAAGTGCAACTCACCCATACCACTTAATACAGTTTGACCTGAATCTTCATCAGTATGAATAGTTAAAGTAGGATCTTCTTCAGATAATTTTGATAATGCATTACCCATTTTATCAACATCTGCTTGAGTTTTAGGCTCGATAGCGATACCGATAACTGGTTCTGGGAACACCATAGATTCTAACACTATTGGGTGTTTTTCATCACATAATGTATCTCCAGTTTTAATATCTTTAAATCCGATAACAGCTGCAATATCTCCAGCCATTAAACAATCAATTTGATTTTGTTTGTTAGCATGCATTTGGAAAATTCTAGAAATTCTTTCTTTATTTCCAGTTCTTGAATTTAATACGTAAGAACCTGCATCTAATTTACCTGAGTATGCTCTAGTAAAACACAATCTACCAACGAATGGATCTGTAGCAATTTTAAAAGCTAATGCTGCAAATGGTTCGTTTACTGATGGTTTTCTTTTTTCTTCAGCATCTGTTCTTGGGTTAATACCAACTATTGCTTCTTGGTCTAATGGAGAAGGTAAAATTTCCATTACCATATCCAACATTGCTTGTACTCCTTTATTTTTAAATGAAGAACCACACATCATAGGAACAACTTTTCCTGAGATGGTAGCTTCTCTTAATGCATCAAGAATTTCTCTTTCTGTTAATGAGTTTTCATCTTCAAAATATTTTTCCATTAAGGTTTCATCAAATTCAGCAACTGCTTCTAATAATTTACCTCTTAGTTCTCTTGCTTCATCAATAATATCCGCAGGAATTTCAACTTCATTAAAAGTCATTCCATAATCATCTTCATTCCAAACAATTCCTCTGAAGTTAATTAAATCAACAACTCCTTTAAAATCATCTTCCGCACCAATATTTAATTGTAATGGTAATGCATGACTACCTAACATTTCTCTTACTTGTTTACAAACATTAAGGAAATCAGCTCCCGATCTATCCATTTTGTTTACGAAACCAATTCTTGGTACGTTGTAGTTATTAGCTAATCTCCAGTTAGTTTCTGATTGTGGTTCAACACCATCAACAGCACTAAACAAGAATACTAACCCATCTAACACTCTTAATGAACGATTTACCTCTACAGTAAAATCAACGTGACCAGGAGTATCAATGATGTTAACATGGTAATTATTTCCTCTATAAGGCCAATTTACTGTTGTAGCAGCAGAAGTAATTGTTATTCCTCTTTCAGCCTCTTGTTCCATCCAGTCCATTGTTGAAGCACCATCATGTACCTCTCCAATTTTGTGATTAACACCTCCGTAAAAAAGTATTCTTTCAGTAGTGGTAGTTTTTCCAGCATCAATATGAGCTGCAATACCTATATTTCTTGTATATTTTAAATCTCTAGCCATAGTAAATTACTTTTTTGTATTTTAAAATCTAAAATGAGAGAATGCTTTGTTAGCATCAGCCATTCTATGCGTATCTTCTTTTTTCTTGAATGCAGCACCTTCTTCTTTATACCCTGCAACTATTTCTCCAGCTAATTTTTGAGCCATAGTTTTTTCATTTCTTTTTCTAGCATATCCAATCAACCATTTTATACCCATAGAAACTTGTCTTTCATCTCTAATTGGCTGTGGAATTTGAAAGGTAGCCCCTCCAATTCTTCTACTTCGTACTTCAACTCCTGGAGTAACATTTTTTAATGCTTTTTTGAAAACATCTAAATTATTCTCTTCAGTAACTTTTTGTCCTACAATTTCTAGTGCGTCATAAAATAATTTAAATGCAACGCTCTTCTTACCATCCAACATTAAATTATTAACGAATTGTGTTACCAAAACATCACTAAACTTAGGGTCTGGAAGTAATACTCTCTTTTTTGCTCTTGACTTTCTCATTTTGTTATTTTAACCTTTATATTTATTTGGTATTTATTATTTTTTCTTAGGACGTTTGGTTCCGTATTTAGATCTTCTTTGAGTTCTACCTTCAACACCCGTAGTATCTAATGTACCTCTCACAATGTGATATCTAACACCTGGTAAATCTTTTACCCTTCCACCTCTAACTAAAACAATAGAGTGCTCTTGTAAGTTATGACCTTCTCCGGGAATGTATGCATTCACCTCTTTTTGGTTGGTTAATCTTACCCTTGCTACTTTTCTCATTGCTGAGTTAGGTTTTTTTGGTGTAGTTGTATAAACTCTGATACAAACACCTCTTCTTTGCGGACAAGAATCTAAAGCCGCAGATTTACTTTTCTTTTCTAAAGTTGTTCTTCCTTTCCTTACTAATTGCTGTATAGTTGGCATATTTATTTAATTAAAATAGTTAGTATCCCTAAAAAAATGGAGTGCAAAAATACAATTAATTTTTATATAAACAATAACTTGTTAATTTTTTTAGAAAATCCATTAAATTTATTTGTTAATTGATAGAAAAACAAAGGAGTGAGACTACCCCACTCCTTTGTTAATTTATATATTATTTTGGTTATTTACCTAATCAAGGTAACTGTTCCTTTCTCAAAATACTCTTTTCCATCGGTTCCTTTCGCATTAATAATAAAGAAATATGTTCCATCAGGTACAACTTCTCCCGACAAGGTTCTTCCATCCCATCCTCCTGTTACAGAGTTCCACTCATAAAGTTTTTGCCCCCATCTATTATAAATCTCTCCATTAACTTCTTCTAGATTTTCTCCATCAACCATAAACATATCGTTACTTCCATCACTATTAGGAGTAAATACATTTGGGATTACAATTACAGACTCACCAATTGCGGTTATGGTTACTGTTGCTGTATCCGAACAAATACCGTCTGTTACTATGAGGGTAACCGTATATGTTCCTGTGTTATTATAAGTTTGTGATGGTTCAAAAATAGTATCTGTATTTCCATTTCCAAAATCCCAAGTGTAAGATATTCCAAAACCAGTTGTACTTCCATTTCCAAAAAACACATTTAATGGAGTTGATCCTGTTGTTGGATTTGCATTAATTACAGCTTGCACTCCACCCACTATAACTTGAACAGAATCTATTGGCGAATCACACCCTCCAATTTCACTTGCATAGAATGTAAATACACCTATTGATGTTGATGGAATTACTAATGGACTGCCTGTCCCTATTACTATTGTTCCAGCAGCATCAGCGTACCATGTTATTGTTCCATTTCCACTTCCTGTTGCAATTAGGATAATATCATCTCCAAAACATAGCGGAAGAACAGGGTCTATTACTATAGTGTTTTGTGGTGTAATCGACAGGGTTGTTTCAACAATACTATCACAACCTAAACTAGTTGTTAATGAATCATAATAAACTCCTGCTGTTGTTTGGTAAACTCCTCCTAACAATATACTATCTCCTTGACAAATTTGTGCTGTTGTTTGTGAAACTACTACTGGAGTTACAGTAAGTGTTGTTGAAACAATACTATCACAACCATTTTGAGTTGCTAAAGTATCATTATACACTCCACTTGTAAATTGATATGCCCCACCAATTAAAGCACTATCTCCTTGACAAATTTGTGCTGTTTGTACAACAAAATAACTTGAATTAATTGTTATTTGGAAAGAATCAACAGCTGCGGCACAACCTCCTGATGGAGCGATATTGTTATATACCATATAAGTCCCCGCAGCACTATTCGTCAAATCTAACTCCCCTGTTGAAGTACTTACAAAAACCAATCCTGCTGGACTTGCTGAAAAAATTCCTGCAAAATTGTTGGTAGTAAATACTGGCAATTCATTAATATCACCTTGACAATATGGTGAGTTATTATAAGTAAACGTAGCTCCTGGTGCATTTACAATATTTACCACAACTGAATCTACAGATGGACATGAATTCCCTACAGAAGCCGTATTATAATAAACCGTAAATGTTCCTAATCCACTATTGGAAATGTCAATTTCTCCAGTAGTAGCATTAATTACACCCGGATTAGTTATAGTAAATGTTCCTCCAGACGTTGTTATTGATGAAGGTAATGGATTACTTCCTGTAATACAAAAGGTTGTAGGACTATAAGCAAAACTTGCATCATCTGCAGCATTTATTGTTACTGTTGTTGATGTTTGATATTGAGGACAGGTAGGTGTTGCTGCTACAGTAAAAGTTACTGTATAAGTATTAGGTGTACTTAACGAAGGATTGATTTCACCTGTAGTAGAATTAATAGATAACCCAACTGGTGTAGCTGAAAATGTTCCTGTTAATGTACCATTAGTATGAGTTATATTATATGTGTTGGTATCGTTAGCACAAAATGGGTCTCCAGCATAACTAATCGTATCTTCTGGACAAACTGGAATAACTGACAACACCCATGGAGAAAAAGTATTTTGTCCAACAAAGGGGCCTGCTGAACCAACACCCGCCGTAACACCAGGTGTTCCTGGAGTAACTGGAGCATCCCAAGATGTTCCATTCCAATGTTGAGTCCTTACATTTCCTGTAGGATTAATAGTTGTATTTTCAACTCCTCTATAAGAAAATGTTAAATCTCCTGTTGTATTGTTTGCAGCCTGAATATCCCAAAATCTATCAATAGCATATTGAACAGAATCTGCAAAATTAAGCATATTGGTTACCGGACCAACATTTGTTGCTGCCGGTTTAGGGAAGTTGGGCACATTTGTAAACCATGTTGACATTTGAATATCAGTAGAATTGGTAGTAGTCTTATTAAATGTAAAAGGAATATAGTCTGCTAAATTTCCTCCTACTCCAAAAGGGATTACATAACTTCCTGAGTTGGTACCAGTTTCCCACTTTACATAGTTATACTGATTTTCAGAATGTATATGTCCTCCATTTCTAACTATACCTGAAGGATTATTTTGATTAACCACAATATAAATAGGTGTTGCAGAAGAACCTCCATTCATTACGGTAACTGCTCCATTTAAAACCAGTGCATTATTTTGAGCGTAACCATTAAAAAAGCTAAGTGTTAACACTAAAAACAAGCTTTTAAAAATTAGGTTATTATAGGTGATTTTTTTCATGTTATAAAGTTTAAACATTTTCTAAAAAAGAATAATCTCACTTAATTTTTAGATTCAATTTGTTGTTCTGGTGAAAATTCCTTTGGTGTAACATTTTTAATAGAAGAACTGTTAGCATTTTTAGGAGCATCGGGAAAACGCAACCCTTCATATTTTGATGATAACTGACCATTTTTATATTCATCAGCTCTATTTCCTACTACATGGTATGAAAATTTAACATTAGATGCTCCTCCTGAAAGCTCTTTAACTTCAAAACCGTTTTTGGTTTTATTAGTTACATAAACGCCATTACAGTCTCCTTCTAACTGGATAAAAACTCTTAAATCATGTTGATTATCAACCACAATGTTATTTGCAAATGTAGGGTCTAATTGAATATATGCAACGCCATTTACTAATTGTCCTTTTCCGTAATCTTCAAAAAGTACTTCTGGAGCCTCAGGCGCAAACATCACTTTTTCATTATTGTTTACATCTTTAACTATTGTAGAAACTGTCCCTCCACCAATAATCTTATATTGAGTACCTCCAACGTAAGCTGCAACTCTAACAGTTACATCTTGAGCAGCGGAAACACTATCTCTAAAGTATCCACCTGCAGAAGCAGTAGCATTTCCTCCCCAAGCAAATCCATAAAGCCCATATTGTCTTCCATTAAAAGACCCTCCAGTTCCACCAGTTAAATAATAAGATGTAGGTAGTCCGCTACCACTTGAAACAACTCCTGTTCCAGTTGCACTTCCATTATAAAAGAAACCTCCCATTCCACCAGAACCTGCAGCTTGACCTACAACCCCTAAACCAGTAGAAGTTCCAGTTTGAGTACTATTACCAAAAACTGCAATTCCAGCTCCCCCAGTTTGACCATAAACACTTACAGCACTAGCTGCAGTACTCGTATTTATCCCAAAAACACCGAGTCCATTAGCATTAGCAGTCTGTCCTTGTACTCCAACACCACCCCCTGCTCCGGTATGGATACCAATCACACCTACACCTGTACCGCCATCAGTTTGTCCTTGTACTGCAGCTACAGTAGATGCTGTATTAAATACTCCCCCATAAATAGCTCTTCCCGTTCCAGTTTGTTGAGAATGAATTGAATTTACAGATGAGTTTGATGCACCCGAAATTGCTTGATTAGCTCCTGCAGCAAATGACGAAAATACAGAAGTACCACCAAAAGGAGCAGTACCATTAACAACCACTTGTCCTGTGCTTAAAATCCTCATTCTTTCTGTATTATTTGATCTAAATTTCACATCCGCAGCATTAATAGACCCCATAAAATCGGTTGTTGCAACTGGGTTGTTACCTGTAGTTAACCATGCACCCGCAGTTGATGTAAATGTACTGGGTTGATCTGTTGTTATGGTTACAGTACCATTTGCATTAAATTGATTAGACGTAATGTTCCATGTTGGACCAACAGGACCTTGTGGACCAGCAGGACCAGCAGGACCAGTTGCTCCTATAGGACCTGCGGGACCAGTAGCCCCAGCAGGACCTTGTGGACCGGCAGGGCCAGTTGCCCCAGTTGCTCCAGTAGGGCCAGCAGGACCGGCAGGACCAGTTGCTCCAGTTGCTCCAGTTGCTCCAGCAGGACCTTGTGGGCCAGCAGGGCCAGTTGCACCCGCAGGACCAGCGGGACCAGCTGGACCTTGCGGACCAAGTGCTTGTACCCATTGCGAACCATCATAATACCAATAACCAACCGCTCCTCCTGTCATTGCAACATTAGTATTATATACCAATAAGCTTGTTGCTGGAGTTGGTATAGTTGTTACATCTGTAGTAGATGTTAAAGAAACTCTTGGTACTAATAAACCTTTATTAGTAAAGTCTATATCTAACCCAGCTGAATTATCTGGCAATGCTCCTGTTGTGTTTATACCTACATTTTGAGCATATCCAAACATACTTAAGGAGATTATACTAATGGTAAAAATAATTTTTTTCATGCAATTGGTTATTTATATTTAATTAATTATATTAGGGTTATCTGCACTTTTTAATGCAGGTTTAACTTCTTTATTGTTATATGGTTTATTAAACAATATCTCTTTTTTATTTTTAACTCCTCCTGAATTAGAATTGTCTTTTAACTCATTTGCAGGTTCAGAATATTTTGCTTCAGGATATTTGTTTTTATCTCCTTCAGTATTAGAAAATGATTTTAATCCATTCTTTTTATCAGTTTTAAGTTTGCTTTCACTTGATTGAGCAATCAATAAGGAACAAGAAAAACTTAAAAAACCGATTAGTAATATTTTTTTCTTCATATCATCTAAAATTTATTAATCGAATACACTAATAGTACCATGGTGGCTAGGTTGAGTAGAGTTATATATAGCTATTCCAGTTGTACCAGATATTGCAGATGTTCTATATTGAACAACAAATGTATTATTAACACCTGTATTTACATTTACCATTTTTGAAAAAGCAACACTCCAAGGAGTCGTAGAATAACCATCCCAAGAATTATAGACTCCACATTTCTCAGTCATCCCTCCAACAGCAGCTCCATTAACTAAAATTCTAAACTCGACTAAAGAATTGGATCCCGTATAAGCAAACCCTGATATTGTAGTTTGAACAAAAACAGTAGATTTAGTAGGTGTATAATTCAAACTCAATCCTGGAACATTAGTCCAGTTTGTAGCAGTCATGGTTTGATCTCCGGTCATTGAAACTGAAGCAATTGGATTCATCACACCTTGTGGACCTTGTGGACCAGTAGCACCCGTAGCTCCAGTTGGACCAGCAGGACCTTGTGGGCCTTGTGGGCCTTGTGGACCAGCAGGACCTTGTGGGCCAGTAGCTCCTGTTGCACCTGTAGCTCCAGCAGGACCAGCAGGGCCTTGTGGACCAGTAGCTCCTGTAGCTCCAGTTGGACCAGCAGGACCTTGTGGACCTTGTGGACCAGCAGGACCAGCAGGACCGGCTGGGCCTTGCGGACCAAGTGCCTGAACCCATTGCGTACCATCATAATACCAATAGCCAACAGCTCCACCTGTCATAGCAGCATTTGTATTATATACTAGCAAGCTAGTGGCAGGTGTTGGAATGGTAGTTACATCTGTTGTTGATGTTAATGAAACTCTAGGTACCAATAATCCCTTATTGTTAAAATCTACATCTAATCCTGCCGAATTATCAGGTAATGCTCCTGTTGTATTTATACCAACATTTTGAGAATACCCAAACATACTAGCAGAAATAATACTAATTGTAAAAATTATTTTTTTCATAATGATTTATCTTTATTTATTTTTTAGTTCTTAACATTCTATTTATTAATCGTCAAATATAAAAATATTTTTATCATTTAAACAAATATACTTAGTTCAATAGTGTATTTTTACTTATTAATAGAAGCATGACGCTCATTTGTCGAAAAGAGTTGCATGTACTATTTAAACAAAGTTTTCCACAATGGGTAAATAATACTCTTCATAGACTTACCTTTGTTCTATCAAATAACCACGTGCAAAAGCACACAACCAGAGATGAAGATAACATGGCATATTCCATATGACCGAATTAAAACAATAAATATCTACATATGAATTATTTAGATGAATTAAACACTGCTCAAAAAGACGCAGTAACTAATACTGAAGGCCCTGTAATGGTAATTGCTGGTGCTGGCTCTGGAAAAACAAGAGTGCTTACCTACAGAATTGCTCACCTCATTAATAATGGAGTCGATCCTTTCAATATTTTGTCACTTACTTTTACCAACAAAGCAGCTCAGGAAATGAAAGAGCGTATAGGGAAAATTATTGGCTACAATGAAGCTCGAAACATTTGGATGGGAACTTTCCACTCTGTTTTTGCTCGTATTTTAAGAACCGAATCTGAAAAAATTGGTTATCCTTCTAATTTTACTATTTATGATACTCAGGATGCAAAAAACTTAATTAAAACCATTTTAAAAGAAAAAGGTCTTGACGATAAAATTTATAAGCCCAACCTGGTGTTAAACAGAATTTCTAGTGCTAAAAACAATTTAATTTCTGCTACAAGATATGTTAATGATGTAACGCTTCAAAGTGAGGACAGACAAGCTGCTAAACCTAGAATTGGCGAAATCTATCAAACTTACGAAGCTCGTTGCTTCCAAGCATCAGCAATGGATTTTGATGATTTATTGTTTAAAACCAATATTCTTTTTAAAGATTTTCCTGATGTTTTGCATAAATACCAACATCGTTTTAAATATATTTTAGTTGACGAGTATCAGGATACCAATTTTTCTCAATATATCATTGTAAAAAAATTAGCGGCTGTTTTCCAAAATATATGTGTTGTTGGAGATGACGCCCAAAGTATTTATGCTTTTAGAGGAGCAAACATCGAAAATATATTAAACTTTAAAAACGATTATCCTGAATTAAAAACGTTTAAACTAGAAGAAAACTATCGTTCTACTAAAACAATTGTAGGAGCTGCCAATAACATTATAAAAAACAATAAACATCAATTAGAAAAAAACGTTTTTACTTCTAACGAACTTGGCAACAACATAAAAGTTTACGCTGCAGCAACAGAAAATGAAGAAGGAAAAATTGTTGCCAATGCTATTTTTGATATCCAACAACAAGAAAAATCCAAAAACAAAGATTTTGCAATTCTTTATAGAACCAACAATCAATCAAGATCTATTGAAGAATCTTTAAGAAGAAAAAATATTCCTTATAAAATTTATGGCGGACTTTCTTTTTACCAAAGAAAAGAAGTGAAAGATATGTTGGCTTATTTTAGGTTAATTGTTAATCCTAACGATGAAGAATCGCTGAAAAGAGTTATTAATTATCCTGCTAGAGGAATAGGAAACACTACTCTTGACAAAATTTCTATTACTGCCGTAAACCAACAAAAACCTATTTGGGAGATTATTACCAATATTAATTACTACCCTGTTGACATTAACAATGGAACTAAAAATAAATTAGCTCAGTTTGTGGAAATGATTAAAAGTTTCCAAATTCAATTACAAACTAAAAATGCTTATGATTTAGGACATGAAGTTGCTTCTACATCAGGGATTTTGAAAGAACTTTTTAGCGACAGAACTCCTGAAGGAATTAGTAAGTATGAAAATATTCAGGAATTATTAAATGGTTTGAAAGAATTTAGTGAAAACGAAAATGAACTAGAAGAGGATGTTACTCCAAGGGGGTTGCCTGAATTTTTGCAAGATGTAGCTTTATTAACCAATGCAGATAATGAAAAAGATGAAGATAAAGATAAAGTTACTTTAATGACTATCCATGCCTCTAAAGGTTTAGAATTTCCTCATGTTTTTATTGTTGGGTTAGAAGAGAATTTATTTCCATCTCAACTATCACTTACATCACGAGCAGATTTAGAGGAAGAAAGAAGGTTGTTTTATGTAGCAGTTACCCGAGCAGAAAAATCGCTTACACTCTCTTATGCCGTTTCGAGATATAAATTTGGAACAGCACAATTTAATGAACCTAGTCGTTTTCTTTCAGAAATAGATGATGATTTTTTAGATTTCCAAACGCCAAAATCAACCCCTTCATCTCAACCAGCTTCTTTCGATTTTGAAAGAAAAGCTTATTCCTCGAACTACCAAAACAAGCCTAATTACAAAAGCTCTAATCAGCAACAAATAAAACAACATACTCCTCCACCATTGCCCAAAAACTTAAAAAAAATCTCTCCTAACCAACAAGCATCAGCTTCTAGTGCCGAAAGTTTAGATTTAAAAGAAGGCACTATGGTTAACCACGAAAGATTTGGCAATGGCATTATCACCAATATTGAAAATGGAAAAGCAACCGTTAATTTTCAACAAAGCGGAACTAAGCAACTCTTGTTAAAATTTGCTAAGCTTACTGTTATAAATTAATTGAATTAATAGAATGAAGTTGTCTAAAGTCCCCTCTATAAATTAAAAAATGTTTCTTTTTTCACATCTACACACAAAGCTCGCTCAAACACCCACTGGGTGTTTGCCGTGTTATTTTCTCCAACCATAACCTACGGCTATGCTTCTCAAAAATGCCTCGTAAAACAAAAAAATAATTCATTTTCATTATTATATTTGAAATTTAAACAACTTCAATCCCTAAAAAAATAATTACTTTTGATTTTTAAGTACAATTGAACATAATAATTAAACAATGCAAAACATAGAAAAAGACTACAATACCCGAAGACCTAAAATGGTTATTCCCGAATATGGCAGAAATATTCAAAAAATGATTGACCATGCCATGACCGTTGAAAACAAAGAAGAAAGAAACAAAATTGCCAACGCCATAATAAGTGTTATGGGGCAATTAAATCCTCACCTTAGAGATATTGCCGATTTTAAACACAAATTGTGGGATCACTTATTCATTATTTCCGATTTTAAATTAGATGTTGACTCTCCTTACCCACTTCCTGATAGAGAAGCAATTGCTAAAAAACCCGAAAAATTAGCTTACCCAGAAAACAATATAAGATTTAAACACTACGGAAAAACCATAGAAAACCTAATAGAACAAGCTATTCTTATTGAAGAAAAAGAAGAGAAAAATGCACTTATTAGAATTATTGCTAACCTAATGAAAAAAACCTATCTTACCTTTAATAGAGATAGTGTTAATGATGAATTAATTCTTGCTGATTTAAAAACTTTATCGCAAGGAAAATTGCAATTAGAAGATACTTTTGAATTTTTGAGTACAGATGAAATTTTATCTGTTGACAAATCTAAAAGACAAACCAACACTTCTAAAGGAAAGAAAAATAACAATCAACGTTCAAAAAGTAACTTTAAAAAAAGAAGATATTAAATGGGAAGTTTTCAAATTACCGGAGGAACAAAATTAAGAGGTGAATTAACCCCACAAGGAGCAAAAAATGAAGCTCTTCAGGTGGTTTGTGCTGTTTTACTAACACCCGAAAAAGTTACACTTCATAATTTACCCGACATTAGAGATGTAAATTTTCTGATAGATTTATTAGAAGAGTTAGGCGTAAAAGTAAATCGCGAAGGCAACGGAACAGTTCATTTTCAGTCGGACAACATCGACCTCGATTATTTATTAAGCGACCAGTTCAAAAAAAGAGCTGCTTCTCTGAGAGGTTCCATCATGATTTTAGGCCCTCTTTTAACAAGGTTTAAAATTGCCTATATGCCTAAGCCAGGTGGCGACAAAATTGGAGCAAGACCTTTAGATACGCACTTTTTAGGCTTTTCAAAATTAGGAGCTACCTACGAGTACGATGCTAAAAACACTTTCTACACCCTTAAAGCAGACAAACTGGAAGGAAAATACATTTTGCTTGACGAACCTTCTGTAACAGGAACTGCTAATATCCTTATGACTGCCGTAATGGCAAAAGGCAAAACCACCATTTACAATGCTGCTTGCGAGCCTTACTTACAACAACTTTGCTCTATGCTAAACAGCATGGGAGCAAAAATTAAAGGAGTTGGTTCCAACTTATTAGAAATTGAAGGCGTTTCGGAAATGAACGGATGTGTTCATACTTTACTTCCAGATTTTATTGAAGTTGGTTCTTTTATAGGTTTAGCAGCCACCACTCAATCAGAAATTACCATCAAAAACTGTAGAGTAGATATGCTAGGAAGAATCCCTGAGACTTTTGAACGATTAGGAATTCATTTAGAAATTAGAGGCGATGACATTTATATACCATCACAAAAACATTACGAAATAAAACGAATGATTGATGGTTCTATACCAACAATTTATGATGCTCCTTGGCCGGGTTTTACTCCCGATTTATTGAGTATCATTTTAGTAACTGCAATTCAAGCAAAAGGAACGGTTCTTATCCATCAAAAAATGTTTGATAGCCGTTTGTTCTTTATTGACAGATTAAAAGATATGGGGGCTCAAATTATTTTATGCGACCCACATAGAGCCACTGTAATTGGCATCAATAGAGATTACAACCTAAGAGCTACCACCATGTCTTCTCCCGATATTAGAGCGGGTGTTGCTTTACTAATTGCAGCCATGTCGGCAGATGGCAAAAGTATTATCAACAACATTGAACAAATTGACAGAGGATACCAACATATTGACACTAGATTAAACAAAATTGGAGCTGAAATTATTCGATTATAAATCGGCATTCTATTTGACTAAATTTTCCCGAATAAAAACCAACACTTATGGAAACTATTAAAAAATTCAAATCGAGCATTGTTCTAGTATTAATGATTGTTGTAACGCTAGGCTTTATGTATAAACAAAATACCGGATTAAACATAGGCGAGATTGCTCCTGATTTAAAATTTAACAATCCTGAAGGAAAAGAAATTGCTTTGTCTTCCTTAAAAGGAAAGGTAGTTTTAGTAGATTTTTGGTCTTCTTGGTGCATGCCGTGCAGAAGAGAAAACCCTGCAGTAGTTAAAGCTTATAATATGTTTAAAGATAAAAAATTTAAAAACGGTAAAGGTTTTACTGTTTACGGATTTTCTTTAGACACCAATAAAGATGCTTGGAAAGCTGCTATAGAAAAAGACGGACTAATTTGGAACAATCATACTAGCGACCTTAAAGGTTGGAATTCAGAAGGAGCAGCAATGTATAACGTAAACTCAATTCCTACAAATTATTTAATTGATGGCGATGGTAAAATAATCGCTAAAAACCTAAGAGGCGAAGCACTGATTGAAGCACTAAGTAAATTCGAAAAAAAATAATTCCTCATCTTATTTTTATTGTGATTTAAGCTTAATTTGTCATTAATTCCTGACATTACAACAAAATTATGACAAATTGACTATTTCATTTCAAATGGTAGTATTTTTGACTTCCTTAAAAAACTATTTTTTAAATTTTTGAAGATTATGACAACAAACGAAGAAGAAAAAAATATTCAGGAAGAGAATATCCAAGCTAATAGTGAAGAAATCCAAGAAGAAAAAGCTTCGGAAAATCAGGAAGAACAAAAAGAACTAACAAAAGAACAACAATTGGAAATAGAATTGCAAGAAGCTAAAGACAAATACCTTCGTCTTTATTCAGATTTTGAAAACTTCAGAAAAAGAACTCAAAAAGAAAAACTAGACTTATTTAAAACAGCCGGAGAAGAAATAATAACTGCTATGCTTCCTGTAATTGATGATTTTGAAAGAGCATCAAAAGCAATGCAAGATGCTAAAGATATTGATTCCGTAAAAGATGGTATGAAGTTAATCCACGAAAAGATGCTTTCTATCTTAAAACAAAAAGGATTAGAAGCAACACCTTCTCAAATAGGAGAACCATTTAATGTAGAACTACACGATGCCATTACTCAAGTTCCTGCTCCTAGCAAAAATGAAGTAGGAAAAGTAATAGATGAAGTTGAGAAAGGCTATTCCCTTAACGGAAAAGTGATAAGATATACTAAAGTGGTTGTTGGGCAATGATAAATGTGAGAATAAATTAATATGTGAATGTGTGAATTGATTAATTTTTGAAAAACTTACTTTCTAGTTGCAATTAACCAATTACATTTAACCAATAACAAATAACTATTAACGGTTAACGAATTTAAAATGAGCAAGAGAGATTATTACGAAGTATTAGGCGTTTCTAAAAATGCTTCCGAAGCAGAGATAAAAAAAGCATATCGTCAGATGGCAATTAAATATCATCCAGATAAAAATCCTGATGACAAAACTGCAGAAGATAAGTTTAAAGAAGCAGCTGAGGCTTATGAAGTATTAAGCAATCCTGAAAAAAGACAACGTTACGACAGATTCGGACACCAAGGAGTTGGTGGAGCAGCCGGAGGTGGTTTTGGTGGTGGCGGTATGAATATGGATGATATTTTCTCTCAGTTTGGTGATATTTTCGGTGGCGGATTTGGAGGCTTTGGAGGCGGACAAAGTAGAGGCAGAAGAGTGTCTAGAGGAACCAATCTTAGAGTTCGTGTAAAAATGACCTTAAAAGAAATAGCGAATGGTGTTGAGAAAAAAATTAAAGTAAATAAACTGGTAAATGCCGAAGGAGTAACTTTTAAAGACTGTAACCAATGTAATGGAACTGGACAAATTACAAGAATTGCTAACACTATTTTAGGGCAAATGCAAACCTCTTCTCCTTGTCCTGCTTGTGGTGGAGATGGAAAAATAATTGACAAAAAACCAGCTGATGCTAATAATGATGGACTAATCAGAAAAGAAGATACGATAACCATTAACATTCCTGCAGGAGTGGAAGATGGTATGCAACTTTCTGTTTCTGGAAAAGGAAATGCAGGTCCAAAAGATGGTATTGCTGGAGATCTAATCATATTAATTGAAGAAATACCTCATGAAAATATTAAAAGAGACGGTGTAAACTTATTGTATGATTTGTACCTCAACTTTGTTGATGCTGCATTAGGAACTTCCATAGAGATTCCTACAGTTGATGGAAAAGTAAAAGTAAAAATTGAACCAGGAACTCAAAGTGGAAAAGTGCTAAGGTTAAAAGGAAAAGGATTGCCCAATATACAAGGTTATGGCAAAGGAGATTTCTTAATTTACATTAATGTTTGGACTCCGCAAGAACTTACTAAAGCAGAAAAAGAAACACTTGAAAAACTAAGAACCTCTGAAAACTTTCAACCCAAACTAAACGGAAAAGAGAAAGGATTTTTCGATAAAATGAAAGATTATTTTAATTGATCCCTGACCCTACTTCTGTTTAATCTAAATCTCTTTTCTGTATTTTTATTTGATTACTAAATGGCACAACACAACGATTTAGGAAAACAAGGAGAAGAAAAGGCGTTGATTTTTTTAGAAAGTCAGGGATATGAGATTGTTGCTACAAATTGGCATGAACATAAATTTGAAATGGATATTATTGCCATTGATAATGATGAAATTGTTTTTGTAGAAGTAAAAACCCGTGCTACCGATTTTTTTGGCTCCCCTGAAGATGCAGTAACTATAGCTAAACAACAACACCTTATTGAAGGAGCAAATTATTATTTAGAGCAATACGAAATTGATCTCAATGCTCGTTTTGATGTTATTGCTATTGTGATGAATGAAAACAAAACGGTTGTTAATCACATTAAAGACGCATTTAGTGCTTTTTAGTAAATAAAAGAGCCGCTAATAAATTAACTATTAGCGGCTCTTTCTATATTAATGAATTTCATTAATGTTTCGATGCCAAAAATCTTTCCGCATCTAAGGCTGCCATACAACCTGTTCCAGCAGCAGTAACAGCTTGTCTGTAAGTTTTGTCAGCAGCATCACCTGAAACAAAAACACCTTCTACATTGGTTTTAGATGAACCCGGTACATTTTTAATATAACCTACTTCATCCATTTCAATATAAGGCTTGAAAACATCCGTATTTGGTTTATGTCCTATAGCTAAGAAAAAGCCAGTACATGGAATTATTTTTTCTTCGTTGGTTTGAGTATTTTTTACTTTAACACCTGTTACCAAATCATTTTCCCCTAATACTTCAACAGTTTCAGTATTGTAAAGAATTTCTATGTTTTCTGTTCTTTTTACACGTTCTTCCATAATTTTTGAAGCACGGAATTTTTCGCTTCTTACCAACATCGTAACTTTTTTACAAATGTTAGATAAATAATGAGCTTCTTCACAAGCAGAATCTCCAGCACCAACAATTACTGTTTCTTGGTTTCTGTAGAAAAACCCATCACAAACAGCACATGCAGAAACGCCACCGCCTGCTGCTAAATATTTTTGCTCTGAAGGTATTCCTAAATATTTTGCTGATGCTCCTGTAGCAATAATTACCGTATCGCAATGCAATTCTTTAGTATCATCCACCCAAACTTTATGTGGATAACCTGAAAAATCTACTTTTGTAACCCAACCTGTACGTACATCTGTTTCAAATCTTTCAGCTTGTTTTTGCAGTTGAACCATCATTTCGGGACCGGTAACGCCATCAGGATAACCTGGGAAATTTTCTACTTCATTGGTAGTAGTAAGCTGACCTCCTGGTTGCATTCCCATATACATTACAGGTTTTAAATTTGCCCTTGCAGCATAAATTGCAGCTGTATATCCCGCAGGACCTGAGCCTATAATAAGGCATTTGATTTTTTCTATTCCTTCTGACATATTTTAAATAATATTTATTGTTTCTCTGTTTTCGTTCAAAATTATCATTCTTAACATTAAAAAAGAACAAAAAAAGCCTTTTTTGGATAAACCATCAAAATCAAATAGATAGAACTTGTAAAACAATAGCTTAACTATTTTTTGATAAAAAAATATTTTCATACAATAAGCAACCTATTTGTTTCATAATTCGTCTTCATTTTATGGATATCTGCTTTTGAAAGTTATTCATGTTACCTTTTTCTTATCAAATTCCCCTTTATTTCGAAAGAAGTAAAGGGGTTTTTAATTTTATTGATAGTTACGAGTCGTCTTAACTGCACTTATCTTGTTACTTTTTCATTAATTTTACACAATAAAGTTTTTCCAAATCTGTTAAAGCAACTATGTTTTTTAAATCCGTTAAAAAGTTACTTATTCTGGCAGTTAGCTTATTGCTTTTTATTGAACTCAAGGCTCAAGATATTCCTATTGGCTCTTGGCGAGATCATTTACCTTATAGCGATGCTGTTTCGGTTAGCTATGGCAACCAAAAAGTGTATTGTGCTACTGGTTCAGCTGTATTTATTTATTCTCAATCGGATAATAGTGTTGAACGTTTAAATTTAGTTAATGGATTGTCGGATATAGGGTTGAGCAAAATTAAATACAATCCTTACAATCAGAGAGTTATAATTACATATCAAAATGGAAATATTGACATTTTAGATGCCGAAAATACCATTACTAACCTACCGTTTATTACCATGAGTGGTATAATGGGTTCAAAAAAAATCAATCATATTTATTTAAAAAATCAGTATGCTTATCTTTCTACCGATTTCGGAATTGTGGTGTTAGATACCGATAGAAAAGAAGTTACCGATACGTATTATTATGGTGCTTTGGGAGCAGATATGGTTACACATTCAGTAACAATGGATAACCAATACATCTATGCTGCCTCAGATGATGGTGTTTATTTTGCAGATTTTAATAATCCTAATTTGTCCAACTTTAATAATTGGAGTTTTTTACCTGATTTAGGAAATAGAAAATTTAGCAGTATCGTTTATTTTTCTAATATGTTGTTTGCTGCTAATGATGCAGCTGTTAGTTTAGGAGATACTATATTTTTTAATCTTAACGGAGTATGGCAACATTTTTCTACAACTGGTCAGGATATAGAGAATTTACAAGTATTATCGAGCAACAGATTAGCAGTTAATAAGCTTTATACTACCGAAATTTTTGATGAAAATTTAATTTCTCTTCAAGAATATTATACTTACAATGGAGTTCCTAGCGTTTCTAATGAAGTAACACTTGATGCGTCTGCTAATATTTGGTTTGCCGATAATTTTAAAGGATTAGTAAAAGTTACACCAAGTAATGCTGTTGAATTTATAACTCCTGACGGTCCTTCTACATCTACTTCTTATGCATTAGATATGCGAGATGATAATTTATGGATGGTTTCCGGTGGATTTGTTAATCAGGTAA
Source organism: uncultured Flavobacteriales bacterium (assembly GCA_937901255.1). GTDB lineage: Bacteria > Bacteroidota > Bacteroidia > Flavobacteriales_E > Vicingaceae > BRH-c54. The sequence continues at coordinate 34,977 of CALCHN010000046.1, read as the reverse complement.
GTCAGAATAATATTAACCACAGAAAAGAAGGAACTTGGGTAAAATTTCCGCAAACCATACAAAATCCTGAAGGCGGTATTTTAACCGGACTTGTTGCCGTAGCTATTCATCCAAAAAACATTGATAATGTATTTGTAGGTTCGTGGTCTAATGGGCTAATAGAGTTAATTAACGACCAGGTTGCTAAAGTATATAACGCCAGAAATTCGCCATTAGATAGTGTATTTTTTGGGCCTACTCAGGTAGGAACGTTAAATTTTGATAGCGATGACAACCTTTGGATAACAAGTTCATTTCCAAACAATAACAAAGTATTGCATGTAAAAACAGCTGATGATAATTGGTATAGTTATGCTTTTACAGGTAGTTCTGGAAAATATTTTTCTAGTACTTTGGTAGATAGAAATGATTATAAATGGATAGTTGATCCTATTAACAAGCAAATTCTAATTTTTGATGAAAATAAAACATTTAACACTACTGCTGATGATAGACTTGATACTTTGGGTGGAAGTAGTGTACCCGGAACAGCTATTTATTGTATTGAACAAGATTTAGATGGGAAAATTTGGTTGGGAACTGATGAAGGTGTTGCTGTAATATTCACTCCTGATGCTGTTTTTGACGGACAAATTACTGTCAACCAAATTTTTGTAGAGCAAGATGGAAATGTAGAAATTCTGTTAGGAACAGAGTCTGTAACTGCAATAGCTGTAGATGGAGCCGACAGAAAATGGTTTGGCACACAAAACTCCGGAGTATTTTTAATGAGTGCAGACGGTACAGAAGAAGTTTTTCATTTTACAGAAGAAAATAGTCCGCTATTTTCTAATCATATTTTAGATATAACCATTAACCACACCACTGGAGAAGTGTTTTTTGCAACAAGTAAAGGTTTACTTTCTTACAAAAGCACAGCAACAGAACCTTTAGATGATTATGAATTGTTTGTTTATCCCAACCCTGTAAAACCTGACTTTAATGGAACAATAGCCATTAGAGGAATGGTGGTAAACTCAAATGTAAAAATTACAGATATTGAAGGTAACATTGTTTACGAAACTACTTCGTTGGGTGGACAAGCAATTTGGGATGGTAAAAACATTAATGGAGAACGAGTAAAATCGGGTGTTTATATGGTTTTTGCTAATAGCGAAGATGGTAGCCAGAAAAAAGCTGGAAAAATTCTTATACTTAATTGATATAATTGATAATTAGAAATTGGAGATTAGAGATTTTAACGGGGGAAACAACCGAGAATAAATAGCGATTAACAAAAACGATATTAATAAATAGCGATTAACAAAGGCTCTTTGCGTTGGCAACTCCTCCCCTTCGGGGAGGTTGGGAGGGGCTTAACCAATTAACAATTAACTCATATGCTCCACACTACCAAAGGAATAGTAATTCATCAGTTTAAGTATGGCGAAAAAAGCATTATTGCCAAAATTTATACTGAAAAATTCGGATTGCAGTCGTATATTATTAATGGAGTAAGAAGTAAAAAATCAGCTAATAAATTTGCTTATTTACAACCTTTGTCATTAGTTGATGTAAATGCTTATCACAAAGAAAATAAAGGACTACAACAACTTAAAGACATTAAGTTAGACGTTCCTTTTCGGGATATTCCTTTTAATGTTTACAAAGGCAGTATCGCTTTTTTTATTGCAGAGGTTATTTATAAAACCATTAGAGAGGAGGAACCAAATAGCGATTTGTTTCATTTTTTATATCATAGCGTCCAGGTGTTAGATGTAACCGAAAAAAACTACGCTAATTTTCACATTTATTTTTTAACACTTTTTGCCAAATATTTAGGATTTCCGCCACAAGTAAACACCAAACTAAATGCAGAAAATAAATATTTTGATTTGCAAGAAGGTGTATTTTTACCCATAAAGCCTTTTCATCCTGCGTATATAGATTCAGACGCATCGCAAATAGTGTTGGGAATTATTCAACACCATTATCAGGAAATTGAAAATACCGTTATCAATAATAAATTAAGAGCAAGCTTATTACAAGCCTTATTGGATTATTATAAAATCCATGCAGTAAATTTTGATACTTTAAAAACTAAAGAGGTGTTAGAAGAATTATTTGTTTAATTAGAGTTTGTCCATAATGTCCGATTTCTTCGTTATTCTCGTTTTTTAAATCAGTTATTTACGCAAGTAAACTCTTGAATTTAAAAAACTTCGAAACCTCGAACTCGAACATTCTGAACCAAACTCTCGACTTTATAGACATACACTAATTATGCGAAGAATAAAAAGCTTTATACACGCATTTAATGGGATAAAGATGGCTTTTAAAGAAGAGCCTAACTTTAAAATTCATGTTGTAGCAACAATAATGGTTATTGCTGCCGGATTGTATTTTCAACTATCAACAGAAGAATGGTTGGCAGTAATTATTGTTATCGGATTGGTTTTACTTACAGAATTACTAAATACCGCCATTGAAAATATAGCCGATTTTATTTCACCGGAAAGACACGAAAAAATTAAAACGATAAAAGACATCTCAGCCGCAGCCGTTTTAATAAGTGCTATAGTTGCTTTGATGGTAGGGTTGCTGATTTTTATTCCTAAAATTTTATTAATATTGTAATAGCATCTTTTTTTTTTACACTAAATTATATGTGTATGAAGTATTTAGTTTTAATAATAATTGGAGTTACATTATTCTCATGTGGGGAGTGTGAAGATGGAACTTGTCATGGTTTTACAGAAAGTTTAATAACTTACGCTCCATACCCTTCAAATACTAATCAACTAGTTTTTGAAAACGATAGCAATCAGACATTAGAATTTAATTTTAATAGAACTTTTAAAACGCAAGAAAAGGTTCAAATTTGTGAATATGACGGGATGAGACAGTGCGAATGTAGGTTGTGCAGACAAAAAGAATTTGATATCTTATTCGAAACACCTGATTCCTCTCGAATAATCTACGATACATCAGGCACATTTATTTTTCATGTTCATAGATTTCTAAGACATCATATTGTCGATAAAGTAAAAGAAGAAAATCATGCCTATGCATATTTAACCATTTTTGATGCTAATATTAATTATCAAGTTTATCCTAATGTAAAATACAACCCTGAAGATACACTATTAACCACTTTTACCATAGGAAATACTACTTACAATAATGTACTCGTTCATCATATTGATACGCAAACCGTATTTAATGGACGATATATTATTAAACCATTTGTTCAACGTGTTTATTACAACCACGAATTTGGCTTAATTGCTTTTTATGATATTGAAACAAGCTCAATATTTTATAGAAAGCCTTAATCTTAAATAATGAAAAGCCTTAAGGTAATATCGTTTAGTTTGTTATTTTAGCTTATAACTATGAATAATATAGATGGAATAGAGTCATTGAATGTAAAAAAAAAATCAGGCTATGGCAAAAAATATTATAACATTATTTTTTTTAGTGAATGTGATTTATTGTTATTCACAAAAACTAAATAGAAATATATTATCTATTCCTGATACCTTAATGAATTTACCAGTCAACACTTCTTATGAGGATATTCTTAAAATTATTAAACAAGACACTGTTACTTACTCGATGATTTATGAAGGCTTATTTGACGATATAAATAATCATACTAACTCAGTATTTATTGATAAAGGAGTGGACACATCATTTATTTTTTCGAGTGATTTAAATGTTGTTTTTGATAGAGATGAGAATGTCGTGATGGTGGCAAAGATAGATGAATGCAAAAACTATGGAAAGTATAAAACACAAAGGAAAAAAGCATTTCGAAGAAAAGTTAAATTTTTATCACAATTTAAAGAATTAAAACGAGAAAAGTTTGTATATAAAGAGGAAAAAGGAGCACATATTTACCCTAGAAAAGGATTTAGATATTATGAAGATGACAAGTTGGTTTTTAAATTAGATATGATAAAATATGGAGCATTTATTTTTGAGATTTATTTTTACCCCTCATTAATACTCCGATGATAATTAGAGTTTCTCATTTTTTTGAAAGCTGCCTTTCCCTCAAGGCGTATCAACCGAAACAGGAATAACTTTTCCGTTAATGAGAATGGGTTGTTGAGTAGCAAAATCAAAAATAAAGTTAGCCATTTCTTCCGCAGTAGTTTGGGCTTCAAAACCAGGGAAAGCATTATTAAGCATTTCTGTCTGTACGGAACCTAGTGCCAAACAATTTACATAAATGTTCTTCCCTTTGTATTCTTCTGCCAAACACTCGGTAAGGTTGGCTAAAGCAGCTTTTGAAGCACTATAAGCAGCCAATCCCGGGAATTTTATAGAACCTTGAAAGCCACCCATGCTGCCAATATTAACCACATGGCATTTTTTAGAAGCATCAAGATGAGCAAATACACTTTGTAAAAGCAACATAGGAGCAAAAACATTTACCTGAAAAGTCTGCTGAATGGTTTGTATAGCTGTTTTTTCAAAAGCCAAATGAGCCAAAAATCCTGCATTATTAATAACAATATCAATGTGATGATGTTCTTCAAGAATTTCATTTAATTGTAACTCAAAACCAAGCTGACTCAAATCAATGCTATAAATATGAATTTGTTTGTTATAGGTATGTTTACAAAAGTCTTGAAGCGTTTTAAGTTGCTCGTAGTCTCTTGCTATGGCAATAATGTTGGCATTTGCTTCTTGTGCGAATTGTTTTGTTAATTCATAACCAATTCCTTTACTTGCTCCTGTTATTAGTACATTCATCAAAGTCAATTTTATTATAAATTAAAGATTATTTTCACTAAATAACATTATTTAACCACATAGCTGTACTGTATCGCAACACCTGACAGGTTTCTAAAACCTGTCAGGTGTAAAACACATCAATCTATCCGTCCTCCTTTTTTAAAATGTTTGGCATAATAAGGATGTTCCAAACTTGATATAATAACTCCTTTAGAAGTACTGGCATGCACAAACCTATTGTTAGCCAAATAAATACCTACATGATCTACTTTGTTGCTTCTAATAGAAAAAAACACAAAATCGCCTTCACTAAGTTCTTTTTTAGCAACGCTTTTGGCAACAGCCGCTATATCTGATGAAGAACGAGGCAATTCTTTCTTAAACACATTATTATAAAGCAAATTAGTAAACCCAGAGCAATCTACCCCTTTTTTGGTAGTGCCGCCATATTTGTATTTTACGCCTACCCATTCATCAATAAAAGCATATAATTCAATAAGCTCTATTTCTTTAGGAGAGGCTTCTAGTAATTCGGCATATTTAGTTTTAAGTTCCAGCTCGTCTTTAGATAAAGTTGGCTCAGCAACAGAGACTTCTTCTTTTGTTTCATCAGTTTCCTCTAATTCTTCAAATACAACATTCACAGGAGGTGTATTGTTTTTTGTAGTAGTTTTATTTTTGTCAGGAAGTGGTTGAGTGTTTTTGCAACTCCACAATACAAATGCAGCAAGTAAAAGGTATAAACGATATTTATGTTGCGATGATAGCATTGTAAAACTTAATTGGAACTACACAAAAATAACTTTAATCTGAGTTAGTTGTGTTGAAAATAGTATGTGGTTTTGAACAATGGTTTATTGATAGACTTTATCGGTTATTAGTCAATTATTGTCTATAAGTTAAACTTGAAAAAAAATTAAATTATAATAGACAGATTACTTTGCTACACTGTGTTTCGCTCGTAATGACGATAAACATCAAACATCAAACATCCAACCTAAAACCTTAATCCATATACGCACTCAACACCGTTCCAGAAAGTCTATTCAGGCTAATTTCTATTGCTTTTGAAGCCAATTGTAATTGCATCAATGTCAGTTCGCTATTCAGTAAGGTTAATTGTGTTAGACGGAAGTCATAACCATTTATAGCTCCTTTTTTCAATTGTTCTGAGGCTGTTTCATACACTTTTTGCATGGTAGCTACATTGCTTTTCGCTAAAATAATTCTCTCGCCTAAAGAAACATGTTCGTTATAAAGTTTTAATACATCAGCATTAATATTTTGAGTAACATCTTGCTTGGTAAGTTGAGCATTTTCTGTAAAAATTTTAGTGTTTTTAATCTCTCGGTTTACCGCTCCGCCATTAAATAAATTGAAACTTACGCTCACGCCAACAGTTGGTCCGTAGTTTTGATTAGAGCTAAAAAAACCTACTTCAGAAAAAGTTTTTGAATATTGATAACCTGCAAACAAATCTATTTTAGGGTAGCGATTGGCTTTTGACATACGCAGCTCTGTTTCGGCAATTAACTCTTGCAGACGTTGTTGCTCCAATTGGTTGTTGCTGCTTTCTACCATTTTACTTAATTCTTCTTTGGCTGGAATTGGTAATAAAGTAAAGTCTTCGTCAGAAATAGTAAGTTCATTTTCTAAGTTGTTACTTAATATTCTGTTCAATTCAATTTCTAGTGTTTTAATGGTATTTTGTTGATTCAATAACATAATGCTATCTGTTTGATAATCTACCAATGCTTGTCCGAAAGCCATAGCAGTGCTCGAGCCAATTTCTTTTCTTTTTTGTTCTAAATTTAATCTAAAACGAGAAATATCAAGCGTTTGTTGGTAGTGTTTTAGTAATTGCGATTCATAAGACAACTGATGATAAACCATCACGATATCTGAAACAGTCTGTTCTATGTAAAATTTAGAATTGAGTTCTCCTAATTGTTCTAAATAACCTAACTGATTTTTTCTGGCATAAACGCTAAAACCGTTAAAGATAGTCCAGTTGGCTAAAACAGATAAATTTACATTAGTGTTTTTAGCATTACTACCTTCTCTTACGGATCCATCAGCAAATTCTTGTCGGGTATTGTTGAAAGAAGTGGAATAAGCACCATCTAAACTTACCTTTGGTAATTGTCCGGCATTGCCCATGGTGTTGTTATTAGCTGCAACTTGAGCTTCATTTTTCAATACTCTTATTTGATAATTGTTAGCCAACGCAACATTTATCAACTCTTGCAATGTTTGTGCATTTGTCAAAGAGCTAACGCTTATCAAAATGGTAAGTAAACTATATGTTATAATTTTTTTCATTTGTAATTTTTGTACTTATTTTCAACTTTTAATAACAACCTCAAACCTCAAACATTCTTTCTACACACCCCTGCCCCTCTCAAGAGGGGAAGCTAACGCACATTTCCAAAGCCCCTCCCAGCCTCCCCGAAGGGGAGGAGTTTCCAACACACATTTCCAACTTTCAATCTCTAATCTCTAATCTCTAATCTCTAATCTCTAATTTCTAATCTCTAATTTCTAATCTCTAATCTCTAATCTCCAATCATTAACTAAAATCCTCTTCATCAACAATTATATTTTCTTTACTTGCAATGTAGGTATATAAAGCAGGAATTACATATAATGTTAAGACTAACGATAAAAGCAATCCCCCAATAATTGCTAATCCCATAGGAATTCTACTGGTAGAGGAATCTCCCAACGCCAAGGCAATTGGTAAAGCCCCCAAAACAGTGGATAAACTAGTCATTAAAATAGGTCTGAAACGTTGTGATGCCGCTTCAAAAGCTGCTTGTTTTAACGACATTCCGGCATCTCTTTTCTGATTGGCAAATTCTACAATTAAAATTCCGTTCTTGGTAACAATCCCAACCAACACAATCATTCCAATCTGACTAAAAATATTGATAGTTTGTCCGAAAATCCATAAGGTTAATACAGCACCTGCCAAAGCCAATGGAACGGTAAGCATAATGGTTAGTGGGTCTCTAAAACTTTCAAATTGAGCAGCCAATGTTAGGTAAACTAAAATTAATGCAAAAACAAAAATGATGAGCGTACTGTTAGAGCTTTCAGCAAAATCGGAAGCAGAACCAGCTAATTCAGTACTAAAAGATTCATCTAAAACCACTGAAGCAATTCTTCGCATTTCATCAATTCCATCACCCAAGGCAAAACCAGGGGCTAAATCGGCTTCTACAGTAGCTGAAGTATAACGATTATACCTCAACAAAGATGGCGGACGACTAGTTAATTCAATATCTACTAAATTATCAAGGGTAACCATTTCGCCATTTTTATTACGAACAGTGATGTTGTGCAAATCTAAAGGCTCGTCTTTTTTATCTTTTTTAGCTTCGGAAAGCACATAATATTGTTTTCCATCTTTGATGAAATACCCTAATCTTTCTTCATTTAAAAATGTTTGTAAAGTTTGAGCAATATCGGCAATGGTCACACCCATTAAGGCAGCCTTATTTCTATTAATGCTCACTTTAATTTCGGGTTTATTAAATTTTAAATCTACTTGCGACATAGAAAAAACAGGACTATTTTGAACACTATCCATAAAAATAGGCAGTGCAGCTTTTAGTCTTTCCAAATCGGGAGCTTGTAAAATAAACTGTACAGGTAATTTATTAAACCCACCACCACTAGTTTGTATGGTTGGATCTTGAATAACAAAAGATTTTGCAAAAGTGTGATTTTTTAAGATTTGGTTAATTTCTCCTGCCAACTGAGCCTGAGATTTTTTTCTTTCGGAAGGTTCTACCAACGTAATTCTGATAAAAGCAGAGTTAGCAGCAGTTGAAGCTCTAAAAGTTGGAGAAGTAACGCCCAATAAAAAGGCTTTTTCGGGAATGGTGTCCATAATTTGCATCAACTCATATTGATAAGCATCCATGGCTTCGTAAGAAGTTCCTTCTGGAGCAGTAGAAACAATACGCAACTGACTTTTATCTTCCATTGGAGCTAATTCCGATTGCAATTGCGAGCCAATAAAGAAAATGCTAATCAACATCACTAAAAATATAGGAAATGCCAACCATCTTTTATCCATAAATTTGGTTAAAGAAGCAGTATATTTTTCGGTACTTACGTTTACTATTTTACCAAAAGCACGCATCAAGGCATTTTCTCGTTTGCTTTTCTTCAACATTCGGGAACTCATCATTGGTGTTAGCGAAAGCGTGATAAAAGTAGAAATAACAATAGCTCCAACAACTACCATAGCAAACTCTCGGAATAATTCACCTGTTAATCCGGGCATGAAAAAAATAGGCAAAAACACACAAACTAAGGTAATTGATGTAGCAATAACTGCAAAAAACACTTCTCTTGCCCCTTCAAAAGCAGCTTTAATTGGGTGCATACCATTCTCAATTTTGGTATAAATATTTTCCATTACCACAATGGCATCATCAACCACCAAACCTGTTGCTAATACTAATCCCAACAAAGAAAGTACGTTAATGGAAAATCCTGCAGCATACAAAACGCCAAAACTTCCTATTAAAGCTATCGGAATTAAAACAATAGGAATTAGGGTGGTCCGCCAGTTTCTTAAGAAAAAGAAGATAACCATCAAAACCAAAATAAAAGCCAATACAATTGTTGATTGCACTTCGCTGATGGCTTTTCTGATGGAGACTGTTTTGTCTAATGCCACATTTAATTGAATATCCTCAGGCAAGTCTTTTTTCATGATTTCTAATCTACGAAAAGCTTCATCAACAATTTCTACATAGTTAGAGCCGGGCTGTGGTTGTAAAGCAATTCCCACCATGGGTATAACGCCATTTCCTCTTAACAAGGTTCTTTCTGCTTCAGCTCCCAATCGGGCAGAACCAACATCTTTTAATCTTATTAAAGTATTGTTTTCTTCTTTGATGATTAAATCTTCAAATTCCGCCACCGTATAAAGTCTCCCAATGGTTCTAACCGTTAATTCTGTTTCGGCACCTTCTACTCTACCCGATGGTAATTCGATATTTTGTTTGCTTAAGGCATTTTTAATGTCAATGGGAGTAACATTATAATCACGCATTTTGCTTGGATCTAATTCCAAACGCATGGCGTATTTTTTTTCTCCCCAAATTCTGATGCTACTTACACCGGGAACAGTTTGCAAACGCTCTTTAAAAATATTATTTCCAATTTGCGAAAGTTCCAACAAACCTCTTTTCTCACTCTGTACTGTTATGGATAAAATGGTTTCAGCATTTGCATCGGCTTTGTTTACAATAGGAGGGTCAGCATCTGGAGGAATATTTCTAACCGCCTGAGAAACTTTATCTCGCACATCATTGGCGGCATTATTCAAATCCATTTCGGGTAAAAACTCAATGGTAATGGTACTTCTACCATCTGTACTGTTAGAACTTAGTGTTTTAATTCCGTCAATACTATTTATTTGTTCTTCAAGAGGCTCTGTAATTTGAGATTCTATAATTTCTGCATTAGCCCCAACATAATTAGTAGTAACCGTAACCACAGGAGGATCAACACTAGGGTATTCTCTCACACCCAATGATAGATAGCCTACTATTCCTAAAATCACAATGATGATAGCAAAAACAGATGCTAAAACAGGTCTTTTTATACTTATATCTGATAATGTCATTTGTTAATAATTAGAAATTTGAAATTGTAGATTAGAGATTTCATTAAATTATAGTTTGATTACTTCTTCTCTTGCTTTTCAGACATTAATTCTACTGTTACAGGCATTCCGTCTTTTATATGTAAAAGACCAGTTGTTAAAACTACTTCTCCCTCAGATAATCCTTCTGTAATATGCACCAAATCTTTAGTTCTGTTGCCAATCTGAATAATTTTTTTCTGTGCTTTTCCATCTTTCACCACATAAATGGTTTGGTCGGTTATGGATGGAACAATAGCTTGTGTTGGTACTAATAAAGCATCATTTATAAAATTAGTTGTGATAATAATTTCAGCAAAAACGCCCGGCATATAGGTTTTTCCTTCATTTTGTTTTAGCATTGCTCTAACATTTATGGTTCGGGAATCTTCACTTACTACTGGACTAATAGCATAAATTTCGGCTTCTAAGGTGTCATTTTCTATTAACACCATTAATTTTTTACCGATTGAAATACTGTTCTGATGATTTTGAGCCATGGTAAAATCTATCTTCAGCTTATCAATTGCTGTAAGAGAAGTAATTACTTGACCTTGAGATAAAAAAGCACCTTCGCTGAAATCTCTCATTCCTAACACCCCTGAAAAAGGAGCTTTAACATTGGCTAAATCAATATTTACTTTTAATTGTTCTGCCTGAGATTTTAAGGTCTCAACAGTAGAAAAAGCATTATCAACTTCTCCCTGACTGCTACCCTCAACTGTTAACAATTGTTTTTTACGTTCATAATCTTTTTGAGCATTTTCTAACGCAGCTTGTACACCCACTAATTGAGCTTTCCAAGATCGGTCGTCCATACGGATAAGTTGTTGTCCTTTTTTAACTTTAGCACCTTCATCAAAATAAATGGCTAACACTTGTCCTGCAATGGGAGCTTTCAATTCCACTTGCTCATTAGCCATTATAGTTGCTGTGGTTTTCACTTCACTATTAAAAGGTTGTGCAGCCACTTTTATACCTTTTACTTGCAAGCTTCCCTGACCTTGTTGAGCATCTTTTTCAGTACCTCCACAAGACCAAATTATTGCTGTTATAGCAACTAGCGCTATATTTTTAATTTTTTTATTCATCTTTTACTTATTATTTCTTTTATATGCTTTAACTATAAAATCAGGTTCGGGCAAACTGCCTATAGTTGTAAATAATTTATCCATACTTTTCTTAAAATTTGCTTTTTCTTCTTCGGTAAAATCTCTAAGCAGCAAATCATTGGTTTGTTGCACGCCTTCTTTAATTTTAGGTAGTAGTTCCAAGGCTTTATCGGTAACTTCTAAAATCTGACATCTTCTATCGTTGCAATCTTGTGTTCTAACCAATAAGCCTTTTTCGCTTAAATAATCTACCATTCGCATAGTAGAAACTTTATCTCTTTTTAATGCTTCTGCTAAATCTTTTTGGGTAATCTTCCCGCTATTTTCACACAAATACAGTAATGGAGCAAAATACCTTTCAATACCAAAAGGCTTCATAATAGATGACAAGGTACTCAGATAAACCTCCGAAATACGAGCCATTTCATATCCATATATATTTTGATTAGTCATTATTTTTTTGCAGTAATCTAAAAAGGTTACAAATGTAACTAATTTAGGTACATGTATTTTTTAAAGCAGTAAATTTTAAAAAGATTTAACGTTTTGGATGAAAAAAAGACCTGACAGGTTTTCAAAACCTGTCAGGTCTGAGTTTTTGTTCTAACATATTAAATTATCGAAAAAAATAACTATTATACTTTTACTATTTCTTTTTTAGTTAGAGGTAAATCCATTTCTGGATTATCATTATCCCAATCAGGATTGGAGTCATAAACTAATCTAAATTCTTTATCATTTAGTTCTTCATCAACTGAAAAATCAATTTCAGTATTTGCAGTTTTAAATCCTGATATCATTACATTTTCCTTTTCACTTATATTTTCTTTAATGTTAGTTAGTTCATTAATTCTAAAAACATTCTTTTTTTCATTTGGAACAATATTTATAAGAAAATCAAATTGAGAGAAAGTATAGTTATTGGCTTCTAAAATTGTTGGATAAAAAGAAATTCTTCATGAAATTGAATAATAGATTGGTTTATAGTTTCATACCAAACTGTCCAATTTTGAATCTGATATTTTTTTAGGAGTTTCATAGGTAGGTTAATTTCCATAATTATTTAAGGAGATGCTTTTATTATAATGTTTATCAGCTAAGTATAAAATTCTATCAGAATCTGAAAAAGGGATGTTTAATTTATTACATTTTTCTTTTAAATCTCTCAAGTATTTAAAATACATTTCTATTTCATTTATTACAACTTGTTGACTTTTATATGGTTTTAAGGAAAGGGTTTCGCCATATAAAACTCTATATACTCTTTGATCAATAATTTGAAAAATGTTTTTATTTTTAAACCTTAGAATTGTTGAAGCCATAGGTAGTTGAATTCCTTTGTTTAGAGGGTTTAATAAAATACTTAAAAGTTCTCTAGCAATATTTTCTTGTTCTTCCGTTAAAAGAGTTTCGTTGATGTTTATTTTGTTTAATAATATAAATGCCTCATCAGGAAGTTTTGCATATCTGTTTACTTTCCATAAAACAATTTCATTTATAATTTCTTGGTTAAAATTATCAGAATAAGCATCAAGTTTTGTGGTTAATTCTTCTTGATATTTGAAGTTGTTAAATTCATCTTTGATAATCAGTTCTTTGTGGTTAACAGTAATAATGTTATTTTGTTTCATAATTTATTTTTTATAGACCTGACAGGTTTTCAAAACCTGTCAGGTCTGAATTTATAATTACTTTTTGGAAAGTTTAAATTTACCGAAAGTTTGTGCATGAAAGGGATTTAGTCAAATATTATGAAGTTTGAATATTCCAATCGAATTTATTGTAGTTTAATATTAATTTTTCTAATTCTTTTATTTCGTCTGTAGTTTTATCACTCATTACGTAAATTCCAAATTTCACATTGTCTGAGTCTGATGAGTTTATTAAAGAGTTTAAATGACAGTTTGTTGCTTGTCCGTCAATAAAGCAGTTTTTAGGATGTATTTTACCATATCCCTGATTAATCCGCTTTTTAAAATTATCAGTACAGCGTCCAACATATTTTATTTTGTTGTTCTCGATGAAGCAATAAATTCCCTTGTCATTTAAGTTAGTTTCAATTTTAAACTCACAAAATTTACTGTCTCCATATTTATTTAGGAAATATAAGTAATTGTTATCGTTACTTTCTTTGAGGGTTTTCAAAAAGACACCAAGTGGCATATCTTTGTAGACTTTGTATTTGTCTGAAAATATTGAATTTAATCGATAATATTTTGGATGTTCAAATGTCTGCCCTAATGTCTTATTATTCTTGTTGTAAAAAACAGATGAAACATCTCTGCTTTTAAAAGTTAGAGGAATAATATTAAAATCAATTTCATGATTATTTAAATATCTTTTTATCGTTCCTTGTTTTGACATAATGTATTTATTCTAAAAATAATTCTGAATCTAATGGTTCAATATATTGCAGATGAGCTTCAATAAAATTTTCTTTACCATCAAATAAATCTAAGATGTAAGTACGTTCTATTTTTGAGGATTTATCTGACAAATAAGAATGATAAGAACTGTGTTTCCATTCTGTGAAGTCAGTACAAAACCCATGATGAATAGGATTTCTATGAATATAACAGACTAATGTTTTTAAGTATTCTTCAGAAGTAATTTCTTTTTGTTTGAAAGGTCTATGAAATAAAGAACCTTTCCTGTTATATGAATTATTGAATGCTTTTGCATACGAATTGAACAAATTACTAAAACATTTTGAAATTTTAGTTGACGAAACACCTGACAGGTTTTGAAAACCTGTCAGGTGTAGCTTCTCACTTTCAAAACCTCCAAGGTTTAAAATTTCCGTATCATTTTTTATTTGCACTAAAAAATGCATATGATTTGGCATTAAACAATAAGCATGGGTAGCTGCTATTGGCGAAATATATTTATCCCATTGTTGTAGAAAAAAACGATAATTTTCTTCTTCTCTAAAAAGATTTTCATTTCCATTAGCATGATTATAAATATGATAAAATTTTTCAGTTTCCAATTTTAATTTGAGTTTTATAGGATTTTCAAAGGTATAAAAATTTCGTTAAAATAACTTCCAATAACTTTAAAGCTCCAAGGTTTTCAAAACCTTGGAGCTTTGTTTTTACTAAAAGTGTTAAACTTTCCGAAAGATATTTTTGTAAGCAATCAAAAAATCGTAAATTCGCAGCAAGAAAGCAAAAGAGTTGGAATATCCATCATGGGTTAAGTTGGCGTTGGCAAGAGCATTTATTCACTTCAAGCTTCATTTTACAAGTATTTTATCCATTTATAAATTAAAAACTAACGTATCATGGCATTTGACATTGAAATGATTAAGGCAGTATATGAGAAGTTTCCTTCTAGAATTGCTGCAGCAAGAAATGTGGTGGGTAAACCACTAACTTTATCAGAAAAAATATTATACGCTCATCTTTGGGATGGAGTAGCAACAACTTCTTTTGAAAGAGGGAAATCTTATGTAGATTTTGCTCCCGACAGAGTGGCCATGCAAGATGCAACGGCTCAGATGGCTTTGTTGCAATTTATGCAAGCTGGAAAAAGTAAAGTAGCTGTTCCTTCAACTGCTCATGCCGATCACCTTATTCAGGCAAGAGTTGGAGCAACTAAAGATTTACAAGAGTCATTAAATAAAAACAACGAAGTATTTAACTTTTTAAGTTCTGTATGTAACAAATATGGAATTGGTTTCTGGAAACCAGGAGCAGGTATTATCCATCAAGTAGTATTGGAAAACTATGCTTTTCCTGGAGGAATGATGATAGGAACAGATTCTCACACTGTAAATGCAGGTGGTTTAGGAATGGTTGCTATTGGTGTTGGTGGAGCTGATGCGGTAGATGTAATGGCTGGAATGGCTTGGGAATTAAAATTTCCTAAACTAATTGGAGTTAAATTAACCGGAAAAATGAATGGATGGACGTCTGCAAAAGATGTTATTCTTAAAGTAGCAGGAATTCTTACCGTTAAAGGTGGGACAGGAGCTATTGTTGAATATTTTGGCGAAGGTGCTAAATCACTTTCTGCAACAGGTAAAGGAACAATTTGTAACATGGGAGCTGAAATAGGTGCAACCACTTCTACTTTCGGTTATGATGATGCTATGAGAAGGTATTTAAGAGCTACCGATAGAGCTGATGTTGTTGAATTGGCGGATAAAGTTGCTGAACATTTAACTGGTGATGATGAAGTTTATGCTAATCCTGAACAATATTTTGACCAAGTAATAGAGATAGATTTATCAACTTTATCACCTCATGTAAATGGTCCTTTTACTCCAGATTTAGCTACTCCTGTTGCTGAAATGAGAGAAAAAGCAATTAAAAACGATTGGCCTTTAAAAGTAGATTGGGGCTTAATTGGTTCTTGTACAAACTCTTCTTACGAAGATTTGGCTAGAGCTGCTTCAATTGCTAAGCAGGCTGTTGAAAAAGGACTTACAACAAAATCTGAATTTGGTATTAACCCGGGTTCTGAGCAAGTAAGATATACTGCTGAAAGAGATGGCTTGTTAAAACCCTTTGAAGATTTAAATGCCACCATTTTTACCAACGCTTGTGGTCCATGTATCGGGCAATGGGACAGAGCTGGTGCTGATAGACAAGAAAAAAATACCATCATTCACTCTTTCAACAGAAATTTCTCTAAAAGAGCAGATGGAAATCCAAATACACACGCTTTTGTAACTTCACCAGAGATGGTTGCTGCAATTGCCATTTCAGGAGATTTAGGATTTAATCCGATTACAGACACATTAACAAACGACAAAGGTGAGCAAGTAAAATTAGACCCTCCAACTGGTGATGAATTGCCAAGCAAAGGTTTTGATGTTGAAGATAACGGTTATCAAGCTCCTGCTGCTGATGGAAGTGGTATTGAGATTTTAGTTAGCACTGACTCTCAACGATTACAATTGTTAGAGCCTTTTAAACCATGGAATGGACAAAATATTACCGGAGCTAAATTATTAATTAAAGCAAAAGGTAAATGTACTACCGACCATATTTCTATGGCGGGACCTTGGTTAAGATACAGAGGTCACTTAGATAATATCTCAAACAATATGTTAATTGGAGCTGTAAATGCTTTTGGTGAAAAAACCAATGAAGTAGTGAATCAATTAACTGGCACAAAAGGAGAAGTTCCTGCAACAGCAAGAGCTTACAAAGCTGCTGGAGTTCCAAGTATTGTTGTGGGAGACCATAACTACGGAGAAGGTTCTTCTAGAGAACATGCTGCAATGGAGCCAAGACATTTAGGTGTTGTGGCAGTTATTGTTAAATCTTTTGCTCGTATTCATGAAACTAACCTTAAAAAACAAGGTATGTTAGGGTTAACTTTTGCTAATGAAGCAGATTACGATAAAGTTAGAGAAGATGATACTTTTAACTTTGTTGACTTAGCTTCTTTTGCTCCTGACAAACAGTTAACATTAGAGTTGGCTCATGCAGACGGAACTAAAGAACAAATTAAATTGAACCATACCTATAACCAACAACAAATAGATTGGTTTAGAGCAGGTTCAGCTTTAAATTTAATTAAACTACAAGCTACTTCTTAAGAAGTAAATTAAAAACCAAAAAGCCTCTAAGTCATTTGATTTAGAGGCTTTTTTATTAATAAATTCCAATTTTACATAAAGAAAATTCCAATTTTACATAAAGAAAATTCCAATTTTACATAAAAATAATTATATTTGCTTTATGATAAAAAGGAACGCAGAAGCTAAAATAAAAGAAATGGCACAAAGGTATCCTGTACTAGCTCTTACAGGACCAAGACAGTCTGGGAAAACTACGATTTGTAAAATGGTATTTTCAGACTATCGCTACGTTTCATTGGAGAATCCTGACATGAGAAGCTTTGCTGAAACGGATCCTAAAGGATTTTTAGCTGAGTATGATAAATATGTGATTATTGATGAGGTTCAAAATGTACCTGAGCTTTTTTCTTATATCCAGCAAATTGTAGATGAAAGCAATATTGTAGGTCATTATATTTTAAGTGGTTCTCAGAATTTTTTACTTCTTGAAAAAATAACTCAAAGTTTGGCAGGGAGAGTTTATATTATGGAATTATTGCCATTGTGCCATAATGAAATAAAAACTACAAAAGAAATGACTGTCTTTGAAGAAATAGCCACAGGAAGTTATCCAGGAATTTATGATAAGAAGATTAGTCCTCAAGATTTTTATAAGTCTTACGTTCAAACCTATGTAGAAAGAGATGTAAGGACAATATTAAATATACATAATTTAACATTATTCAGAAAGTTTATTGTTTTGTTAGCACATAATGTAGGCCAGTTATTCAATGCAAATAACCTTTCAAAACAATTAGGAGTAGATATTAAAACAATAAAACATTGGTTTACTATACTAGAAGCAAGTTATATTGCTTTTTCGCTATCTCCATGGTATAAGAATTTATCAAAGAGAATCATTAAAAGTCAAAAAATTTACTTTTATGATACCGGTTTAGTTTGTTATCTTTTGGGAATAGAAAATGCAGAAAACATTCAACTTTCTACTTATAAAGGAGCAATATTTGAAAACTATGGCTTATTAGAAATTTTAAAAAACTATAAAAATAAGGGAGATAGCCAGTTTTTTTATTTTTGGAGGGACAGTAACGGAAACGAGATTGATTTATTAATAGAAAAAGGAAAAAAAGTAAGCTGTATTGAATTTAAAGCTTCAGAAACAGTGAAAACAGATTTTATAAAGTCATTACATTACTTAGATGAATTAGATAAGAACATAGAGTTTACGCATTTTTTATTCAATACTCAAGATACATCACAAAAAAGAACAAATGAAACCATAGTTTCGTGGAAAGATGCCGATAAAATAAATTAAAAATTTACCTTTGCCTTATGTTAATAGATTTAAGAAGTGATACTGTAACCAAGCCTACTTCAGAGATGTTGGAGGCAATGATGAACGCCAAAGTAGGTGATGATGTTTTTGGTGAAGATGAAACCATCAACCAATTAGAAGAGTTGGCAGCAACCATGTTTGGCAAAGAAGCTGGTATTTTTTGTCCATCAGGGACTATGACTAATCAAATAGCCATAAAAATTCATACTAACTCACCCGGAGAAGTAATTTGTAATGAACTTTCTCACATTTATCAATACGAAGGTGGTGGAATTGGATTTAACTCAGGTTTGGCAACTAAACTAATAAAAGGCGATAGAGGCAGGTTAACAGCTAATCAAATTTTAGCAGCCATCAATCCAGATGATGTACACAAACCTGAATCGCAGTTAGTGAGTTTGGAAAATACCATGAATAGAGGTGGTGGAAGCATTTATAGTCTTAATGAGATGAAAGAAATTGCTGCTTTGTGTAAAGAAAAAGGATTGAAATTTCATTTGGATGGAGCTAGAATTTTTAATGCCATAGTAGAAAGTGATTATACTACTAAAGACATCGGCAATGCTTTTGATACGATTTCTATTTGTTTGTCGAAAGGATTAGGAGCTCCTGTGGGTTCTTTGTTGGTAGGCAGTAAAGCAGACATTAAAAAAGCCAGACAAATAAGAAAAATATTTGGTGGTGGTATGCGTCAGGCAGGATTTATAGCTGCAGCAGGAATTTATGCATTAGAAAATAACATTGAGCGATTAAAAGACGATCATAAAAGAGCAAAATCATTAGGGGAAGCCTTGCAAAATTTACCCTTTGTAGATAGTCTTATGCCTATAGATACCAATATTGTGGTTGCTAATATAAATGCTAAATACGTTCATTCGGATATCATCGAAAAGCTAAAACAAAAAGACATTTTGACCATCGCTTTTGGCCCACAACAAATTAGAATGGTAACGCATTTGAATTTTACGGATGAAATGTTGGAAAAAACTATCCATATCCTAAATAATCTTTAACCTCCAATCTCTAATCTCCAATTAATACATGATTCAAATCCAAGATACCATTGTTTCCGAAGAAATTTTAGAAAGAAAATTTGTATGCAATCTTAACGCATGCAAAGGAGCTTGTTGCGTACAAGGAGATGCAGGTGCTCCATTAGAACAGGAAGAATTAGAGGAGCTTGAAAATGTTTTTGAATCGGTAAAACCTTATTTATCAGAAAAATCTATTGCCGCTTTAGAAGAAGATTTATACACTGTTGATGCCGATGGTGATTATGTTACTCAATTGGTAGATGGTAAAGAATGTGCTTTTGTCTTTTTTGATGAACAAAACATCACTAAATGTGCTATTGAACAAGCTTACCTTGATGGAAAAACAGCATTTAAAAAACCCATTTCTTGTCATTTGTTTCCAGTAAGGTTATCTAAAATTGCAGCCTATACAGCTGTAAATTATGCCTATTGGGATATTTGCGATGATGCTTGTACCTTAGGAGAAGAATTGGG
The DNA here is from genome assembly GCA_937901255.1 of uncultured Flavobacteriales bacterium. Lineage (GTDB taxonomy): Bacteria > Bacteroidota > Bacteroidia > Flavobacteriales_E > Vicingaceae > BRH-c54. The sequence goes on along the minus strand of CALCHN010000046.1, from coordinate 15,098 downwards.
AGTAAAAACCTACCAATTTTTAAAAGAACCGCTTATCAGAAGGTTTGGAGAGGAGTGGTTTAAAGAACTCACCTTGGTGGATGAAGCGTTGGAAAAGGAGAATGGTAAATAAGCTATTTAAATAAAAAAACCTAATGTGTTTTGGTCGTAGAGAAAGTATAGGTAATTTCAGTATCTGAAGGTGATTTAATAAATAAATAACCATTTCCTTTGCTAACATCAAACCACGATTCCATATTTTTTTCAGTAGTAAAAACAATAGTAGTTTTACTCAGTTTTTTAGGATTACCTTGTTCATCATAATATCCAAAGGAAATAACATCGTCTTTTTTTCCTTTAATTTTAATTTTGATATATCCTTTGGATATTTCAGATTCAAATTTTATAATTGTATCTTTATCACTTTTATATTCTTTATTCTCAACAATAGGTTCTATTTTTTTTCTAACAACACCTGTTGCTTTCTCATATTCTGAAAGGTGTATTGTTTTATATTCTACCCATTCTTCTCCAGCTACATCTAAACCATTTTCTTTGTAACATTTAGTCCCGTAAATTTCAATTAAAACACTATCTCTATGGACTCCATCTGAGTTGTCTCCAAAGAAATATACATATTCATAACAAGTATCTTGTCTAAATCCATTTTCATAAAAACATTCATGACTAATATATTTATCTTCTCTATCCCATTCTTTATAAAATCCTTCATATGTTCCATCTAAAAGATTAACCTTGATAGCTGTGTCGGTTAAAGTCTCGTTGTAAAATATTATCATCTCACCAGTCCAGCCTAAATTCTTTATTTTATTTCTTTTAACATACCAAGAATTATACTCTGCATTATTTAATGCCATATAAGCTGAATCTTCATAAAATATTTTATGAATTTTAGGTTGTTGACCTTTAATAGATACCAACTGGATAAAAAAAGTTACAAATACTATTAATATTACTCTCATAAGACAAATTTAATCATTCATACTTAATTACCTAAAACATCTTTGATGTTTTTAATTTGTGGTAATTAGTGAAATTCAAACTTAATTTGTGTCAAAAATATAGAATTTGGAGTTGAGTGAAACAAGCGTGCGTTAATAAACAGTATATGTGATTCAATGTCTAAAATGAGGATGCTTTATTTTTCTCAAACAATCCTTAATTTTGTAGATTGCTTATGTTAAAGATTAATCACATAGTTATATTCGTATTGTTTTTTTGTTTCTTGAACAATAGTCAAGCTCAACATGCCGATTGTTCTAAAATGTTGCACCTTACAGACACATTTTATGAAGCCAAAAACATTTCGGGATATGGAACCTTAGAGTTTGAAAGTAATGACTTATACGACTCACTAAATTTTGAAATTGAAAAAAACACCATTTGGTATTTGATTTCAATTCCTTATGATGGAGAATTGTCATTTGATATTCTATCTCTTGATGAAGGCAACGATTGGGATTTTTTGTTGTTTGAACATAAAAATCTATTTTGTAAAAGAATTGAAGCCAAAAAGATTGCTCCTATACGCAGCAACCTTTCCAGAAGTGCTAACACAGGAATTTCTAAAGATGGAAACATGCCTTTTGTAGCTGCCGGAATTAACGATAATTACAGTAAATCGCTCTTGGTAAAAAAAGACGAACAATATGTGTTGGTAATAAACAACTCTAAAAGAGCAGGAGGAAGTCATTCTTTAACCATTAATATAGCAGGAGAAAAACCTGAGGTAAAGATTGAAGAGCCAATAGCTGAAAGTAATTCTCTTTCGGTGAGTATTGAAATAAAAGATAAAATAAGCAATAAACCCGTTGCTGGAAATATTATTATTGATGGATTAAGAAAAAATTTGGTGGAGAAAAATAATATTATGACTTATGCTGTTGACGTTCCTCAACGCAAATACAAACTTACGATTAGCACTAATTCTCCGGGCTATTTAATTTATTCGGAGGAAGTAACCATTACTGCTAACAGAACTACTTTCAGTCAAACAGTATTATTAGAGAAAATACAAAAAGGCAGAAAAGTAAACTTAAGAAACATTCAGTTTTATGGCAACCAAGCTAAGTTTTTACCTCAAGCTTCGGGCGATTTAAGAGCATTGTTAGCATTTATGGAAATCAATAAAAATGTAAAAATAGAAGTGGAAGGACACGTAAATGGTCCCAACCAAAGAAATACAAAAGAGTATCAAACCCTTTCTGAAGATAGAGCAAAAGCGGTTAAAGAATACTTGATTGAAAATGGAATTGCAGCTAATCGAATTGCCTCTATTGGCTATGGCAATACACAAATGTTGCATCCTAATCCGAAATCGGAAGCAGAAATGAGTGCCAACAGAAGAGTAGAAATTAAAATTATGGAGAATTAAAATGAGTATAATATTAGGAATAGAAACCGCTACAAAAGTTTGCTCAATTGCACTTTCTAAAGACAATGAATTATTGGCTATTGAAGAGCTTGGAGGAGAATATAGTCATGCTGAAAATGTTACCAACTTTATTGAAAAAGTGGTAAAAAAAGCCAATATAAAATTTAACGATATTGATGCCATAGCAGTAAGTAAAGGTCCTGGTTCTTATACTGGATTAAGAATTGGTGTTTCATCAGCAAAAGGACTGTGTTATGCTTTAGATAAACCACTAATTGCAATAGACACCTTACAAGCCATGGCATTGCGTATGGCAAAACAAGCCACAGATAAAAACTTACTTTTTTGTCCGATGATAGATGCCCGAAGAATGGAAGTTTACACCGCTATTTATACTGCTAACAATGAATTAATAGCACCCATTTCAGCCAAAATAATTGATGAAAATTCTTTCAGTAAATTTCTGGCTAACCAAAAAGTAATGTTTTTTGGTGATGGAGCAGAAAAATGTCAAACACTATTTGCAGAAAATAAAAATGCAATTTTTAACGAAAGTGTGTTGCCATCAGCCATAGAAATTAATGAGTTGGCATTAAAAAAACTCAACAATAATGAGTTGGAAGATGTAGCTTATTTCGAACCATTTTATTTGAAAGATTTTATAGCCACAACACCTAAAAAAATAATTTGAAAATCAAAAATTCAACATTGTCCTCTCCTCCCCTACACTCAACATTACTTCACCACCCATAATTAAAGTACGGTTATCCGCTAAATGCCCAGCAGGGAAACCAAAAGCTACCGGAAAATCATATTCCGCTACTATGTTTTTGATGATGTCAATGGCTGTATGTCCATAAGGAATAGTATTATCATTCATATCTGTCATACCACCAATTAATAAGCCTTTTAAACCGTGTAACATTCCTGCTCGTTTAAGGTTTTGCATCATTCGGTCAATGTGGTAAAGATATTCATCCAAATCTTCCAAAAATAAAATTTTACCTTGGGTATTAATTTGCGAAGTCGTTCCTGTAAGGCTATACAAAATAGACAAATTCCCTCCCACCAACTCACCTTTTGCTTCTCCTAATCGGTTATAAGAATGAGAAGCACATTGATAGTTCAAGGTTTTGCCAAACAATGCATCTTTTAGCGATTGAAGTGCTTCCGGTGTATTTGTACTGAAATTAATAGGCATAGTGGCGTGCAAGGTTGCTATCCCAAAATTTTGATTAATATGATTGTGCAACACCGTTACATCACTGTAACCCACTATCCATTTGGGTTGTTTTGTAAAATGTGAAAAATCTATTTCGTCAATTAATTGAACTGTTCCGTAACCACCTCTGGCACAAAAAACTACTTTTATTTCATCATTATTTAAGGCTTGTTGCAAATCAGCAAGTCGTTGTGCTTTTGTACCTGCAAATTGATGGTCTTCGGCAAACAAATTTTCACCTAAAACCACTTCTAATCCCCAATCCGTTAGTAAATTAATTGCTGGTTGTACTTCTTCCAAACTTATCTTTCGGGCAGTTGAAATGATGCTTACTTTATCGCCTGTTTTTAATGCTTGAGGTTTTTCCATAGTGAATTGTCAATAGTATCATTAGTAAATGTACTTTTGCAAAAATAATTATAATTGTTGTTCGGAACATTATCTTAATGACATCAAGAAATTTATGAGTAAAACAAAAAGATACACCATTACTGCTGCATTGCCTTATGCTAATGGCCCTTTGCACTTAGGACATATTGCTGGAGCATACTTGCCTGCGGATATTTATGTGCGTTATTTAAAAAGTCAGGGGCATGATGTGGCTTTTATTTGTGGTTCTGACGAACATGGTGCTGCCATTACACTTAGAGCTAAGAAGGAAGGAAAAACTCCTCAGCAAATTGTGGATGAAAATCATCAAATAATTAAAAAAGCCTTTGAAGATTTTGGAATAAATTTTAGCATTTACCATAGAACTTCATCACCCATCCACCACGAAACTGCAGCAGGAATTTTTAAAGATTTATACGAAAAAAACGCGTTTACTCAAGAAACTTCAGAACAGTTTTACGATGAAAAAGAACAACAATTTTTAGCCGACAGATACATTATTGGTACTTGTCCGAAATGCAACTACGACAATGCTTATGGCGACCAGTGCGAGAAATGTGGTTCTACCTTAAGTCCTACGGATTTAATTAACCCCAAATCTGCTATAAGCGGTAACACGCCTATTTTAAAAACCACTAGCCATTGGTATTTACCAATGAATAAACATGAAGATTGGTTAAGAACATGGTTAGAAGAAGGAAAATTAGATAATCACTTCCACCACGACCCAAAATTATGGAAGAAAAATGTATTGGGACAATGTAAGTCTTGGATAGACAATGGCTTACAAGCTCGTTCCATTACTAGAGATTTAAATTGGGGCGTAAAAGTGCCTATAGAAGGTGCTGACGGAAAAGTGCTGTACGTTTGGTTCGATGCTCCTATTGGCTATATTTCTGCAACCAAAGAATGGGCAAAGCAAAACGGTAAAAATTGGGAAGATTATTGGAAAAATGAGGAAACCGAATTAATTCATTTTATCGGGAAAGATAACATTGTATTCCATGCTATTATTTTTCCTATTATTCTAAAAGCTCATGGCGATTATATTTTGCCGACCAATGTACCTGCCAACGAATTTTTAAATTTGGAAGGCGACAAAATTTCTACTTCAAGAAATTGGGCGGTTTGGTTACACGAATATTTAGCAGATTTCCCTGGAAGACAAGATGAATTACGTTATGTATTGACTTCTATTGCTCCCGAAACCAAAGATAGCGAATTTACTTGGAAAGATTACCAAGCTAGAATAAACAATGAATTGGTAGCAATTTTAGGGAATTTTGTAAACCGTACAGTAGTGCTTACACATAAATATTATGACGGACAAACTCCTCCTATTTCAACTACTACTGAATTAGACAATGAGGTTTTGGCTGCTATTCCAACCATTAAAATAAAAGTAAATGACTTAATTGCTCAGTTTAAGTTTAGAGATGCTCAAACAGAAGCAATGACATTAGCCAGAATTGGAAATAAATATTTAGCCGACACAGAACCTTGGAAACTCATTAAAACTGATGAGGAGAGCGTAAAAACCATTTTACATGTTAGTTTACAAATTTGTAACGCTTTAAGTGAGGTGTTTGAACCATTTTTACCTACAACAAGTAAAAAATTAAAAGCGATGTTGAATAGCAACGGAGCTGAATTGACAGCAGGTCACCAAATCAACCAACCAGCACTTCTTTTTCAAAAAATTGAAGATGATGTGATTGAAGCTCAAATAAAGAAATTAAAAGACTCGAATAAAAAACAATCTAATCCCAAAGCAAAACCTATGAAAGCAGAAATAACTTTTGATGATTTTACCAAAATGGACATTAGAACAGGAACTATTTTAACCGCAGAAAAACATCCTGATGCCGATAAATTATTAAAAATGACTGTTGACACAGGAATTGATGTGCGCACTATCGTTTCTGGCATTGCAGAACATTATGCTCCCGAAGAAATTATAGGTAAACAAGTATCTGTCTTAATCAACTTAGCACCAAGAAAAATCCGAGGAATTGTTTCTCAAGGCATGATTCTAATGGCGGAAGATAATGAAGGAAATTTAGCATTTGTTTCTCCGGAAAAAGCAGTAGATAACGGTGGGGAGGTGAGGTAGATTGAAGTCGGAAGTCGGAAGACCGAAGATGGAAGTTCAAAAATAGCAACCTCAAACAATTAACCATTAACATTTAACCAAATAACCAATAACGATACAACCCAACAATGAAAGACAAAAAAAATAACTCATCAGATAAAAAGAAATCTTTTGGTAAAAAACCTTTTAACAAGAAAGGAGATTTTAAGAAAAGACCTCCAAAACAAGCTGCTGCTCCAAAAGTAGATGATGGAAAAGTTCGTTTAAATAAGTTTTTGGCAAATGCCGGAATATGCTCTAGAAGAGAAGCCGATGTGTTAATTCAAACCGGAGTAGTTGAAGTGAATGGGAAAATCATCACAGAAATGGGGTTTAAAGTGACTGATACAGACAAAATTGTTTGTGGTGGAGAAACGCTTAGACACGAAAAGAAAGTATATTTGTTGATGAACAAACCTAAAGGATTTGTTTCTTCATTAAACGACCCATACAACAGAAGAAATGTGGTGGAGTTACTCGGAAAACTAAAACAAAGTGTTATTCCTGTTGATCCATTAGGAAAAGATGCTACAGGTGTTTTGTTCTTAACCAACGATGAAGAATTGGTAAAAAGACTAACGCATCCGAAACAGCATATTAAGAAAATTTATCAGGTAGCCTCTTCTACCAATGTTTCTAAAACGCACTTACAACAATTAATTAATGGAGTGGATTTAGAAAATGGACTGACTAAAATGCAGGAAGCTACCCATGTTGGTGATGGTGAAAATAAAAAGCTAATTGGTGTAGAAATTCACTCTTCAAAAAACAACATTGTAAAAAAAATGTTTGAACATTTAGGTTATGAAGTTTCTAAATTAGACAGGGTTTATTATGCCGGTTTAACTAAAAAGAACTTAGCCAGAGGACAGTGGAGATTTTTAACCGAAGAAGAAATTAACTTGCTTAAGATGACTACGCTTAATGTGAAGATTTAATCAACATTAATATACCCTCTTTTAATTGCATACTTAATTAGTTCTGCTAAATTATTCAATCCCAATTTATCCATAATATTTCTTCTGTGGGTTTCTACTGTTCTTGAGCTGATAAACAACTTATCAGAAACTTCTTTATTGGTTGCTCCAGAAGCTACTAGCTTAATTACATCTACTTCTCTTTCAGTTAAACCATCAGTCTCTACAGTTACCTCTTTTTGTTTATTCATTAAGGAATTAATCATAATGTTAGAAACCTCTGAGCTGAAGTATTTTTTTCCGCTAGCAATTGTTTCAATGGCATTAATTATTTCATTGGTATCGGCATCTTTAAGTGCATAGCCATAAGCTCCTGCGTCTATTACACTTTTTATATAAGGCTCTTCATTATGAACAGACAACACCAGTACTTTAATGTTTTCAAAAGAATTGGCAATAACTTTAGTGGCATCAATACCATTCATATCGGGCATATCAATGTCCATTAATACCACATCAATTTCATTAGAATTATTATCTAAATAATTAATTGCTTCAATACCTGAACCTGCTTCTGCAACTACTTTAAATTGTTTATGTCTTTTCAACATCAGTTTAATGCCGTTTCTAATTATTAAATGATCATCGGTAAGTAAAATTCTGATAGGAGCCATAATGCAAAAAATTATATAACAAAAACTCAACAAGCAGCTTATTTCTACCCATTGAGTGATGCAATATACAATTTTTTAACAAATTACCAATCTTTTGTCAAAAAAATATTTTAATTCTTTAACACTAAAGACTGAGGGGTTTCTGTAGAGAAGTTTAGTAAAGAAGAGTAAGTAAATTCTTCATTAGATATCATTTTTACTCTAAAAATTCTATGGCTTATAGTTTTGCTATCAACAATATAGCAGTATAATAATGGTTGGTTATTTGGAGATTTAACTCCTTCTTTAGTAGCTACCTCACTAAAATTAATCCCATCAATAGATGATTCTAACACATAGTCTGCATCCTCTCTATTTTCTAGAATTAAAAACTTAAAGTAAAATTTATTCTGAACATGTTTTGCAGTAAATTGTTTTACTACATATTCTGGAGTAGTTTCAAAAGTAACTTTATTAGTTACAGATTGTGCTCTAAGTTTATTGGTAGCAAACAAAAGTAAAATGGCGATAATAGAAGCTATAATTGCTTGTTTTAACGGAGTAAGTTGGATGCTCATTTTCATAATGTGTAGTCTTTTAAAGTTTATTACTAGTTTTTCAATTTTCAAATCATTATTGTTTTTGATTAAAAATCTATACCCCAAAGTTCGCTCACATATAGCTCTTAAAAAAGCGTAAAATACCTGATTTTAAATAGCGAAAACACTTAGTAACATACCTGCTAAGTACGTGTTTATACCGATGATGATTTCAGCATTTATACCGTTTAGTTAGGAATAATTACCAACTACTTTTACATCATTGATTTTTAAAATTATCAACTATGAAAAATTTATTCTCTTATTTACTTACAGTTTCTTTCTTATTAATAAGTATAAATGGCTTTAGTAATAACAATGCCTTTAGGTTTAAAATAAGTGGCAACAACTATACTGATGAAACCATTATAAGAATGTATAATGGTGCTACAGAAAATTTTGATGGTGCTTACGATGCTTGGAAATTATTCAGCTCCAACACAAATGTTCCATCTATTTACACACAAATTGCTGCTGGTCAAGAGTTATCTATAAATGCTCTTCCTGAATACACTACAGACAAATCGGTAACTATATATACTAACATTCCTGCTTCGGGTACTTATACCTTATTAATTGAGGAAGTTTTTCCATTAACCACCAATTACAAAGTTAGTTTAACAGAAATCTCATCTAACACCCACTATACTATTTTAGGAGATACTTCTATTGTGTTTACACTTAATCAGCAGCAAGAAGTAGCTACTTTTACTTTTAATATTTCTACACCATTTTCTGTAAATGCTACTGACGAATCTTGTTTTAACAGTGCTGACGGGACAATAGATTTAATAAAACACGGCAATACCAATTGGGATTACGAAATTCTTGACCTTTCTAATACTATTATATATGCTGGAAGTGCAACTACCGATTCTGTACACATTAATAACTTACCTGCTCAAACGTATTTAGTAAGAAGTTTTAATAAAGGAATTTTTGACGAAACGAATATTACTATAAACACTCCCGCACCAATCATCGCTGATTTTGATTTAGCTAATGACACCGTTTATTTAAGTGAAGGAGGTATTGTCAATATCACTAACCAATCTCAAAATGCTGCTAGTTATTATTGGGATTTTGGTGATGGAGGAAATTCAACAGCTACTCACCCCAACTATACCTACACTTCAGTTGGCGATTATACTATTGAGTTAAACTCTTCGAATAACAACTGTACGGAACAAAGCTCTAAAAACATTACTGTTTTAGTTTCTCCAAGTGTTACAACTGCTATTGAAAATATAGAAAAAAATGAATTAACCCTACAACATTTCGGAAACGGTAACTACCAAATTATTTCTCCAAACCAAATTTTAACAACCGTTACTGTTTATGATATTACTGGTAAAATTGTCTTTAATGAAAATAATAACAATAATAGCTATATTGTTTCTTTAGAAAATCAGCCAAAAGGATTATACATTGTTCAAGCTTTGTTTAAAGATGGAAGTGTACTTACTGAAAAGTTGTGGAGGTAATGTAAGACTAAATCAATTAAATTACCATAATCATTACAAACAAAAAAAGCTCATAATCATCTGATTATGAGCTTTTTTGTACTCGAGGCGGGACTTGAACCCGCACGCCCTAATGGGCACAAGATTTTAAGTCTTGCGTGTCTACCAATTCCACCACTCAAGCAACTATCTTAACTTAAATGAGCGGGAGACGGGATTCGAACCCGCGACCCCGACCTTGGCAAGGTCGTGCTCTACCAGCTGAGCTACTCTCGCTTAATTGTATTGATATGCTTTAAAGAACATCCCTTAAAAAAGGAATGCAAAAATAGATATTTTTTTATTTCTACAAAATTTTTAATCCTATTAAATAAATATTTTTTTATTTATAAATGCTAATGAATACGTTAACACTTTTTTAGCCGCTTCAGAAAGTTGTTCTGCTTTATGAGGATGACTAATATCAAAGGTATGATTAGCTCCAGTAATTATTTTCAAATCAGCATTTTCGTTCCACTCATTAAGCTCTTTAGCTTCTTCTATATGAACTGTTAAATCATTATCTCCATGAATAATTAAATGTGGCTGATTGGCTTTTTTTATGGCATTTTCTATATTATATGTATTCTTATTGGCAAATAAATCTTCTACAAAAGAGTAATACATGGGCATTTGTTGCTTTGTACGAGCATTTTCAATATAAACCACTCCTTTAGCTTTCCATTCGGATAAATCTGGTGGCAACCTTCTTTCAAAATCACTAATGGCAGCCCAAGTAATAATTTTTTTAATTCTATTATCCATGCTTGCTGCCAACATTGCTATTCCACCGCCTCTACTGTGTCCTATTAAGGTAATGTCGTTAATATCTAATTCTTCCTTAGGTAGTTCTTCTGTTGTATGTATCCAATCTAAAATATGCGAAACATCATTCAACTCTTTAGTAATAGTGTTTTTCCCAAAAGCTTCCAAATCCGGAAAATCTATGGGCTGCTCAGCAGTTCCTCCATTATGAGAAAAATTAAACTTTACAAAAACACATTCGTTTGAAATGAAAAAATCCATCACATCATTAAAATGCCCCCAATCCTTAAATCCTTTAAATCCATGAGCAAAAATTACTATTGGCTTAGGCTTTTTTGTAGGTTTAAATCCAGCATCCAACAGAATTGGTCTAGTTATTAAATTGTTAGTCAGCTCTTTATTTTTTAATATCATTTTTATTTTTTTGATGCAACATTATAACTACAAGCTTCGTCTATTGCCTATAGATTAAAAAAAAATTGAAATGAAACAAATACACATTCTTATATTTTTCTTTGCTTTAGCAATTCAACTATCGGCACAAAACAAAGTTATTAAAACTTATGAAAATGGCACAACATACATTGAGGGCAATACTGTTGAAGGAATTTACAATGAAAATGATGAGTACATTAATGGTGTTTCCGACACTCCCATTCAACTTGGAGAAAAAGTTTTATTAAAAGATGGGAAGTGGACGTTTTATTATGAGAATGGCAACATACAAGCTGTAACTTATTTTGAAAAAGGAAAAAGAACTGGCACTTGGAAGAGCTATCATACTAATAAACAAGTTAGTTCTGAAGAAAATTATGATACAGGAGAGGCTGTATATTATTTATCAAACGGAAAAAAATTTCAAGAAGGGAAAATAACTAAACTGGGACTTAAACATGGTAAATGGAAATTTTGGGATGAAAAAGGAAATTTAATTGAAAAAACCTACAACAACGGTTTAGAAGCTAAGTAATCAAAAAAAACATTGTAAATTAACAAAACAGATGAAAACTATTTTTACCACTTTTTCAAAAAAAATAATGTTAACTTTTGCTATTGGCACTTTGCTATTAGGAAACCTTTACTCACAAGGAACTTTAATGCCAATAGGTCCTCAAAGCACCACTTTTAGCAGTATGGTTAGAGGGTATTATTTTACTGCTCCTGTTAATTTTACCATTTGTGGACTTTACATACCTACAAGTGCTTCAACAGCTTCTCAGAACATAGAAGTTGTTAGGTTTACAGCAGGTGCTCCTCCAGCCTTCGCAGGAACAACAAACAATTTCACATCATTATTCTATATAGCTAACTATGTTCCAAATAGCATTATCCCATGCAACATACCTGTTAATGCTGGAGACATAATTGGCATTTACGGGGCTCGTGGCTCTGGAATGGTAAATAGTTATGACGGAATACAATATGTTAGTAATATTCTTGGAAATCCAGTTACTTTATACAGAAGTGGCATGCAAGCCAATTTATCCACTCAACAAATGGCAAATATATGGAGTGAAAACAGTGGTAGTATTGGACGAATAGAAATGTATTACAACTGCTGCACTGGATCTACAGCAGCAGATAGTGCTTCAGCAACTCCTTCGTCTATTGTATGTGGAGACACCACAAACTTACATGTTAATGGCGGTAGTCTTGAACCAGGAGCTGACTGGCATTGGTACACTGGTAGTTGTGGAGGTACCCCAGTAGCAGTAGGAGACACAATAACCGTTTCTCCTACTACCACTACTACTTATTATGTAAGAGCAGAGGGGTCTTGTAATAATTCTACTTGTGTTGCAGTAACTGTAACCGTAACCCCAACAGTTGATGCTACATGGAACGCATCTGACACCATTTGCGAAGCTAGTGGAAATATAAACCTTAACAACTTAATAACAGGAACAACTGGTGGAAGTTGGAGTGGTAATGGAGTTACAGGAAACACTTTCGACCCATCCTTCGGCACACAAGCAATTACCTATACAGTAGGCACAGCACCTTGTCAGGAATCATTAACACAAACCATTTATGTAAACCCTGATGTAAATCCTAATTGGAATGCTCCCGATACCATTTGTGAAGCAGCAGGCTCCATAAACTTAGACAACCTAGTTACCGGAACAACAGGAGGAACTTGGAGTGGAACAGGAGTTAGTGGAAACATGTTTAATCCATCAGCCGGAACTCAAACCATTACTTATACTGTTGGTAGTTCTCCTTGTTTAGAAACAGAATCTCACACTATACAGGTAATTCAAAATGTTGATCCTAGTTGGACAAATCCAATGTATTTATGTGTTTCTAATGGAATTATAGATTTAAACAATTTTGTTACCGGAACCACAGGGGGAACTTGGAGCGGAACAGGTGTAAACGGGAACCTATTCAATCCATCAGGGTTAGGTGGCACAATGGTTTCTTTAACTTATACTGTTGGCAATGGTATGTGTGCCGAAACTCAAACTAATTCTGTTTTAATTAGAGAAGTTGTTGCTCAGTTTACAGCAAATCCTTCAAGTGGTTCAACACCATTAGTAGTTAATTTCACTAATAACAGCTCAGGAGCAAGCAGTTATTGGTGGGATTTTAATAATGGCAATAATGATTCTATAAGTAACCCAACTCAAACTTTTGATACAGAAGGAAATTATGTAGTTACACTTGTTGCAACCGATGGATTTTGTTCTGACACCACAACACTTACTATTGAAGTTTTAGATGAATCAAGCTTAATTATTCCTAATGTTTTTACTCCAAATGGAGATGGTAAAAATGATTTTTTTACTGTAGACGGAATTAATATAGCAACCATTAATGTAGAAATTTATAATAGATGGGGACTAAATATTTACTCATGGGATAATTTAGATGGAAAATGGAATGGTGAAAACTCTTCAGGCAGTGAAGTTCCTTCAGGGACCTATTATTACATAATTAAAGCAACAGGAAAAGACAAAAAAGAATACTTAAAAAAAGGTACGGTTACTTTGTTGAAGTAATTATACATTTGTTTGTAAGTAATATTTAATTTACATTTGAAAAATTAATAACCCAAATTTTTATGAAGAGATTATATTTTATTTTATTAGTTATTATTCCAAGTTCATTATTTGCTCAATTTAAAACTGAGTATCATGAAAATGGAAATCCAAAAACAGAAATAATAGATGCTAATGGCATGAAACAAGGCACATGGAACTATTATGATTTTAATGATAAACTAGTTAGAATTGAAAAATTCAAAGATAACCAACTCGTTAAAAGAACTTCAATCGTAAATGGAGTAGAACTAGACACGAAACTTTTTTCTGTTGTAGAAATAAAAACTCCAACTAACTTTCCAGACGTTGAGACAATAATACAACAATCAAATGGAGAGATAATCATTGATGAACAAGGGAATATTCAATCTATACATTTTTACTCATTACCCTCTTTGTCAAACAAAAGTGACATTACTATAGTTTTATCTAGTTTCATTGAGAATAACTATACAGATTCAAAAAATACGATTTTAACCTTTTAATTTCATTATGAAAAAAATATTTTTACTTTTACTATTAGCTCCATCACTTTGTTTTGGTCAAAATTTAGTATTAAACCCGAGTTTTGAAAATGTAAATTTAGCAAATTTACAATGTTCATGGTACACAAGCGAAGGGCAGTTTACCAACGCTATTGCAAATTGGGATTATCCAAATAATGGTAGTACTGATATTTTCCATACAAGCTTGTCAACTTCATGCTATTGCCACCCATTGTCAACAGATGCTTCATCACCTGGTAATCAAATGCCTAGAACAGGAAATGCCATGACCAACATAGTTGTTTACGGTTCTGGTGGGTGTACTCCTTATAGAGAATACTTACAAGGAGAGTTATCAACTCCTCTAACAGTGGGTACAACATACAACGTAAGTGCGTATGTCTCTTTAGCAGATAAATCAAATAGAGCTACTAGCAATATTGGTTTTAAATTTACCACAACTAGACAAAACACAGGTAGTATGTGTGTATGGGTAACAACTCCTGACGTGCATTACACAGGTACTCCAATTACTAATAAAACAGGTTGGACTTTAATATCTTTTACTTTTACACCTACCGTGGCGGGATTACGTTATTTTTCTTTTGGAAACTTCTTCACTGACGGAGCTACAACTACAACTTCTGTTAGTGGTTCAGAAGGAACAATTAGATATTTTGTAGATGATATCTCAGTAACAGTGGCATGCCCTACACAATCAGCCTCTTGGACGAACCCATCACCTATCTGTGCTGCTGCTGGATCTATTAATCTTAATAGTTTAGTAACAGGTACAGCTGGTGGAACGTGGAGTGGAACTGGTGTTTCTGGCTCTACTTTCAATCCTGCAAGTGGTACACAATCCGTAACTTATACCGTGGGTACTGCTCCTTGTCAGGAAACACAAACACATACCATTACCGTTCGCCCTGATGTTAATCCGGCTTGGACCAATCCTTCGCCTATTTGTGCTGCCGCTGGTTCTATTAACCTTAATACTTTAATTACTGGTACTA
>CALCHN010000045.1 GCA_937901255.1 uncultured Flavobacteriales bacterium | reverse complement strand
AAGGTTGTTTAGGGATTTCTTAGATAAATCCTGAAATATTGTATTAAAAATAAAAGATTATCGTAATATTTTGAATACATTTAAACTCTCCCCCTACACCCCCTCTCTTTAAATAGAGGGGGAAGAGTTATCGCAAGATAACTTGGGGGTGAGTCGAAACAAAATATAAAAAAACAAATGAAGTTTTTCTATAAATATTTAATTTTTGTAGTACTTTTCTTAATTGGAGCGTATTACATTTATCAACCATCTATTTATTCTTGGGGATTTTTCGGGCATAAAAAAATTAACCGAATGGCAGTTTTTACCTTGCCGCCCGAAATGATTAAGTTCTACAAAAAAAACATTGAATACATTACCGAACATGCTGTTGATCCGGATAAAAGACGTTATGCCGTAGAAGGAGAAGCTCCCAGACATTATATTGATATAGACCATTATGCTGAAGATGGGCAAGATCCTTTTGAAGTAATGCCTAAAAAGTGGTTTGATGCGATAGATAAATTTACTGAAGATACTTTACAAGCTTATGGAATTGTGCCTTGGCATGTTAATTTTATGGTATTACAGCTTACAAAAGCATTTGAAGCAAAAGATTATGATAGAATTATTAAGGTTTCAGCAGATTTAGGGCATTACATTGGCGATTCGCATGTGCCGTTGCATACTACTAAAAATTACAATGGACAATTAACCAATCAAAAAGGCATACATGGTTTTTGGGAATCTCGTTTGCCTGAGTTAAAGCATGAAGATTATGATTATTTTGTGGGTAGAGCAAAGTATGTTGACGATGTGTTGGAAGATGTGTGGGGAGTGGTGAAACTTAGTTTTGCTGCTAAAGATTCTGTATTGGGTTTTGAGAAACAATTGAATGATGAATTTCCTCAGGATAGAAAATACAGTGTAGAAAATAGGGGAGCAGCTTTAATGAAAGTATATTCCGAAGAATATTCAGATAGGTACCATGAAATGCTAAATGGAATGGTAGAAAGACGCCTAACAGCTTCTATAATAAAAGTTGGCAGTTATTGGTACACGGCTTGGGTAAATGCCGGACAACCTAATTTAGATGAATTATTAGAGAAAAAACCTTCTCAAAAATTTATTGAAGAAGCAGAAGAATTAGACAATTCTTATAACAGCAAGAAAATTAAAGGTAGAGAACACGACCATTAATGGTTTAAAGTTCAGTTTTCTTAAATGTAAACTCTTCTACCCATTTTTTATCCCCACTGTGTAAGTTGAGTTTTATCGTTAATTCATCTTCTTTTCTGCTATAGGTAAGTCCATTAAAATAAGCGGTTGTTCCTTCAATTTTTATCAATTCAAAAGTTATCCACTTATCTTTCTCTTCCCAAGGACTTAAATCCTTATTAAAGTGCTTTAATTTTAATGAAATGTTGCTGTCTAGCTGCTCAATAATCATGTATTCAGTAAAAACTACTTTTCCATCTTTTGAATAACGAAAAATTCCTTGCATGGCATTCCCCATCTGAGGCATCCAAATTTCATCACAAGTTCCGCCTAAACCTTCTCCTGTCCATAATTCGGTTAACCATGTCAACTCACTTAATTGGTGTTTTTGCTTTACGGTAGTAGAGTCTAGTGTTAACACTTCTTGACTAAAAGCTGCTGTACTAATAACTAATAAGCTTGCAATAGAGATGAGTTTGGTTTTCATAATTTTATTTAGACTTTAGCATTTTAAGGGAAGCCCAAGAAAGAAATAGTATTAAAACTATTATTATGGACCATAACCAAATATTATTAGAAAATAAGGGTTGTGCTTCTTGTTCTTTTTCATGAATAATTTTCTCTTCTTCAAATAGCTTTAGCTTTGTTAAAGCTGTCGGGATTTTATCTTTAAAGTTCACAATGTCGTAAGAAGGAGTAGTAGAAGATGTATTACCATAATACAAAAAGTAATCGCTAGACAAATCACTAAATCGAGCAGTTAGTTGGTAAATAAATCCTTTAGCAATAAGGGTATCTATTGTTAAGGGACTATTATCATTATTGTAAATGATAATTTTAAATTTGTTCGCAAAAGTTGGATTAAAATGAAATTCACTAGTTTCTATCGAATTAATAATGCTATTTGTTAAGGTTGAATAATTATAAATCCAACCTTTTTCGGTTTTTACACTGTCTTTTAATTGTTTAATAATAATTGGTCTATAGAAGTCTAAAGAATCTGCTATAGCTATGCTTATTTTGCTAATGGGATATACATTAGTTAATTCTACATCAATCTCTGTGGTGTTTTTGGTATTAACTTGTTTCATTCTTTTTACAGAACAGTTGTGTATCAATTCTTTTTCTACAATCTGTAATGACAAAGTAGCTTTATTTAAATCAGGAATGTTATCACTTTTTATTTTAACCCTGTAGTATTTATAGTTCGATTTAGGAAATTTAATTTTGGAATAATTAAAATCAATTTGATTATTATGGATAGATAAAATTCTATATTTATCTAGAATTGTAAACCAATCATTTTGGTTTTGGCTACCCTCTAGTTGAACACTCCAGTCAAAATTTTTATTTTTAAAACTCAAGTTTATTTCATTAATGATCTTATCAATTGGAGTCTCAAAAGTCCAGAAATAGCCATTATTGTTTTTAGAGGCATTTATTAATTGAAATGGAATTTTTTTATAAACGATTTCTTTTGATGAATTTGTTATGATATAGGGAACTTCTATTGTATCGTTTGATGAGTTAAACCCAATAATTCGTAAGTCGGAAAAGTTGGTATTAATACTTTTAAAAATAGCCTCAGGTAAAACCACTTCATGCCATAAATTAGATGGCGGAGATAACTTCCTTTTATAACTATGATTTTCAATCTGAGCGTATAGACCAGAAAAACATAAAAGAAATATCAGGAAGGTTAAACTAATTTTTAGCTTCATCAGAAATTAATGTTTTATACTTGTTGTACAAGAATGAAATGATTAATAAAAGCACACCTAAAGAAACAAACACTATTGTTTTTGCTATGGTATTTAAGTGCGAAATATCGTAAAAGAATAACTTAATTAACGTAATTGAAAATAAACTTATGGCACCTATTCGTAAATACTTTTTCTTTTTCCATAAGCCTAAAACAATAAGCAATAGGGCATACATTCCCCACAAAATACTTATACCAAGTTTGTACGATTGCGAAGAATTGAAAAAATCCATCCAATTAATTAGTTCACTGCTAGCAATCCATAAAATGGAAGTATGTAATATCAGTTCGAAAGGAATAGAGAGTTTAATTTTGATGTAAGCTTGTTTTATTTCTTTATAAGTTACATAAAATATAAGAGCTAAAAATAGTAAGGCAATGTATCTTATCCAAAGGTTAAAAACACTTGCTTCATAATACTCCATAGGTTGATAAAGGTATGACGATCTGAGTATGCTTAGTACAAATAAACCTTGTGTTAGGAAAACCAATATGGTGGTAAGGTTAAGGATTAAATTACTAATTCCTAAAATTGGATTTTTAGTCTTCTTAATATTAAAAATAGTTAGAAGAGAGAAAAACAACATGGAGAAAATAATTACAAACAACGACTTAAATCGCAATAAATCATAGTTGTTAATGGAGGTGTCGTAATTACTACCTTCAACTTGTTGCACAATTTCTGAACTGTTATATAATTGATACCAATAATTAGAAATTTCTATTCTAAAAGTAAAATACAAAGAAAAGAGAAATATAACAATGGCTGAAATTTTTATCATTTGTCCAAAAGCATCGTTATTATTACTTGCTAGTTTATTTTCAATGTTTTTATACGAAACATAAGTAATGAGACCAAAGGCAAAAGCGAATAATAGTGAATTTATAAAATATACATTAACAAAAGCTGTAATTTCTTCTTTTGAAAAGAGGTATTGATAACTTTCCCAGTCTTGTAAAATACTTAAAAAAGCAAGTATCATTACAGGGAATGATAGGGTACGATAAGTTTTAATGTTGTTTTTAGTTCCAATTAAAAATAACACAGCAGCTTCTCCCGCCCACAATAAAGAAACCCAGTTGCCATCTAATTGTACTGGAATAGTTATGGTAATAAAGGTAAGTACCAAGCCAACCAACAAGTGAAATAAGTTTTTGTCGGCAAGTTTTTGTTTGTAAATAACAAACGCAGTAATAAAGTGAATAAGAGCATTAAATATAGTGAATAAACCTAGTAAATTATCGGTGTTGCTATTATTAGTAAAGATGTTATAACCTAAGCCATAAAAAATGAAGGCATTAATAAGTAATAAAACCACATCGCTGGCATTAAACTTTTCTTTAGCAATTAGTTTATAAGATAAAAATGTAATGTAAAATAGTAAGAAAAAGATAGTTAAGAAAGAAAGGGCTAAAGTAAAGTGTATATCATTATCATACTTAAATAAAAACCATGATAAGAAGATTAGCCAGGTAAAACCAAATGCCGAATAGTATAAAGGTTTCCAATATTTTTTAAATGAAATGTAGAGAATACCTGTGTTAATTATAGCCATGTAACTAAATAAAATCATAACTTTTCCGGAACCATCGCTAAGTAAAAATGGTACAGCATAAGCTCCAATTAAACCAATGTGAGCAATAACTTGAAGATTGTATTGTATCGCAGCTAGTACAGTAAAAATGGTAAACAAAACCATTAGTCCAAATGAAATTTCTTGAGACATTAAGCCATATAAGCTGTAAGCTACAAAAGTTATAAAGTACATGATGGTCATTGAGCCACTTAATAACACAGCACTATAACTTTTGTATTTTTCCTTTAATTTAAAACCGATACCAAGAAGAGCAAAGCCAAATAAATAGCCTAATATAATTCGTGTTAGAGGATTGATTAAATTGTTGTCAATTGAATATTTTGCTCCAATAGCAACACCAATAATGGTAATTAATATCCCTATTTTGTTGATTAGGTTTTCTCCAATAAAACGTTCAATATCCGTTTTTTTCTTAATCTTTTCTTGTGGTGGTAAAGTGCTTTCAGGTTTTGTGGGAATTACTGGAGGAGGCGTTTTTATTTCCTTAGTAATATTAATTTCAGGTATTATAGGTGTACTTAAAGGCTGTTCTTCTTTGGAGTGTCGGAAGTTAGCTATTTCCGTTTTTAAATGGTTAATTTCCTCGCTAAAATCTTGATGTTTCTTTTGAAGTTGCTCTAGTTTTGCTAGTAGTTGAGCTATTTTGTCATTTTCCATTTAAGCTTTTTTTTGTTAGGTCTTAAATAAATTACTTGAGGAATACTTAATCAAATATAAAACATTCTTTTTAGAAATCAATTATTTAGAGGAAATAAAAAAAGCTATCTCAACGGATAGCTTTTTCTTTAGTTTTGATATTTTTTATTCTTCTACTTCAATCATTTTGAAAGGAACGTTAATGATAGCCTGATAATCTTCACCTGCTTCTAACATATCCTCATCATCTTCTTCGTAATACCAGTTAATGATTACTTCGCTATTTCCATTAATTGCTTCTAATTTCTTTAAAACATCCAACACACATTTTGAAGAACTTGTATTGAAATATTCCAATTGAATATCAACAGTAGTTTTAGATTGAGGGTTGTTGTTATAAGCATCTAATCCTTCAATTAAAGGTTTGTAAAACTCAATAGAGTTTTCAGGAATAGATCTTCCTCTTAATAACAAATATCCTTCACTAGGTTTGAATTCAATTGTTGGTGTTTTTGGTGTTCCTTCTAAAATTAATACTTCCATATCTCAATTTATTATTTATTTAACTTTTTCTTCTTTTTCTTCTTTGTTTTTGTTTTGAGCAACTTTTACATTTAAGCTAAAAAATGTAAGTTTATCATCAACATTATCAAAGCGGTATTCTAATTTTTTTCCTGATTTTCTGGCAATATCTATCATACCTAAACCTCCGCCTCCTTTAGAAGACATTTCTCCGTTATTTAAAACTTCTTTGTAGTAGGTTTTAAGTTGTAAGCTATCCATGGCATTAATCGTGTCTAACCTTTTTTTCATAGGTTCAACATTCTCTTTAACCATGTAGTTCCCTGTCATAATAGAGTACTCATCGTTTTGTTTTTTAATCATAAACAAAGCACTCTTCTCATTAATAGGGGTAGCTAAATCATCGTTTTCTAAGTGGTGGTAAAGATTTTGTAAACATTCTACTAAAATGTTGTAAACTTTCTTTTTAACAACAGGAGGTTCTTCCAAAGTATCCATCTTAGACTCCATTATTTGAAGAATTGAGGTTAATAAATCGGATGTAACTTCTCCTTTAAAAGAAAGCATTATGTTGCCTTCCTCCATTTTAGTATAAAAATCGTGTATGTTCTCCATCAACTAAAATTTTCGATTTCAAAGATATTAAATCAAAATTATTTAACAAGTTTTTTTAGTATTATTTTAATTTAATGTAAAAAAATACGCCATTAATGGCTAAAAAAAAATAGTTCAGCGAAATATAACCTTGTTTTTAGGTTGTATTCATTAATTGGCAAGCAATTAAAATCTTGCCTAAAAGTAATGCTTTTTACTACATAGATTAATACTTTTGCTTTTTAATTTCATAGATGGAAGAAATATTAGATAATAAAAATTGGTTTGAGTCTTGGTTTGATACTCCATACTATCATCTTTTGTATAAAAATAGGAATTTTAAAGAGGCTGGTTTTTTTATTGATAATTTAATAAATTATTTAGCTCCTCCAAAAGATGCTTTTTTGCTTGATGCTTGTTGCGGAAAAGGAAGGCATGCACTTTTTATGAATCAGCTTGGGTTTGCTGTTGATGCGTTTGATTTATCGGCAAATAATATTAAACATGCCAAGCAATATGAAAACGATAAGCTACATTTTTTTGAAAATGATATCAGACAACCATTAAATCAACATAAATATAACATTGTATTTAATTTGTTTACCAGTTTTGGCTACTTTGATAGTGAAGAAGATAACTTTCAGGCTATTAAAGCTCTATCGGGAAGTTTAAAAAAAGATGGCGTGTTGGTAATTGATTTTCTTAATACCCAAAAAGCCATTGACAATATGGTAAGCAAAGAAGAAAAAAAAGTAGATGATTTAACTTTTAAAATAAAGCGTAAGGTTAAAGATGGTTTTATTGTAAAACAGATTTCTTTTGAAGATAAAGGCAGAAAATTTAGTTTTGAGGAAAAAGTTAAAGCACTTTATCAAAAAGATTTTACAAATTACTTTAATCTTGCAGGACTAAAATTAATTAAGGTTGCCGGAGATTACCAATTAAACGATTTTGATATTCATACCTCAGACAGACTAATTCTTTTTGCTAAAAAATAAACGTATGGAAACGAGTTATACTTATCTTATTCTTTTTTTAGCAGCTTTTTTAAGTGGTGGAATTATGGTTGTTGTAAAGCCTAAAATGGGCTTGTCGCTAAAGTTGTTACTATCGTTTAGTGGTGCCTATTTATTAGCACTTTGCTTTTTACACCTTATTCCCGAATTGTATGTAGCACCATCTTTTCAGGTAGGACTTTTTATTTTAATTGGTTTTGTTTTTCAATGGTTTTTAGAAGTTTTTTCTAAAGGAATAGAACATGGTCATTTTCATACTCACCCACATGAAACTAAATCAGTATTTCCTTATGCTATCTTTTTAAGTTTGTGGTTACATTCTTTTATAGAGGGAATGGCACTTATAGAGCCGGAACATCATCACCATCACGACCATGAAAATTCTTCTTTGTTATTAGGTATAGTGATTCATAAAATCCCTATTGCCATTGTATTAGCTTCTTTGCTATTAGCTCAGGTAAAAAACAAAATGGTAATTATTTTTGGAATAGTAATGTTTGCTCTTTCAGCTCCTCTAGGGTTGTACTTAGGTCAGCATTACGGAAGTTTGTTTTTAGCAGATATAACGGTGTTAATGGCATTAGCAGTAGGTGTTTTTTTACATATTTCTACTACCATTTTATTTGAATCTACCGAAAACCATAAGTTCAACTTTAAAAAGTTCGGTGTTATTATTCTAGGATTTATTTTAGCTATTGTTACGCTTTAAAAATCACTTCTTACTAGCATCAAACAAAATGGCTTTTTCCTCTTTGCTAAGGCTATCGTAACCCGACTTAGATATTTTATCTAAAATAGCATCAATCTTTTGTTGGTTAGCTGCTTTTTGAGCATTATATGCAACATCAGATTTAGTTTTTCCAGGATTTTTATACACCACCTTCATTTTTCTTTTGGAAGAAAATAAATGAGCAATGTAGTTCAGTAAACGATTTACTCCCACGGTAATGTCTTTGCCACTTCTTAAACGATAAACAAAATAAAAACCAAAAAAAGCTCCACCTAAGTGTGCAATATGTCCACCAGAATTGCCTTGCGGAATGCTAATAATATCCATAATAACATAAAATAGGGCTATGTATTTCAGTTTTACGTTGCCTAAAAGTATTAATCTAACCGTGTAGTTGGGAACATAAGCAGCAATAGCTATTAAAACTGCCATTACAGATGCTGAAGCCCCTAAAGCTAGAGCTCCCGAAACAATTCCATTGAATACAGGAAAAATATTGAAGGCAAGAATGTACAACAATCCTCCCGAAATACCACCTAAAATATAAGTGCCGATTAGCTTTTTAGCATCTAAAAATTGTAAGAAAATTTGTCCGCCAAAGTAGAGAATAAGCATATTAAAAGCTATGTGCAGAAAGCCTTCGTGCAAAAACATGTAAGTAATTATGCTCCATGGCTTTAATATTAGCTGACCAATATCTGCTGGTAGTGCCAACCAAGAAGCTACCATGCTACCTCCCGAAACACCCGTAAAAAAGAAGATGAGTAAACTTATAATATGCACCAAAACAAAAACAGCTACATTAATAAAAATGAACTTTATTAAAGCAGTCCCTGTTTTATACTGATGTTTTAAATCGTTTATAATACTCATATATTTTTTTAATTATTAAAAATCTTATTCTTAACTCACCCCCAAGTTATCTTGCGATAACTTTTTCCCCTCCCTTTAAAGAGGAGGGGGTTAGGGGGTGAGTCAAACCATATAAATATTGCACCTATTTTTTTAGTTGTGTTTCTCACAAATATATTATTTTAAAAGTATCTTCATCGTGTAAATGACTGAATCAAAAATGAGCATAACGAAGTATTTGGGAGTCTTCTTGCAAAGACTTATTAATAAAACTTATTCCTATCAGCATTCCAATATTTTATAAGAATAAACCCGAACAACATTCCACCTAAGTGGGCAAAGTGAGCTACATTATCGTTAGGGTTGTTGGCAAAACCTGCATACAATTCAAATATTCCATAAAAAATAACAAACCATTTGGCTTTAATGGGTATAGGAGGGAAGAGTAACATTAATTCGGTATTAGGAAACAGCATTCCAAATGCCAATAATATTCCAAAAACAGCTCCCGAAGCTCCAACGGTGCTTATGTTGAACAATATATTCACTTGTTGTGATATTGGGTTAGTAAAATATCTTCTTGATTGAATAATGTCATACCCTTGACTAATAATTAACTCCATTTCTTCTTGACTAACTAAATCACGAAGAGGAATTAATCTTATATAAGCTACTAAAATCTGAATAATTCCAGCACCAATTCCGGTAGCCATATAATAAATTAAAAATCGTTTTGGCCCCCAAACTTGTTCTAAGACTCTACCAAACATCCATACAGCAAACATGTTAAAGAAAATATGCATTACACTTCCGTGCATAAACATGTAGGTAATTAATTGATGCGGGTAGAACTGATTACTTTCAATATAATGAAGTCCTAAATAGCCTGTAATGTTAATGCCTTGTTGTTCTAACAAAACAGTTCCCAAATAAAAAAGTACATTAATAATAAGTAGATTTTTTACAACAGGCGGTATATTTCTGAATAAGCTTTCAAACATGCGTTTTAATATTGGAATTGATGATTAAGATCATCTATGTTTAACGTAATAATAATAGGTTTTCCGTTAGGTAAATGGTAAGGCATCTGACAAGCAAAAAGTTGCTCTACTAAACCTAACATTTCGGGTTCAGATAATGCTTGACCATTCTTTTTAGCAGCACTTTTAGCCATTGCCATAGCCAACGCTTCAAGGTGAACTAACTTAAAAGTACTTTGCTGTATTTTAAATTGTTCAATAAACTGCTCAAAAGTAGTCAGCAAGTTTTGATTAGCAAATTCGGTAGGAACACCATTAATAACAAAAGAAGTTCTGCCAATAGCATCAAACTGAAAGCCCATTTTTTTAATATCGTCAGCCATTTCATTCAGTACTTCGGCATCTGCATTACTCAAATCTATCGTTTCCGGAAAAAGTAATTGTTGAGAATTACCTTTACCTTGTTCTAAGTGCGATAAAAACTGTTCAAACAAAACCCTTTCGTGAGCTCTTTGTTGGTCTATAAAAAAGTAGTTCTGATTAAGCTGTGTAAGAATAAATTTCTGATGAATTTGAAGTACAGTTGTTTTAGTAGCCTGAGTTTCATCATCCCAATTGGGCGAAAAAGTCTGAGCTTCGGTACTTTTTTCTTCAGATTTTGAGCTGCCATTATTAGCATCTAAAATAGTCTGCGTGTCTTTTTCAAAATCATTAAAAAGACTGTCCCAATTTTTAGTGTTGGGCTTTTCAAAAGTAGGTTTAGAGCTTTCTTTTTCTCTATCAAAAGGATTAAAATTAGGATTTACCCTAATGGTAGGCATTTTTGCAGCCTCTTTGTATCGAGCCAAGGGAATATCAAAACTTTTTTCCTGTTCAAAATCTAAAGTGGGAGAAATGTTGTTTTTTCCTAACGCTTGTTTAATGGCGGTTCGTAATATCGCATAGATAGAACGTTCATCTTCAAACTTAATTTCGGTTTTAGTAGGGTGAATGTTGATGTCAATTTTTGATGGATCAACATGTAGGTTAATAAAATAAGATGGAAATTGGTCTTTGTTTAAGAGTTGGTCGAAAGCATTTTGAACAGCATGATTTAAGTAAGCACTTTTAATAAACCTATTATTGACAAAGAAAAACTGTTCGCCTCTGGTTTTTTTAGCAAACTCTGGTTTGGTAACAAATCCGTCAATATTTACAATGTCTGTCTGCTCAGAAAGCGGGACTAATTTCGTATTGTATTTATCTCCAAAAACCGCTACAATTCGTTGTCGAGCACTTCCTGTAGATAGATTATATACTTCATTACCATCATTATACATGCTAAAAGCAATGTCGTGATGTACCAATGCAACTCTCAGAAATTCATCCATAATGTGTTTGGTTTCCACACTATTCGATTTTAAAAAATTTCTTCGGGCAGGTACATTAAAAAATAAGTTTTTTACCGATATAGAAGAACCTACGGCACAGCTACAAGCTTCCTGACTTTTAAACTCACTACCTTCAATAATGAGTTGCGAACCTAGTTCGGCAGCTGGTTTTCTTGTTTTAAGCTCAACTTGTGCAATTGCAGCAATAGAAGCCAATGCTTCGCCTCTAAATCCTTTGGTATTTAGGCAAAATAAATCATCAGCAACTTTAATTTTAGAAGTAGCATGACGTTCGAAACTTAACCTGGCATCGGTTTCCGACATTCCCGAACCATTATCAATAACTTGGATAAGGGTTTTTCCGGCATCTTTTATAGAAAGACAAATATTGGTAGCTCCAGCATCTATGGCATTTTCCATTAGCTCTTTAACAGCCGATGCAGGTCGTTGTACCACTTCTCCGGCAGCAATTTGGTTTGCTACATTATCCGGTAAAAGTTGTATAATATCTGCCATAGTTTTTGCTAAGTTTTGCCGTCAAAATTACTAAGAACAAATGAGATTTTACCTATGCTCTTTTAGCGAATAGTTAACAATTTTAAATTCTACTAAGATTAATTTTAAGCTTAGTTAGTTGACTTTAATTAAAATCAGATTTTCATTCTTTATTAAAACCATTCGTGATTTTAAAAGTACTTTTGTGTTCTGAAAAATTAATCATTTATGTTAGTAGTTATTTCTCCTGCAAAAAAGCTATCGATAGAAGGTGAAAAACCAGATTGGTTTACTACGCCTCAATTTGTTGAACATTCAGAAAAACTAATAAAAGAATTAAGGAAATATAGTCCTAAAAAACTTCAAAACCTGATGTCTATTAGTGATGATTTAGCTCAGCTAAATGTAGAAAGATACCAGCAATGGAGTGCTAACCATAATACTGAAAATACCAAACAAGCAATGTTTACTTTTACTGGAGAAGTGTATGCCGGATTAAATGCTACTTCTTTCAAAAAAAATGAATTGGAATATGCTCAAGAACATTTAAGAATTTTATCGGGTTTGTATGGCGTATTAAAACCTATGGATGCTATTCATGCTTACCGATTAGAGATGGGAACTAAATTAAAAATTGGGAAGAAAAGTAATTTATATGAGTTTTGGGGAGATACCATTGTAAATGAAATCAATAAAGTAATAAAAACAAATGGTGACAAAGTATTGGTTAATCTAGCTTCTAACGAATATTTTAAAGCGATTAATAAGAAAAAGTTGGCAGCACCAATAATTACTCCCGTATTTAAAGATTATAGCAACGGACAATATAAAACGGTAATGGTTTATGCTAAAAAAGCCAGAGGAGCTATGGCAGCATTTATCTTGAAAAATAAACTAAAAACCATAGAAGAACTAACTGCTTTCGATACTGATGGATACTTGTTTAACGAAGAAGCATCTTCACCAAAAGAATTGGTTTTTTTAAGAAATTAAACTATGCAAGAAATAGGAAATATTGTTGAATTAGAAAGTGTGAAAACTACTCCACAAGGAATATATTTACTTACACAAGAGGGAGAAGAAATTTTGTTGCCTCACAAATATGTTCCTGTAGATTTTGAAATTGGCGATAAATTAGAAGTGTTTGTTTACACAGATTCTGAAGACAGACCTATAGCTACTACTTTAATTCCTAAAATATTAATGCACCAATGTGATTTTTTAAAAGCCGTAGATGTTACTCCTGTTGGTGCTTTTTTTGAGTGGGGAGTTGAAAAAGATTTATTAGTACCTTATTCTGAACAGTTTTATAAGATAGAAGTTGGTGAAGAGTATCCAGTTTATTTGTATAAAGATGAGCTAACCAACAGAATGGTGGGCAGTGCAAAAATTGAAAAACATCTTAAAAAAAATCCAATTACCTTGAAACAAGGAGATGAAGTTTCTTTATTGGTTGCACAACATACAGATTTAGGCTACAAAGTAGTGGTAAACAACCAACATTTAGGCATGTTGTTCGAAAATGAAGTTTTTCGTCCCATATACATAGGAGATAAATTGAAGGGTTTTGTTCAGAAAGTTCGTCCCGACAATAAGCTAGACATTACATTAAATAGTTCAAAATTAGACGAATTAGAAAATATCGCCAACGCTATTTATGAAACATTGTTAAAAGAAAAAGGTAAACTTAATATTACAGACAAAAGTTCTCCAGAACTGATTTATAGTACCTTTAAAGTCAGTAAGAAAGCATTTAAAAAAGCAGTAGGCATACTTTATAGTGGTAAGAAAATAAAAATTAATCCAGACAGTATAGAGTTGGTTAGGTAGTAGCTATTCTTTATTACAAAAAATAAGCATGAACAGACTTAGAGATAATAGAAAAAATGAAGAGATTAGAGCAAAAGTAAGAGAAACACATTTGCAAGTTGCAGACTTTATTTATCCTTTGTTTATTGAAGAAGGCAACAACATTAAAAAAGAAATTGTTTCCATGCCCGGTATATATCGCTATTCGTTAGATAGGATAAAAGAAGAGTTAGATGAAGTAGTGGACTTGGGAATAAAATCGGTTATACTATTTGGTATTCCTTTGCATAAAGATGCGGAAGGTTCTGAAAGCTGGAGTGAGGAAGGCATTATTCAACAAGCTATCCGACAAATAAAAAAAGAATATCCCAACTTACAAGTAATTGCCGATGTTTGTTTTTGTGAATATACCGACCACGGACATTGTGGCGTTTTGTGTAATCATGATGTGGATAACGATTTAACACTTGTAAATTTAAGAAAACAAGTATTAGCTCAAGCAAAAGCAGGTATAGATATGGTTGCTCCATCGGGCATGATGGATTTTGCAGTAAGGGAAATTAGGGATGAATTAGATAAAAACGGATTTCAGCATATTCCAATTATGGGCTATTCGGTAAAATATGCTTCGGCTTATTACGGACCATTTAGAGATGCAGCAGATTCAACGCCAAGTTTTGGCGATAGAAGAACCTACCAAATGGATGCTGCCAACAGAAATGAAGCGATAAAAGAAGCTCAGGCTGATGTGGATGAAGGGGCAGCCATTTTAATGGTTAAACCTGCTTTATCTTATTTGGATATCATTAGAGATTTAAAAAACAATTTTGATTTACCCATAGCAGCTTATAATGTTAGTGGAGAGTATTCCATGATTAAAGCAGCTGGTAAAAATGGCTGGATAGATGAGCAGAAAGTAATGATGGAAACCTTACTATCCATAAAAAGAGCAGGAGCAGACATTATTATTACTTATTTTGCTAAAGAAGCAGCTAGATTATTAAGACAATAAAAAAATAAAATATGAACAACACCAAATCTCAAACACTTTATAGTAAAGGACAACAACACTTAGTAGGAGCAGTAAACTCGCCCGTTAGAGCATTCAAATCAGTTGGAGGAAATCCGCTTTTTATGGAACGAGCACACGGTTCAAAAATTTATGATGTAGATGGAAACGAATACATTGATTTAGTACTTTCTTACGGACCAATGATTTTAGGTCATGGTAATAACAAAGTCATAGAAGCAGTGCAGAAACAAGTTTGTACAGGTTTTACTTTTGGTGCAAGTACCGAAAATGAAATTGTTTTAGCAGAAATGGTTTGCCAAGCTTTTCCTGGAATGGACAAGGTTAGGTTTGTTAATTCAGGAACAGAAGCTGTGTTGAGTGCTATTCGTTTAGCAAGAGCTTATACAGGAAAAAATCATATTATTAAATTTTCTGGTTGTTATCACGGACATTCAGATGCTTTATTGGTTGCTGCCGGTAGCGGATTAGCAACATTAAGTATTCCTGGAAGTAAAGGCGTTCCTGCCGATGCAGTTAAAAATACCTTAATTGCCGAGTACAATAATATTGATTCCGTAAAAAAACATATTACTGAATGCAAAGATATAGCAGCTGTGTTTATTGAGCCTATTGCTGGAAATATGGGCGTAGTATTGCCTTCTGATGATTTTATTAAAGAACTAAGACAAATTACCAAAGATGCAGGAATTTTATTGGTGGTAGATGAAGTGATGACAGGTTTTCGCTCTAAATTTGGTGGAGCTCAGGAATTGTTGGGTATAGAAGCAGATATTACGTGTTTGGGTAAAGTAGTTGGAGGTGGTTTCCCTGTGGGAGCTTACGGAGCAAGAAATGAAATCATGCAAATGGTTTCTCCTCTTGGCGATATGTATCAAGCAGGAACCTTATCAGGAAATCCTGTAGCTATGGCTGCTGGTATTGCCACCCTAACAGAATTGCAAGCTCAAAATCCTTACGATAAATTTAACGAGCAAGCAGCTATTATTGAAAAAGCCTTGTTAGATGCCGCTGTTGAAAACGGTATAGAGTTAACAGTAAATCGATTTGGTTCGATGATTAATCCATTTTTCTCAGCTAAAAAAATCACTAATTTTACAGAAGCACAAGAGTGTAATACGGCTCAGTTTACTAAATTCTTTTGGGGATTAATAGAAAATGGTATTTACATTCCGCCAAGTCAGTTCGAAGCTTGGTTTTTATCATCAGTTATTTCTGACGAGGATATGGAAAAAATTGTAACAGGGATTAATAGGGCGATGAAATCTATTTAATTGATACTAAAAAAAGAATGAGGCTAAAGCCCTTTTTTGGTTTGGGTTTTACCCCGACCTTAAGGTCGGGGTAAAAAATTTCATTATATTGGCTTTAGCCACATTAATTGCTTTGTACTTGAAAATAAATTAAATAACAATATAACAATTAGTAAATGAAAAAACTTTTAGTAGTTGGTATTATTTTATCGTTTATTTCATTTGCCAGTATTATTTTCGGAGCTCTCTTTAAAATAATGCATTGGCCTTGAGTGAATCTTTTTTTTTATGTGGGAGCAGTATTCCTACTAATTGGCTTGGGTTTAATCATTAATTTTGCAATAAAAAATAATAAAAACTAAAAACATAAGCAGTTTGCTAAGTCATACTTCTTCGTTATGACACTAAAACACTAAACAAATGACAACATTCAACGATAATTTTTTAAAAGCTTGTAGAAGAGAAGAAACTCCATACACACCACTTTGGTTAGCTCGTCAGGCAGGACGATACCAAAAAGAATACATGAAAATTAAAGAAAAGTACAGTATTATCGAGATAAGTACTATTCCTGAAGTGAGTGCAGAGGTTACTTTGTTACCAATTAATCAGTTTGAGTTAGATTCTGCTATTATTTTTTCTGATATTCTAATTCCACTTGGACCAATGGGAATAAGCTTTGAATACAAAAAAGGCTACGGACCATTAATTCACAATCCAATACGAACAGTTGCCGATGTAGAGAAACTTAAAGTGGTAGATCCTGCAACAGAAATGTGGTACACCGGTAAAGCACTGACCATCTTGAAAGGAGAATTAAATGTGCCTTGTATTGGTTTTGTTGGAGCTCCGTTTACCTTGGCAAGTTACATGATTGAAGGCGGTCCATCTAAGAATTATGAAAAAATGAAAGCTTTTATGTATAATGAAAGTAAAGCTTGGCATTTGTTGATGGATAAATTAGGTACCGTTATGGCAAATTACTTAAACTTTCAGATTGAAAGTGGAGCGATGGCTGTACAAATTTTCGATAGTTGGGTAGGAGCGTTAGATATTGATGACTACAACGAGTACGTTTATCCGCATGTTGAGAAAATGATACAAATTGTTAAGAGCAAATACCCAAATGTTCCTTTAATTTCTATGGGAGTAAATTCTGCTCACCTTATACCGAGTTTACGAAAAGCTAATCCAGATGTAATTGCTATTGATTGGAAAACCGACTTAGCTAAAACTTGGGCGGACTTAAATTACGAAGTAGCTGTACAAGGAAATTTAGATCCTACTGCTTTATTTGCCGATTGGGATATTATTGAACGTAAAACCAAAAAGATTCTTGATTCGGTAAAAGACAAACCTGGGCATATTTTTAATCTCGGACATGGAATTTTACCTGGAACACCCGTAGAAAATGTAAAACAGCTTTGTAAGTTTGTACATGAATATACTAGGAAGTAGTTTTTATTAAGCAGATAGTTTATGCTTAACCTAAGTAATCTCCCAGACAATGTTAACACAAAAATTAGTTCATAAAGGGGCTTTATAGATAAAGGTTGTACTATTTTTAATTTTCAATTTTAATTAGTCCAAATGGAGGAATACCTGTTTCTTAATTATGACAATTTTTAATGTGTCAATGTCTTGTACTAAATTCAATAGATAATCTTTGACTATCTATTGAATTTATGCGAATCCATAAAGGGTAATGTTTTTTCCTCCAGACATTAGACAACTTTATGTTTTCGCTTTGTTGTAATCAAAATGTACGGTAATTAGCTAACATAATGAAGTGGATAGATTTTTGGTAAACCGTTTTTTCATTATTAATTTTTCAGTATCTGTTTTACAAGTTGTTCATCATCAATGTTTAGGTGCAGGTAGTAAATTCCTTTACTATATTTTGTGATATCTATTTCTAGTTTTTGTTTATCTATTGGAATGACTATTTCTAGAATTAATTTTGAAGCAATATCAAGTAATTGAACTTTAATTTCTTTGTTAAGATTACTTGTTTTTTCGATAGCAAATTGACCAATATTTGGATTTGGGTAAAAGATAATTCCAAAATCATTTTTTATATTATCAATACCAGTACAGTTTTCAACTGTAATAATTGAAGTATCACTATTTATGCAGGAATTTCCATCAGTATAAGTATAGATAATATTGTGTGTCCCAAGACCAGAAATAGTGGGGTCAAAATTATTGCCAACAACTCCATATCCAGTATAACTTCCTCCTGATGGAGAACCAGAAGGTAAAGTTACAGAATTACTAATATTACATAGAGTATCTGGATTAAATTCCGCTAAAATTACATTTGGTAGAGGGTTAACTAAGATATTAATTGTATCAGAGATAGTTGTGTTATTAGCAGTTATCTCAATCCAATAAGTACCAGTATTTGTTATAGTGTATGTAGAATTGGTTGAACTATCTTGCCATAAATATGTTGCATTAGGTGTTGTAAAATCTAAAAATAAGCTATCACCTTGACATATGCTTGTGTCATTTCCAATGTTTAGAGGAGAAGAGCATGAGTTAATACAGTTATTGCTAAAAGAAACGCTAGCATCAATGTTTGACCAATTAATTGTAGAGTATGCAACATTATCAACATCTATACATGTTAAATTAGGGGTATTAGTTGAAATGAATGTAGTAAAATTAGTATTGTTTCCATTTTTAACATTCAAACATGTAAAAGGGTTATTCGAACAAAACAATTGACTTAATACCGAATTTTTAGATACATCTAAACTTGTTAATTGATTATTATAAGAGTGTAATACAAACAAATTATTGTTTTGAGATACATCTAAGGTGGTTAATATGTTATTATAGCATAATATTTTTGTTAGTGAACTAGCACTATCTACATTTAGATTAGTTATTTGGTTATAAGCACAATGAAGATATGTTAGAGCAGTGTTTTTAGATACATCTAAACTTGTTATTTGATTATAGTAGCAATGTAATTCAGTTAAAGCAATATTTTGTGTTAAATCTAAACTCGTCAATTGATTGTAAGAACATTCTAATTCAGTTAAAGTAGTGTTTTGTGTTACATTTAAGTTTGTCAATTGGTTAGAATTACAATGAAGTGCATCTAAAACAATATTTTGAGTAACATCTATGTTAGAGAGCTGGTTGTCATCACACAGAAAAGAAATCAAAGCAGTATTTTGAGTGACATTTATGTTGGTTAGTAGATTTTCATTGCAATTTAGATAATTTAAATCAGTGTTTTGAGATACATCTAAATTAGTTATGAGGTTATCTTTACAAGATAAATTATTTAAAGCTACATTTTGGGTTATATTAATAGTACTAAGTTGGTTATTATTACAATGTAATAAAGTTAAAGAATAGGCACCAGCAACAACTATATTTGTAAGTTGATTATTACTACAATACAATAAATTTAAAGCAGTATTTTGAGACACATCTAAATTAGTTAATAGATTCCCTTCGCAATATAATGTAGATAAATTAGTAAAATCTTCTATTCCTACTAGACTTGAAATATTTACAAAAGAAACATTTAAAACACCTATTGTATCTATATTTGCGGTCAACACAACACCATCAGGACTTCCACTATCAAACCCTAGGTTAATTAATGCTTGTTCAAAATTAGAATCAGGTATTGCGGTTGTTTGAGCATCACTTTTATAAGGTAATGCAACAATGAATAAAAGTGTTATCAGTGTTTTCATAATAGTTTTCTTTTTTCGAACGGCATCTCTACCTTAAAGAGTAATAATTTAATTCTTCCTCCAAATATATAAAAAATAACTTGTAAACTAAGCTTGTGTTGGTAAACTGTTGTTTTCAAAAAAGAAACTTAGTTTTGTAGCATAGAATACAAGCACTATTATTTTAATGAAGTATATACACATACTAATAGCCACTACTTTTGGAGCAGGTTTTTCGCCTGTAGCTCCTGGAACTGCTGGAGCATTAGTGGGCTGTGCTTTTTTGTGGTTGTTTCATCAATTAGAGTGGTTTCCTACTTTTCCTAATCCATTAGCATTTATCGTGTTAATTGTTGTTGTTGCATTGCTCGGAATTTATGCTACCAACAAACTGGAACAGGAGTGGGGTAAAGATCCTTCAAAAGTAGTGGTAGATGAGTTGGTAGGCGTATGGATAGCCATGGTGTTTGTACCTTTTTCGTGGTTAAATTTATTGTTGGCTTTTGGCTTATTTCGTTTTTTTGATATTGCTAAACCATTAGGAGTCAAAAAAATGGAGCGATTTAAAGGTGGCGTAGGTGTAATGGCAGATGATGTTTTAGCAGGAATTTATGCTAACTTAGCACTACAATTAATTTTAATATTTATTTGAGGGTTAAATTCTTTTTCATATCGTTTTTAAAGTACCAAACAGCTGCACTTATAGCTACTATGGTAGATTTTGGTGTGTTTTTTTTACTGAAAGACGTGTTTCATGTTTGGTATGTTTATGCAACAGCTTTAGGTGCTTTAACAGGCGCTATTACCAATTTTATTTTGTGTAGAAATTGGGCTTTTTCGGCAAGAGAGAAAAAATTGGTAACCCAAATTGGTAGGTACATCATGGTTTCTTTAGGAAGCTTGTTACTTAATACCGTTTTAGTTTATGTAATTACTGAGTTATTTAAAGTACACGAAAACTATTCGAGAGTGATTACTGCCATTTTAGTAGCCATTACTTATAATTTTACTTTACAGAAGTACTTTGTTTTCAAAAAATAAATTTTGTTGTATCAACTCGAAGAACTTTTATTAATCTCTTATAAAGACGCTAAGTAGCAAAGACACAATACCAACTAAATTTTTAATGATAAATATTATCCAGTATCTAAAATCAATCCATTACTTTTGTCAACGAAAATCTTATCAATTAAAAACATTAAATCAATGAAAAAATTAATTTTTATCTTATCAACAGTTGTATTAGTAGCTTGTCAAAACAATCATGAACAAGAAAAAGAAGTAATAAGCGAAGAAATTGAAGTAACCATCACCAAACACGGAATGGATATTACTGAAGAAGGAGCTATTACGGCAGCTGAGTTTTTAGCACAATTTGAAGGCAAAGATTCTTTATACACTAAAATGATCGCTCCTATTAATGAAGTATGTGCTAAAAAAGGTTGCTGGATGACGATTAATTTAGGCGATGATAAAGATATGCGTGTAACATTTAAAGATTATGATTTTTTTGTACCTAAAGATGCAGCAGGAAGATTTGCTATCGTTCAAGGTTTCGCAAAAATTGATACCACTTCTGTAGCAGAATTAAAACATTATTTGGAAGATGCAGAAGCTTCTCAAGAAGAGATTGATGCCGTTACAGAACCAGAAATTAATTATTCTTTTGAAGCCGAAGGGGTAATTATTAAAGAGGAAAAATTAATTACCAAAGGAGAATAAAATTTAATATTTACTAATGATGACAACATCCTTTAAAAATATAAGTATCCCGATTATTTTCGGGATATTTTTTTTCATTACATCGTGTGCTGATACAACAACAGAACAAGCAACTAATGAAGAAGTAACCACAGAAGTAGTTGACAATCATCCGAACAAAGACAGCGAGTTGGCTTTGCTTATGCGAAAAATGTACAATGATGCCGATAGCATTAAACAACTTATTGTAAACGATGAAGGAAATATCTCTAAAGAATATATTGAAGCCTTAGAAAGAATACATACTGCAACACCAACAGATGCCGATGTAAAAACACCTGAATTTAAAGCTTATACCGAATTGATGATTAATGAGGCAAATGCACTTTTCTCTAACGAACAAAACAAAAAAGAAGGCTTTAATAACTTGGTAAACAAATGTGTAGAATGTCATCAGTCTTTTTGCCCTGGACCAATAAAAAAGATTAATAAATTGAAGATTAGAGATTAGAAATTAGAGATTCTCTGAGAAACTTCATCATTTCTTCATAAACCCTTCAGATTTTGCAATAACAGAGGAAACGGTAATATCTCCAGTAACATTTACTACTGTTCGCATCATATCTAAAATTCTATCCACAGGAAAAATAATGGCTATCCAAGCTGGGTTTAAGCCAACAGCATCTAATACTATCATTAACATTACTAATCCTGCACTAGGAACAGCAGCAGAACCAATTGAAGCTAAGGTAGCTGTTGCTACAATAGTAAGTTGCTGAGCCATGTCTAAATCTATTAAATGAATCTGAGCCAAATAAATTACAGCTATAGATTGGTAAAGGCTTGTGCCATCCATGTTTACTGTTGCACCAATAGGCAATACAAAACTAGAAACTTCTTCAGGTACTTTTAAATTGTCGTTTACACATTCCATAGTAATAGGGAGTGTTGCCGCACTAGAGCTAGATGAAAAAGCCAATAATTGTGCAGGGCTAATTTTTTTGAACAGTGTAGTATAACCAATTTTCAAAACTCTTGTCATAATGAGCGGATAAACAACAAAAACCAAAAATGCCAAGCCAATTACAACCACTAAGCTGTACCATCCTAAATTGATAATAATTTCCTGAATAGCTTTAGGGTCGTCACCTGCCATTTCGCTAAGTTTGGCAGCCATCAAAGCAAAGACAAAAAATGGAGCAGCTTTCATTACAATATCTACCATTTTTAAGAAAACTTCGTTAAAACCATCAACAATTCCGGCAACATTATCTGCTTTCTTTTTATCTATGGTGAGTAAAACAACACCAAAAAATATAGCAAAAAAGATAATTTGTAGCATCAGTTTATTGTCTGCCAACGAAACAAAAATGTTTGAAGGAACCATGTCAATTAAAAAAGCTAACGGACCAGCTTCTTTAGTTCTTTTTGCTTCTTGTTTACGTTTTGCTAAATCTTGATCAACTTCAGCTAAAGATTTTTCTACTTCATATTGCTGGGAAGCATCATCAACAAAATCTTTATAATCTGGATTAGTAAGATATGATTGATGGTCTTTAATAACAATGTTATTTTCTTGAGCCCAAAGCTCATAGGTTATTCTGTTTTTTACTCGCTGATTTTCATCTAAATACTTGCCAGGCTTCATAACGCTTACTAATACCAACCCTAAGCTTACCGCAAAAACAGTGGTTAATAAATAAATACCAAGTGTTTTAACTCCAACTCTTCCTAAACGTTTTATGTCAGATAATCCTGATATACCAACAATTATAGAGAATAAAACAAGTGGAATGGCAATTAATTTTAATAGGTTGATGAAGATTTCACCCCACGGAGCAATCCAGTTTTTGGTAAAAGTGCTCCACCCAAAACTAGCAGAAATGTAAGCCCAAATAATACCTAATAATAAACCGATGATTATTTTCCAATGTAGTGCTAGTTTCTTCATATTTATATTTTTTTAGCGTATTAACCGCAAAGACGCAGAGACGCTAAGTTTTTTATTAAAAATTATTTACAAATCTTTTAATTCCATTTTTCATTAATGGAACATTAAAATTAATTAAAAAACCCAATCGCTTATCCGCAAGTTTTAGATAAGAAATTATTTGAGCCTGATGAACAGGAAGTAAAACTTCAACAGCTTTTAGTTCTAGAATAATCTCATCTTCAACTAAAATATCTATTCTAAAATCTTTTGACAATACAATCCCTTGATAAATTAGTGGAATACTAACTTCTGTTTTTGCTTTAAGTCCTCTTTTTTGCAATTCATAAACTAAACAAATAATATAAACAGATTCTAAAAGTCCAGGTCCCATTTCTTTATGAACACTGATACATGCATCAAGAATAATTTTAGATATCTTATTTAATTCTTCTGTAGATTTCATTATTCAATTTATTCTTTGTGTCTTAGCGTCTCAGCGGTTATTTGGAATGATTACGTAATAAATGATCTACCACCACTAAAGCAGCCATACTTTCTACTATTGGTACAGCTCTGGGTAATACACAAGGGTCGTGTCTTCCTTTGCCATCTATGGTAGTTTTATTGTGATGGATATCAATAGTTTGCTGTTTTTGCATAATAGTAGCAACAGGCTTAAAAGCAACATTAAAATAAACATCTTCACCATTGCTAATGCCACCAAGCACACCTCCTGAGTGGTTAGTTTTTGTTATTACTTTATTGTTTACAACATCAAATACATCATTATGTTCAGAACCTTTCATGTTCATACAACCAAAACCAGAGCCTATTTCAAAACCTTTGGTTGCATTAATACTCAACATGGCTTTGGCTAAATCGGCTTCTAATCTATCAAAAACGGGTTCGCCCAAACCTATAGGCAAATTATTGATTACACAAGTTATTTTTCCACCAATGGTATCGCCTTCTTTTCTGATTTTATCAATATAATCAAACATCACGTCTGCAATAGTATCATCTGGACAGCGGGTAGGATGGAGGTAGGTTTTAGAAAGGTCTAATTCTGTGTATTTCTTTACTAATTTGATGTCGCCAACTTGAGCCACATATGCATTGATAGTAACCTTATATTTTGTTAAGATTTGTTGAGCAATAGCTCCACCAACAACTCTGCAAGCTGTTTCTCTGGCTGAGCTTCTTCCACCACCACGGTAATCTCTTACACCATATTTTTCCTGATAAGTAAAATCGGCATGAGAAGGTCTGAATTTATCTTTAATATGCTCGTAATCGTTGGGTTTTTGGTTATTATTTTTTATGATAAAACCTATAGGATTTCCTGTAGTAAAACCATCAAAAACTCCTGAAAGAATTTCTACTTTGTCTTCTTCTTTACGTTGAGTGGTAATGCGTGATTGTCCGGGTTTTCTTCTGTCTAAAGCCTCTTGAATAAGACTAAAGTCTAACGCCAATCCCGCAGGACAACCATCAATTATTCCACCAATGGCTTCACCGTGAGATTCGCCAAAAGTAGTTAGTCTAAAGATAGTTCCAAAAGTGTTTCCTGCCATTTGTTTGTAAATTGACTGCTAAAATACTTAAAGTTTGTAAAGTAGTTTTGATTAGGGATCCCGAAATATGTTTTTCTTTGAAAAACTAACATTTCGAGGATGCTCGAAAAAAAATAAAATTAAAAATTTTTGTTTTTTCGGCATTAGAAAATGGATAATAGAACACAGATGACACAGAAAAGGAAAACCCTAGCGTCTCTGCGACTTTGCGGTAAAAGAGGTGTGTTAGAAA
Source organism: uncultured Flavobacteriales bacterium (assembly GCA_937901255.1). GTDB lineage: Bacteria > Bacteroidota > Bacteroidia > Flavobacteriales_E > Vicingaceae > BRH-c54. Next base: position 42,313 of record CALCHN010000045.1, on the reverse strand, counting down.
GTCTCGCAGTTTTTACAAAGGTCTATTTCATGTTTTTTACGTTGGTAAAAAAGTTTTAGCCATTTTTTTCTGGTAGGGGAATTATACACATCAAATAAAGATTGTTGTTGAATATTGCCTACAACACCTCTGGAGTTTAAATCGGTACAGCAAACATTTACATCTCCATTAGGTAAAATTACCAGTTGATGCATTAATAATCCGCAGCCAATTTTATGAGGCTTACTCATACTGTTAGAAGAATTTCCTTCAATATCAACTTCTCCAGCCCATGAGTGTGGGTGACGCAATTCATAAGTATCAACCAAGTTCAAAACTTCAACAAATTGTTTATCCATCCAGTCTGTTTTAAGTGGATTATTAGAATCAATTACAGAAATGATGTGAGTTTTAATGTTAGCTTGTTGGCGTTTATTTTCATTTAAGAAAAATACCATGTTTTTGTAGAAAATATCCCATTTTGCTCTAATTCTCATGGATTCAAAACGCTCTGGAGAACCACCATCCATACTAAAACGCATCACATCAACAGCACCACTTTCAATAATTTCTATGGCTTTTTGTTCAGTAAGTGGCGTGGCATTGGTAAGTAAATTTACTTTAGGAAAAGATTGGTTTTTATAGTTTGCTAAGTCTTTGTATTTTTTGATAACCGCTAATAATTCTCCAATTTGAGGATGAAGCAAGGTTTCTCCGCCACTATGTAAATGGATTACTTCCACTTTTCTAAAACGATTATCATTTACAAGGTTATTCATCAGGTTTTCCAAAATTGAGGGAGTCATTCTAACTTTAGGTTTTTCATGGTCTAAGGAGCAAAAGGAACATCTTAAATTGCAATAACTTACAAACTCAATGTTAATCTCTCGGGTAGTGGTGGAGTTTTTAAAAATGTTCCATTTGTAATAGAATAAATAATTTTTTACAAACAACATTCCTTGCAGAAATTCTAACGATTTCCATAGGAAAGTACCTTTTTTAAGTTTTCTTACAAAAAAATCTCTTGTAGCAATTAACATAATTTATTGTAGCATTAATTAGAACAATAAAATTAGGTACTAGACTTAGTTTAATAAGTGATATAAATCATGTTTGAAAAGAGATTTGAAACTTTATTTTAAAACTAATTCGTCTCTTTTGTAGGTGAGGGTTTTAATAGTTTCATTGTTTTCATTTTTGATTAAATAATTGCCATTAAGTTGATCGTTTATGTAAAAACATTCAGTACTGATATTACCATTTGAAAAATAAGTGTGCCAAACACCTTCTCTGGCACCATTTTTAAAATTACCCTCCATTTTTTTATTTCCATTTTGGTAGTACCATACCCAATGACCATCATTTTTACCGTTTTTTAATTCTCCTTTATACATAGGAGTACCGTTTTCATAGTATGCTGTAGTATTTCTTTTTCCTGCAAAATGATAAGCAGCCCAAAAGACAATTAGAATACCTACAATTATTTTATGTTTACTGTTGTAAGAAAACAAATTCATGATTAAAGAGATATAAATTGTATTCAAAAGTATAAAAAAACCGTTGTATAATTACTACACAACGGTTTTAAGTTTTTAAAGTAAACTATTTAAATTAAAATCTGGCTTTAATTCCAGCTAAAAACATTCTTGGCATTCCTGGTCTTAATCCTGCTGGTCTTCTGGCAACCATATATTCATTATCTAAAATATTAGTTACACTAGCAAAAAGAGCAGTTTCTTTATAAATTTTGTAAGTAATGTTTGCATCTAACACAAAGTAAGCATCTGTTTTTAGGTTGCTAGGAACACTTCCTGTTCCAGCTTCAGTTCTCATAGCATCCATATAATTTCCTCTAATGCTAAAGCTATATTTAGCGTGTTCTAAAGCTAACATGGCATTTAATTGGTTGTTAGCTAAGTAAGGAAGATGGTCTCCTTTGCTTACTGTACCCCATGGTTCGAAGCTGCTTACAAAATCGTTTTGGAAAGTAGCATCCATATAGGTGTAAGAAAGGGTTAAAGGTAATCTGTATTTGCTAAATTCGCTGGTAAGAAAATCGTAAGAAACAAACAATTCAATACCTTGAGATTGAGCTTTACCACCATTAAATAAATCGGATGTTCCTGCACCACCACCAGCTTCTAAGTCGGAACCTAATAAGTTTTTGTAATCGTTGAAAAAGGCTACTAATTTTATGGTAAAGGCATTTTTGTAGTAAGAAATACCAGTTTCATAGTTGATGCTTTCTTCAGGATTTACATCAGGAGCACTTCCGGGAGGAGCAAAGCCTTTATGTACACCTGCAAAAGCATTGAATGATTTGTTAAATTGATAATCTATACTAGCACCAGGAATAACTACAGCCACTTGGTTGTCTCTTTCTTTTAGGTTAACACCAGTTCTGTTCACATCCTTTTTACCGTAATCTTTTCTTTCTAGCAAAATATTTTCATACCTAACACCTGGAGTAAAAGTTAGTTTTTTGTAGTTTAATTTGTATTGAATATAAGTTGCTAAAGCTGTGGCAGATTCAATTTTATTGTCTTGAGTCCCTGGTATTCCTGCACTTGTCATCAACATAGCACCATCTTTCATTTGGTATTTATCGTCCCACTGAAAACGATCCATTTCATCAATATGGTATCTTAAACCAACATCAATATTGTGTTTTAAAGCTTTTGTTTTAAAGTTGAAATTTAAAGCAGTTTGTACACCCATGGTTTCATAATTTCTATTATTAGCTCTTACAGTAAGGGCGTCTTCATTTATGCTTGAATTTCCCACTAATACATTATATAGTTCTGTATAATCTTCGGGAGAATCAAGGATGTTGCCTATGCTAATATTTTCTCCGGCAGTATCTGTAAGGTTGTTTAATTTGTACCAGTTTCTGCTAAATTCAGTTCTATAAGCTGTTGTGGTAATGTTTATATGGTCTGAAAATTTAGCAAAATGTGTTGCTGAAAAAACTCTTTGTTGGGTGGTCATTTTATCTACTTGAGAACCAGCATATCTTCTAATATGATTTTTCTTAAAATCTGCTTCGGTTAACCCTAAATAAGTTTCATCTGACACTTCATTTGCCTGAGCAATTTTAAAACTGATAGATTGATAAATTTTAGCTTCTTTGTTGGTGTTAAATCTAAATTTAGCAACATAATCTTTTTTGTCAAAGCCTGTGTTTCCACCAACATCTAATTTTTTAAACCCTTCGCTACCATATTGAAAAGTTTCAACCATATACCCGAAGTTTTTGTACGAATCGCCAATAGTTGCGTGCATTTGTTTGTAATCGAAACTACCAGCAAGTATGTCTAGTTTTCCGCTAAACTCTTCAGGAATTTGTGTAGAAATAAGATTGATGGCTCCACCAGTAGTGTAAGGACCATATTTAATTTGGCTACTTCCTTTCATAATTTCTATTGCCTGAATTCTTCCAGCAGTAGGGAAGTAGTAGGCAGCAGGAGCAGCGTAAGGAGCTGGAGCAATTAAAATTCCATCTTCCATAACAGTAATTTTGCTACTTCTTTCGGTTCCTGTTCCTCTAAGTCCGATGTTAGTTCTTAATCCAAAACCATCTTCTTCTGTTAGGTTTACACCTGGCACAGCTCTTAACGAACGATTAATATCTGTGTAGCTAAATCTTTCTAGTTCTTTAGGCGAAATATAATAGGCAGATCCAGGCATTTTTTTTACTCCTGTATTTCCACCTGTCATGCTTGTTGCAGTTACCGCAAACTCGTTTAACTCGGTTGCACTTTCTTCGATAACCAACTTAATTTTAATTACTTCGTTGTTTTTTATTGCAATAGGTTGTTTATGTTTTTTATATCCAATAGAAGAAACCATTAGGTTGTATTCTCCTTCAGGAATGTTACTTAATCTAAAATTTCCTGATGCATTAGATGCTGTACCATAATTGGTTGCTTCTAAATACACAGAAACACCAGCCAATGATGAACTATCATTTTGAGCTATAAATCCCTCTATTGTTCCTTGTGCTTTTAATAGGCTTACATTAAACAGTAGTGTGCTGACTAAAACTGATTTTATAATTTTTTGCATGATAAATTTTTTATTAATTTTCATTCTTTTATATTTATTTAGACCAATTCTAAATAAGAAATAGATATGATGCAAAGTAAACTATATAACATAATTTTTACAATACCATAAAAATGGTATTTGATATAAGTAAAAACATGACCAAAATCAGTTATTTTTTAGTAAAGAAAGGAGTAAAAGACTTGAAGAAGTTTAAAAACTTATCAGTATCGAATTGATTGCCAATGGCTAATAGAAAAAATAAAAGGACAAAAATTTTATATCGTACAATGGCTCCTAAAATAGGGGCTGTAAGTCCGATTACAATTGCCAACACCAAGGCAAACAAAATTGAAAAATAAAATAGAGTAGAAAAGCTTGTTTTTTTATTTCTAAAGAATAATAAAACCACACAAAAAAGAACGATAAGTACGTTTTCTAAGGCACTAAAAAGTGTAAAAACAGAATAACTTTCCCACAAAAAGGGTCTAAAAAAAACATTGATTAAAGCTTGAGGCGTATAGGCTAATAAATCCCAAAGGTTATTAAATTTAGGTTGATAAATGGCACTTCTAACATCTATTTTTTCTACTAAATAAATAAAATCTTGTTGCTTGTTTATAATAATATCAATAGGATTGAGTGGGTAATTAATGAAATATAAGATAAGACTAATGCTGATGATAAAAATTGTTGTATATAAATAACTTAAGTGAATATTTTTTAACTTTTTATTAAGTAAATAACCTAAAACTCCCGGAATTAAAGCAATTAGCAATATCATTTTAGTAAATAAAATTACTATACAAGAAAAGAGGATTAGTAAAATGCTTGTTAAAGACCATTTATCTGTAAGTATAAAAAAGTGAATTAAAAATACACCTAATGCCATAATAATAATTCCTTCTTTTAAAAGTCCGGAGCCCCAAAATAGTAACGAAGGAGTAAGAAATACTATGAAAAAAAGTAATTTTTCTTTTCCGAGATATAAGTTATAAAACACCTTAAAAATAGCTATTAATCCTGTTAGAGAGAGGAAGTTAATAAATACATTGTGTACATGAAAAAATCCAAAAGAAAACAACCTAACTATGGCATTAAAACGAATTATTACATGCGTGTCGCTAAGTAAATTACTGTTGTTTACTCTATACCAGTAGGTCATTTTACTGTAGTATTTATTATGAAAATACTCTGAATTAAAATCTAGCCCAAGAACCATCTGTACATAATCTACAACATTGGTTTTTAGGGAATCAAATATAATTTTACTATCATCAAAATATTTAAAAATATCAGCAACAGCTCTATCTTGATAATAATAGGTGTAGATAAGTGTAATAAAAATGCTTAGAATAATTTTTATTCCGAAAACAATAATTAACCAATAGGTTGGGATAGAAGGCAATTTAAAAAAACTGTTTTTACTGATGATATAACAGCCAATAAGTATATAAAATATGGTTAAACCGATTTCTATCATATAGATAATAAAATTCAAAATAACGAAATAAACTCTATATATCCATCATAGAATGAAGTTTGGAATACTCAACTAAAATCAACAAGCAATTAATTTTTTTCGTTTTGTATTAAATAGTAGTTATTTTTACACTTCAAATTAGTTATATGCATGTAATAAAAACTAAAGAAAGTAAGATTTTTATTGGTAACGATGTTTTAGATGAAGTCAAAAAAACATTGGAAAAATATAAAGATCATCAGAAAATCTTAATTGTTGACGAAAATAGTTTTAACTATTGTGCTACTGATTTTTTAATCCAAACTGAATTGGCTAATGATGTTGAAATTATTGAGCTAGATAGTGGTGAGGAAAATAAAACCTTAGAAATTTGTCAGTATATATGGCAAACATTTGTGGAGCTAAAAATCGATAGAAACGCCTTAGTTATTAATTTGGGGGGAGGAGTAATTTGCGATTTAGGCGGTTTTGTGGCTTCTATTTATAAAAGAGGTATTAATTTTATTAATGTTCCCACCACTTTATTGTCCCAAATTGATGCTTCTGTAGGAGGCAAAGTAGGAGTGGACTTGAATAATTTAAAAAACATTTTAGGTGTTTTTAATGAAGCCGAAGCGGTATTTATTTATCCTAATTTTTTAAGAACACTTAATAAAAGAGAAATGCTTGCCGGATACAGCGAAGCTCTTAAACATGCTTTAATTGCCGATGTTGATTACTGGAAAAGACTTAAAACCAATTTACTTTCTAATGATTTACTTTGGGAGCAACTCATTCTTAAAAGTGTTGAAATTAAAAACGACATTGTAAAAAGAGATTTAAAAGAAAGCGGAGAACGTAAAAAATTAAATTTCGGACATACCATAGGACATGCCTTAGAATCTTACTCGCTGAGTAATGAAGAATTGCCCTTACTGCACGGTGAAGCAGTTGCTGTGGGTTTAGTTTGCGAAGCTTACATATCGCACAAAGTAAATGGATTAAATCACAAAGAGTTTAAAGATATTGTAAGTGCTGTAACCAGCTTTTTTAGTTATTACGATTTAAAAGAAGATAGCTTTCAGCTGTTAATTGGGTTAATGAAAAACGATAAAAAAAATAAAAATAGGGCGATTAATTTTACGTTGCTAAAAGCTATAGGAGAAGCAACCGTTGATCATAAAGTTGGTGAGGATTTAATTTTGGAAGCCTTAAATTATTACTGTTCATTAAAAAAAGTAGATTAATGTCCATTTGCCTGCAACATCCTTCAGCAATACTATCTTCGAGCATTACCTTACCCAGTTCTAAAAGTATAAGCAATAGAGTGTTGATGATTCATCAAATTCTTCAACAACAGTTTACTATTAGCGGTTTGTCAACTGCAGCGGATACGCAAATTTTAAAATATATTCTTGAACAAAACACCAGTACTGTAGATGTTGGACATGCTGGTACAACCATGCGTTTTCTTACTGCTTATTTTGCTGCTACTAAAGGAAAAAATGTAGTTGTTTCAGGTTCTGAACGCATGCACCAACGTCCGATAATAATTTTGGTCGAGGCACTTAAAACCCTCGGAGCGGACATTCAATATTTAAATAATGAAGGTTTTCCCCCACTGCAAATTAAAGGTAAAAAGCTTAATGGAGGAATTATTAACTTAGATGGAAGTGTAAGCAGTCAGTATATTTCTGCTTTGTTATTGATAGCTCCTTTGTTGAAAACAGAACTCACGATTAATTTTACTTCTACTTTAGTTTCTAAATCCTATATTTTAATGACCATAAGCATCATGCACTATTTTGGTGTTGAAGTAACTTGGTTGTCAGAAAATCAATTAGTAGTGAAGCAAGGAAATTATGTAGCAAAAGACTTTAGTGTAGAAGCCGACTGGAGTGCTGCTTCTTATTGGTACAGCATGGTAGCTTTATCAAAAAAAGCAACACTAATTTTAAAAGGATTAAATAAAACAAGTTTACAGGGAGATATTGCAGTAATAAATTTATATGCAGAATTGGGTGTTAATACTCGATTTATTGATGATGGTATTGAGTTGAATAAAAGTAATATTCCAATTTTTTGGAAGATGAAAACAATAGATTTTACGCTTTTTCCAGATTTAGCTCAGACCTATGCGGTTACTTGTGCTGCATTAAATTTACCTGTTCGTATTACAGGACTTTCTACCTTAAGAATTAAAGAAACCGATAGGATAGTAGCTTTACAACAAGAATTAAATGCCTTGGGTTTTAATGTAAGCGTAGAACACGATGATTTAATCATACATCCACAAAAAGAAATAAGCATACAGCAACACCCAATTGCTACGTATAATGACCACAGAATGGCGATGGCTTTTGCTCCTTTAGCATTAATTACTGATCAACTTTCAATAGAAAACCAAGAGGTTGTAGAGAAATCTTATCCTCACTTTTGGGAAGATTTAAAGCAAGTTGGTTTTGCGATAAAAGCATAAAACTTAGAGCGAGCTTTTTTTAAAAATTATCTAAATAAATCTGCTATTTTAATGAAAAAAATAAGAAAGTAATTCTAATTGTAGCTTGTAGCTACATCAGTACTACACTAATGCTTACTTCTATATCGCTTAACAATTAAATAAATAATTAAAATTATTGAATGAATTATTGATAAACAAAATAAATAAAATAGCCAAACTAAAGCAACTCCCCCTCCTATATCATATTTTAATTGATATAAAAAATAGCTAGTATATAAAATGAATATAATTGTATTAAAAAAAAGAAATAATTTACTATACTTTCTAATGAAAAAAATAAGAGTTATTACAAGTAATAAACATCCATACACTATTATTATATCTGAATTCATATTCATTTAATTTCCTTCTGTTACTTTTGATTTAGCATTTGGCGAAACATTAGAGTCAAACAAAACCGTTGCCGGACTTTATGAAACCTTGAATTTTTATAGAACAAAAATAAGTTTTTTTATTAAAGTCCTCAGTCTCCATCGCTCTTTCCTCGCTTCAGATTAAGGATAGATGAGGGGCCTTTGCGAAAACTTATTGTCTTTGCGGTTAAAATTTTCCCGTCAATAATCATCGGGAAGAGAGTAGAAGTAGATAATTTTATTGGCTTTTTTCCTAATGTTTTTGGGTAAGTAGCCCGTTTCATTGTATTCAATTAATATGCGTTTGAGCTTCTTTTTGTTAAACCGAATAAGCGTATAGGTACCATGAATAAAAAATGGAATACTGATTACTCCCATTCCAAAACCTAAAGGGGGTGAAAGCAAAAACACTCCTGCTGAAAGTGGTAAAAACATCATTTCTGTTACTGCGTTGGTTTCTTTTCTCTCAAAGAAAAATTCTATAACTGCGGCAGAAGTATCGTTGGTAGAATAATACGCCATAAAATCATTGAAAGATAGTTTTCTTGCAGGAATATTGGTGGTATCGTTTTGAGCAAAACCAACCTGAAATACACATCCTAAACTTATTAAAATCAATAATCTTCTCATTCTATTCGCAAATTTGCAATTAAAAGTAACACAAAATGGTTTATTTTCAATTTTTTATTTGTGACTTTAAATAACTTCGGTTAGTTTAGTGAAAAATTTTAGCACCATGATTTTAGTTGCAGATAGCGGCTCCACCAAAACAGATTGGAGATTAATTCACGATAATAAAGAACTATTGGCTTGTTCAACCATAGGTTTTAACCCTTATTTTGTTGATGCAGCTGTTGTTTTAAAAGAATTGTCAACTTCGGAATTGGCTACAAAAAAAGAAGAAGTGGAGCAGGTGTTTTTTTACGGAGCAGGTTGCTCTTCGGAAGAAAAAAAAGCTTTTTTAACCACTATTTTCGCTCAGTTTTTTATCAATGCCAATATAACGGTTGCTCACGATTTATTAGCTGCTGCAAGAGCTGCTTGTAAAAATGAATCTGGCTTAGTAGCTATTTTAGGCACAGGAGCCAATACGTGTCTCTACAACGGAATAGACATTACTCACAACATTCCGGCTTTGGGATATATTTTGGGCGATGAAGGTGGTGGAGTGCATTTGGGTAAACTGTTTATTAAAAAGCTGCTTCATGAGCAGTTGTCCGATAAAGTGAGTGCAGATTTTAAGCACACTTTTCCTGAACTTAATTTAAATACTATTTTAGATAAGGTATATAAACAAGCTTTGCCCAACAGGTTTTTAGCAAGTTTTGCTCAATTCATTTTAAAACATGAAAATGAAGCGGAGATGAATGCTATTATTCAACAAAGTTTCCATGAGTTTTTTAAGCAATACATTGTGTTTTATCCCAACTATCAGCAACATCCCTTACACATTGTGGGTTCTATAGGTTTTCATTTTCAGCAACATATTGTTTTAATAGCAAAAGATTATGGGGTTAGTATAGGAAAGATTATTCAACAACCTATCAACGAACTGGTTGATTTTCATTTGAAGTATTAATTTTATATCTTTTTGCTTGCTTGCTGTGCCTAGCGAGTTATATTAGTTTAATAAATGTTGAATTTATCTGCTATTAATTAGTGAAATTGAAGTAAAAAGCCAGCACCAAACTCTCTGTGCGAGGGCAACCGAACAAACGGTGCGAAATCCGGAGTAATCGGACCAGGAAATGCGGTGGCATGTGGGCAAAGATTACAAAGGATTTGGTGTTTGTTCTTGATTTTTGGCTCTTTTTATCAAGAAAAAGAGCATAATAATGAAATTTGTTTCAACACTTTTTTAACTTTTATAAGTAATTTTTTATCCATCACTATTAAAAACCGTGTGTGTATAACTTCTACGCTTTTGTAGTGTTAAACTTTGCCTTTAACTTATTTTTGACTCCGTGTTAAAAAGAAAATTCCCCATATTATTTATCCTGTTTTTTGTTGCTATTACAACTAAAGCAGAGTTGATAAACATAGGCATTTTAGATAAACAAGCCATTACCTCGTTTGTTTTTTATCCTCAAGTGGGGAAATATGTTGTTTATACAGAAAGTGGTAAATTGCTCGATATTGACAATACCGAAATTCTTGAAATCTCCTATAGAAGTCAAAAAGTATTTTTAAAAACCCTTGATAAGGATTACGGACATTTTAACAAGATTAGAATTATTGGCGTAAGCAATCAAAATGCTTTTAAAATCAAGACCAACAAACCTGTTGGGAAAATTATTCAGTATGAAGATAATTTGTTTGTTAAAGCACATCCTTTTCATAACTACTTGCAATTAATCAACAACATTAACATTGATAATTATGTGGCAGGTGTAGTGGAAGCCGAAGTGGGTAAAAGTCCACCAGAGGAATATTTTAAATTACAAGCTATTATTTGTCGCACTTACGCCTTAAAAAACATTAACAAACACCAAACTGAAGGTTTTAGCTTGTGCGATAAGGTGCATTGCCAAGCCTACCATGGTAAACCAAAATCGGAGCAAATAAAACAATCGGCATTGCTTACTTCCAACACGGTAATTGTAGATAGCGATATTAATTTAATTACTGCAACCTTTTATTCAAATTGCGGTGGACAATCTGCTAATTCTGAAGAAGTTTGGCATAAGGAATTATATTACTTACGTTCAATAAAAGATAGCTTTTGTTTGAATGAGAACAATGCTGTTTGGCAGAAAAAAATAGCTAAAAATGAGTGGGCAAATTATTTGATAACGAATGGTTATCCTAAAGAAATTTTGAAAGATAGTTGTCATTTTGAGTATTTTCAGATAGGGCGTGAGCGTTTTTTCGAAAAGCAAAATGTGCAAATTCCTTTTGTAAAGTTAAGAACTGATTGGAAACTAAAATCGGCACAATTTGACGTAAAAACAGAAGGCAATTTTGTAGTGTTGCAAGGCAAAGGTTTCGGACATGGCGTAGGGCTTTGCCAGGAAGGAGCCATGCGTATGGCGAAAATGGGTTATACCTACGCAGAAATCTTACATTTTTACTATGAAGATGTACACATGGTAGATTTAGAATCGCTCGATTTTTTTAAGGCGGAGTTCTAATCTTAAAGATTATAAATCTAAATAAAATTAACTTCTATTTTTCTCTACAAGCACATTCGTGGTGTTCGTTGAGGTAGTCAATGGAGGTTTTGCATAGTTTTTCTAAAATGTCAGTATTGATGTCGGATAGTTTTTTAATATAAATACATGCTTTGCTTATTTTATATTTTCCTAAACCTTCTAATAAATGTTTGTTTTCTTCGGTGGGCGAGAAGACGTAAAGAGAAAATGCGGCTTTACGAGGAGAGAAAGCAATAAGAGGAGCATCACCTTCGTGTCCGCTAGCATATTTATAATGATAACTGCCAAAGCCAATAATGCTTGGCCCCCACATTTTAGGCTCGAACCCCGACCATTTAGTCATTAATTCAATTAATTGATAACTATCGATTTTCTTTTGGTCGTTCTCTACAAACGAGTTGATAAAATCAGTTACATTAACTGCTGTTTCGGTAGTCTTATTCTTTTTGGCCATTGTTACTTACTTTTTTTTGAGAAGGATAATTATTAAACCTATTAAAAGTACTGCTCCACTAATAATTAGGGGTGTCCAATCGGCTTTACTAACCGCTACATCAACACCCAATAAATTAAAACTTTCTGAATCTTGTACAACTTGATAGCCGAATACAATAGTTCCAATAAGACCAATAACCAATAATATAATTCCTGCTGCTTTCATAATTGTTGAGTTTAAAGTTATGAGTTAAAGGTACTAAAATAGTGAGAGAAAAAGAAATTTATTAAAATTTTAGCGTTTTGTGATTGAAAAATAGTGTTATTGATATAACTTTTCTATTTATTGGTTAAAACGCGTTTTCATCTCTAAACTACACAAAAAACTAGATGCTGATGCTAATTTAAAATTGTAAATATCAGTAAAATAGGCTGCCGAATAGTATTGATTAAGTCCCACAAAAAGTTTTATAGCCTTTATCGCCATCAGGTGGAGGTGTTTGCAAGTGTTTATAGTTGGCTTGTGCTTGGTAAGGTGATTTACCTGTTTTTAGTAAGTCATTAAAAAGTGTGGCATCTTTTTTTAGGCAAACATCATCCAAGGCTTGTTCTACCAAATGGTTGCGAGGTATAAATGCAGGATTATGTTGCTTCATAGTGTTAAGAGCAGAAGTTAGACTAATGTTATTTGTCTTTAATGCTTCTTCCCAACGTTGGTGCCATTGGGCAAAATCGGGAGCAGTATATTTTTCATCTATTTGTTGGTGGTAATTAGCTATTGCTAAATAAGTATTGGTAAAATCAGCTTGGTTGTTTTGCATCCAGCTTAATAAATCTTCTATCAGTTGTTTTTCTTTGTCGGAAATGCTTGTAAACCCTAACTTAAGTCCATTCATCTGCCACCATTTTTCTTGGTAAATAGCTGGGAAACTATTAATAAGCTCTTGAGCCATTTTAACTGCTTTATCAGCATCTTTATCTATTAATGGGAGTAAGGTTTCAGCTAGGCAAACTAAGTTCCATTGTACTATTCCTGGTTGTTTGCCAAAAGCATATCTGCCTTGTGTGTCTATAGAGCTAAAAACAGTGTCGGGATGGTAATTGTTCATAAAAGCACATGGTCCATAGTCAAAAGTTTCTCCGGCAATAGACATGTTGTCGGTATTCATTACACCGTGTATAAATCCTACTCTTAGCCAATTTATTACTAAATCAATCTGTTTGTCCATTACTGCTTTTAGCAATGCCAAAGGCGGATTAGCATTTTTAGCTAATTCAGGGTAATGACGTTGAATTACATAATTTGTAAAATCTTGTAAAGTAGCAACATCCAAAAAATTACTGATGTACTCAAAAGTACCTACACGAATATGGCTCGACATCACACGAGTAAGTACAGCACCTTCATGAGTTTCCTCACGATAAACTTTTTCTCCTGTATTTACCACTGCTAAACTTCTAGAAGTAGGAATGCCCAAATGATGCATAGCTTCGCTTATTAAAAATTCTCTTAACATCGAGCGAAGTGTAGCTTTACCATCGCCTCTGCGAGAAAAGGCTGTTTGTCCCGCACCTTTTAGTTGAATATCGAATAGTTTATTGTTGGGAGAGAGGTGTTCTCCTAAAAGTATAGCTCTACCATCGCCCAACATGGTAAAATGCCCAAACTGATGACCGGCATAAGCTTGAGCAATAGGTGTTGCTCCAGTAGGTAAAAGATTTCCTGAAAATAATTGAGCTTTTTCATCTTCACTAACGGTAGAAAAATCTAAACCAAGCGTAATAGCAAGTTCATTATTAAAACAAACCATTTTAGGGTTTGGAACGGCAGCAGGTAGTTGTTTTGCAAACAATTTTTCTGAAAGCTGAGTATAGGAATTGTTAAAATCCCAACCGATATGTTGTTGTTTAGTCATTTGTTAAAGGTCATTTTTGCAAGTGCCGTTATTCTCCCAACTACTTAAGTTATAACTAGTTGTTTCAGCAATTCCAATAAGAGCTTCTCGAGTTAAAAATGCCTGATGTCCTGTAATAATTACATTAGGAAAAGAGCGTAGTCGGCTGTAAATAGGGTCTTTTAAAACACTGTTTCTATGGTCGTTAAAAAATAATCCTTTTTCTTTTTCATACACATCTAAACATGCACCACCTAAATGCTCATTTTCAATACTTTCTATTAGTGCATTGGTGTTAACAACAGCTCCTCTAGCTGTATTAATCAGTATGCTGCCTTTTTTCATGCTAGCAAATTCTTTTTTATCTAAAAGGTAGTGTGTTTTTTCGTTTAGCGGACAATTTAAAGAAACAACATCGCTGTTTTTCAACAGAAAATTTAAGGAAGTATATTCCATGTTAATTTCTTTTGCTGAAGGATTTTCAACAGGATCGTAAGCTAATAGTTTGCAGCCAAAACCATTCATAATTTTAGCAAAAGCAAAACCAATTTTTCCAGTACCGATAACACCAACAGTTTTATTGTTTAGGTCGAAGCCAACAAGTGTATCTAATCTAAAATCTTGCAGTTGAATAAGGCTTTCTGCTTTATATAATTTACGATTGAGTACCAAAAGTAAAGCCACACCATGTTCTGCAATAGCATAAGGAGAATATTCAGGTACGTTGGCTACTTTAATTCCAAATTCGTGTGCTTTCTGTAAATCAACATGGTCGTACCCTACAGAACGAAGTGTAATATATTTAACTTGATATTCAGCAAGTTTTTCAATAACATTGGCATTAGCATTATCACTAGAAAATAGAGCAACAGCATCATAACCTTTAGCCATTTCAACTGTATTTTCGTTTAGTAGTGCTTCAGTAAAACTAAAATGATGTTTGTTTTTAGCTGCTTCTTCTAAAAAAGGTTGGTCAAAACCATGCGTACTATAAGCTAATACCTTCATATTTTATGGATAAGATTTATGAAAATCAAAAATAAGGTTTAAAATTAAGCTTATCTAAATATGAATAACATCTTTATTGAAACATACAACAAAATTATTAGGTAGGAGCTACGTTTATAATGTTGTTTTGTTTTGAATAACTATTTGTTATATTGGTTTTTAAATGTCCTGACTTAAACTTATTTCTAGGTTTGTTTTGAAAATTAGTATTGCCTTTTTTTCTAAAAAAATAGGTGTAAATTTTATAGAAAAGACCAACTAAAATAACAAAGCAATTTCTAATTTTATTGGTATAAGCATTATCAAAATCAATGTCAACATCATCTTTATAGTTGTTATTAATAATATAATGAGTTGGCTCGCTTCCATCACTAAATAAAGGATGAAAAATGCGGTAGGTAAAATCAAGAATAGTTTCAAGTTTTGCTTCAAAATAATCAAGTTGTTGGACATTGTTATTTAAGTTAATGGTGTTGTTTTTAAGTTTGTTTGCATAAAAACTATTGCTGATATATGTTGAGTTTTTCATAATTGAATTATTTTAAAGCAAATAAACAAAGATTGTTAGCGTTTATTTTTAAGTTTAAGTAGAAATATTGCTTAAATAAAAAATTAAGTTTTTAAGTTTGCATAACTTAAATTTAAGTTATATTTTTAAGGTCTCAAAATAGTATTATGCAGCGATATACTTTTTTACAACATCCATTTTATTATTTCTTGCTTCATTCAAGGCAGGTAATTAGTGGTTTGGATAAATGTGTAGCTGTATTTTACAATAGCAATCAAAATCATCCTACGGCAGTATTATTTAATGGAGAACTATCTCATTATAAGATGGAAGAACCAGTATTTTTACAAGAATTAAGAACTGCTGGGAAGCAAGCTAATTGGATTAAGCCTGAACATGTTCCGTTTGAAACAAAGCATAATAAAGAAGATCAACTTACATTTATGGATGAAGAAAAAAGCTCCGTACTTGAGCTTAGGTTTAAAAATCCTGACGATGGATATTTTGATGTGTTGTATTTATATTTTAAAAATAGTATTGCCAATTTTAAACTAACGAATAGCGACCAAGCAATGGCGGTTACTATTAAAGAAGTTATTCAGAATTTGTTATACAACCAGCTTACGCTTCAATTTAAAGCCAATTATACCAATAAGCAAATTCATAAAAAAATTGCAGAAAGTGTTGATTTAACTGAAATGCAAAATAAAATTAAACGTTTAGAAGAAGCTAAGTTTAATCAACTTAAAAACACATACAACTATATTTTACAACAACTTGTATTAAGCGAGACAACCGATTTTGCTTTGTCTGATACAGCAATTGAAAAACTTAACCATCTAAACCTTTCTCTTGAGGAGCTTAGTAATGTGTTGGTTCATTCGTTAGAAATTATAATAAATAAGTATGGTTACAAAAAATTCTATGAAATTTCTGATTATGATATTGTTATTCTCAAAAACACTTCTGTTGGCGAGACTACTGTTAAACAACAGCTTTTAGATAAAACAGCTCAGTTTTTGGATAGGTACGAGCAAGCAACAATACGACTACTTGCAAAAAATGAAAAAATTACAGGTCCAAATATAGGAGAAGCTTGTCAACCACCAATTTCTGCAGCGGCAATTTCTGATATTCTTAAAAAGCATCAGCAAAAAATAGTACAACTTTTACAAGAACATCCAGAGAAATGGGAAAACATAAGAAGTTATTTCCGTCCGATTGCTACTTTGTCAAAATCAGTAACTTATAATGAAATTAAAAGAGGAGCTTAATTAAATAACAATCAATTTGCATTAATCATTTTTAAATAGTGCTTTATTTGCAAGATAAGTTGATCGATAGATTTATTTTCTTTTAAGGCAATGGTTAAATCACAGGCTTCATCTCTGTAATCGCCACAAGCACCTACTTTAAAACGTGCAACAGAAAGTGTAGTAATGTACTTGTTCGGAAAACAATCGGACATGGTAAGGTCAATTAAAATTTGAAAAGGGCTAGCGATAAATTTATCTACCTCATTTCCTGTGGGAATCATTAATCTTGACAAGTTGTTATTATCGAAATAACGATAGTGTAGGTGAGGAGACATTACTTCAGAACCTTTTTTTGAATTGATGTAGCCAAGAGTAGCCACTTTTTTTCTTTCTTCAATAAGGTAGTTGGTTAATTTCTTTACCGCTTCGTACTCCATTCTGTTGGTAGCATCGTAGATAATTCCTATTTCTGTGGCTTTATCCAAACCAATAGCCCTAACTTTTCTTAAGGTGTTTTTATTCTTCTTTTTTAGTAAGAACTGAGCTATATTGAGTTTTAATTTTTTTAGCATTGCAAAAAGGCAGTAGTTATTTTTTACCTCTAACGTGTTTTTCTACTTCATCCCACATTTCGTTAGGAATAGCATCAAAACTATTAAATTCTCCAGCGTTATAAATCCATTCTCCTCCATCTATAGTTATTACTTCGCCATTTATGTAAGCAGAAAAATCCGACATTAAATAAGCTGCTAAGTTAGCTAGTTCTTGGTGTTCGCCAAATCGTTTTAGTGGAATTCTTTTTAGTGGGTCTATATTTTTTGCAACAGCATCTGGAAACAAACGGCTAAATGCACCTTGCGTAGGAAATGGTCCTGGAGCAATAGCATTATTTTTAATACCATATTTAGCCCATTCTGAAGCTAACGAACGAGTAAGTGCTAAAACACCAGCTTTGGCACAAGCCGATGGAACAACATACCCTGAGCCTGTCCAACTGTAAGTAGTTACAATATTTACTACATTTCCTTTAATTTGATTGGCTATCCAGTATTTTCCTAACGCCAAACTGCAATTGTAGCTGCCTTTTAAAACAATGTCTGTAATAACATCAAATGCTTTGTGAGATAATCTTTCCGTAGGACTAATAAAATTACCTGCTGCATTGTTTACCAATCCGTTTATTGCACCAAATTTTTCGATACCTAAATTAATTACTTTCTCCACTTGTAGATAATCTCTCACATCACAAACGTAACCAACAATATTATCTTTTTTAGTTAAGGTTTTTAGCTCTTCAACGGTACTGTTAATCACTTCTTCCTTTCGGGAAGCTATAATAATATTGGCTCCTAATTCTAAAAAATAAGTTGCCATACTTTTTCCTAAACCAGTTCCACCACCGGTAATTAAAATAGTTTTACTTTTTAGTTCATCATTTTTAAACATTTTATCGGTGTAGTTCATTTGGTTGATTTTAAGTTTGTATTAAGCAACTGCTTTTTCTATTTGTTGGATAATTTTTTCAGCTTTGTCGTAAACTTCTTGTTCGGAAACAGGAATAGGAGCAAAACGAGCCATGTCACATAAATCAATGGTTTCTATTAATGAGTTGATGATGTTATCATCTACATTTTTAGTGGCAAGCGAAGACTTTATATTTTCTTTAGTTAGGTCTGCAACAGCAATGTTTAATTTATCACCAACATAACCAAATAAAGCTTTAGAAGTAGCTTCATAAAAAGCATTTTTATCATTTGCTGCCAAGCTTTTTTTAGCCGATGATAAAAGTTTAGAAGCTAATTTACCTGCTTTTCTACTCTTAACTCTGGCGATATCACTGTTGGCTGCTCTAGTTTTGTTTCTTAAAATAAATGCGATAATAAAAAGTAGTGGAGCTAGTAGGAGTAGAGCATAAAATTTCCATGTGTTGTATAAATTGTTTGCATTTAATACAAATTGTGGGGTATCGGTATGGATGTATCTAATATCTTCCCCCAGAATTTTAATGTCTTCTTTCCCTGCTGCGGTATAGGTTACATTGTTTTCTGTGCCATCGCCTTTGTTTATTTTCAACACAATAGGGTTGGAGGTAATGGTTTCGTATTTTTTTGTTGAAGGGTTAAAATAAGAGAAAGTAATAGGTTCTAATGTGAAATTTCCTGAATAACGTGGAATAACCAAATAGTTATATTCTTTACTTCCAGAAACTCCGTTATTACCAGTTTTAGTATTGTCGGTTATTTTAGGGTCGTAAATTTCAAATTCTTTCGGGAAGTTAATTTGGGGATTATCAATTAAAGGCAGGTTACCGGTTCCGCTAATTGTTACTTTTATGTTTATGGCTTCGTTGGCTTTAACTTCTGTAGCAGAAACGTCTGTAGTCATTTTTAACTGACCAACAGCATTGACAAAATCATCAGGTTTAGGAGCAGGATGAGGAAGCACTTTAATTTTAATAGGTTTACTTTTTACGATGTGTTCTTCTTCAACTACTTGTCCGAAAAATTGGTCGAAAATACTTTGTCCGCCACTCACTCTTTTTTGAGTAATGAAACGCATTTCTAACGGATCTATTTCCAACTCTCCCGAACGCTGTGGAAACAATACAATTTTCCTGATGGTAGCAATGTTCCAACGTTCTCCGTTAATTATTTCTTGTGTCCATTGGGCTTGTCCTATATTAATTTCCTGACTCCAAAAACCGTTTAAATCGGCATTTTTAACCATTTCATTAGCCGCAATATTTATTTTAGTAAAAAGCTGATAAGTGGCTACCAAATGCTCTCCCTGATAAACTGTGGTTTTGTTTACACTAGATTTAATGAATAATTCTCCAGAATTTTTAGTAACAGTAGCGTTGTTGCTATTAGGATTATTTTGTACATTAGCTCCTTTGCTAACATTAATTTCTATGGTGTTAGATTGGTATGCTTTACCATTAACAACTACAACAGCAGGAGGAATGGTAAAACTTCCTTCTTTTACTGCCATTAAAATGTAACTGTAAGAAATATTGGCACTTGTTTTACCATTTACCCAACTCATGCTAGTAGATTGATTTGGCCCCGAAAGCACTCTAAAATTAGATAGTTTAGGAGGGGTAAAATTTTCTATATTGGAATTTACTTTAAATTCAATTTTAAAACGGTCTCCGGTAGCAACATCGTAGTGGCTTGCAGCAGCAGTAAAACTTACATCCTGAGCAACAGCTATTATTCCTGAGCTTGTGAAAGCTAGTAGCAAAAGTAAATATGTTGTAAATCGTTTCATTTATTTTTCTAATCTCTAATTATTATCTACCAATCTTTTTCAATTTTAACTTTCTGACCCTTTTCTTTTTCTTTTTTCATCTTAGCTTGTACTTCTTTTTCTTTCTGATTAAGAGCGTCTAACATACGTTGTGCTTCTTCTTTAGATAGCTGACTAGGTTTCTGTTGTTGTTCTTTTTGCTGATCTTGCTTTTTCTCTTCATTCTTTTGCTCGTCCTTATTCTCTTGTTTCTGCTCGTCTTTATTTTCTTCTTTATCTTTATTGTCTTTGTTTTCTTCCTTATTCTCTTTTTCTTTATCCTTATCTTTATTTTCGTTTTGTTGTTGTTCTTTTAATTTCTTTTGAGCATAAGCAAGGTTGTACCTGGTTTCATTATCTTTCGGGTTAAGGCGAAGTGCATTTTTGTATGCATCAACACTCTCTTGGTATTTTTGAGCTTCTAAAAAAGAGTTGCCTAAGTTATGGAAAGCACTTGCTCTAAGTTCTTTATTGGAGCTTTGTTCCGCAACTTTTTTAAATTCTTCGGCAGCTTCAGCAAATTTTTGTTCTTTATAAAGGGCGTCTCCTAAATTAAATGTAGCTTTTTCTGAAGCCTGATTTTTTTCTAATGCTTTTTTATAGCTTTCGGTAGCTTCGGTATATTTTTCATTTTCGTAGAGCTTATTTCCCTCACGGATATATTTTTTCTCTTCCTGAGCAAAAGAAAACCCAACAACACTTAAAAATAATATGAATAAAATGTATTTCATCTGTTTATATTTATAAAACTAACCTTTTATAAGTTAATGAATCTTCTCCAAAATTGAAAATTAGTCCAACTTTACTTTTTGATATAGACATATAGTTTAATGTTTGAGTTACATGTTCTTCAATAATTCCTCTTTTAGCTTTTATTTCTAAAATAATGTCATTATACGCAACAAAATCAGCGTAATAATAGTGGTTTAGTATTACATCTTTATATTTCACTTCAAATTTAAGTTCTCTTGAATATGGAATATTGTGTTTATTTAATTCATATTCTAAAGCATCTTTATAAATAATTTCAGACAATCCTTTTCCTAAATTAGAATGAACTTCCATACACAGTCCAATTATTTTATAACACTCTGTTTTATATGGATATTTTTCGTCTAGCCCCATTTTATTAAAAAAATTCAGTTGTGCAATGTATTTATAAATACTAAATCCGTTGACACAAATTTTATTTCAATTTCACTAATTGTCACAAATTTAAAACATCAAAGATGTTTTTTTGTGTTCATTACTTTTTTTCTATCCACTAATAAATTTGTGGAATGAGTGTTAATTTGTGTTTTGTATTTGTAAAAATTAAAATTGTTCACACAAACTATTTATTTCAATTTCACTAATTATCATAAACTTAAAACATTCACGTAACTGTTTTTATTTATGATTGAAATAAGTTAATCTTATCTAATTTACTACTTCTTCTTTTCGATATTAAAAACTCTATAATTAGTAATACTAAGCTGATTAGTAAAAATAACTGAAACCTATCATCGTAATTTTTAAAGACCTTGCTGCCAAATTCCTTTTTCTCCATTTTGTTTATCTCATTCATAATAATAGATAAACCTGCATTGGCATTGGTTGCTCTTACATAAGTTCCTTCTCCGGCAGCTGCAATTTCTTGAAGCATTTTTTCATTTAACTTAGAAACGATAGTATTGTTGCTATTATCGGTTCTAAATCCTACTTGTCTGCCATTTTGGTAAATAGGAAGTGGAGCACCATTTTCAGAACCCATGCCAATAGTATGTACAAAAACATCATTTTCAATTGCATTTGCAGCAGCACCCAACGCATCATCTTCATGATTTTCTCCATCGGTAATAATAATAATGGCTTTGCTGGTTTCTGCTTCGGGGTTAAAAGAACGAAGAGCTAAATCAATGGCTTTCCCTATGGCTGTACCCTGAACAGGAACTATGTCTGTACCGATACTTTCCAAAAATAATTTTGCTGAAGAATAATCGGAAGTGATAGGAAGCTGAACATAAGCTTCACCAGCAAAGATGATAATTCCTAACCTATCGTTTTCTAGTTTTTCTATAAGCTGATAGATGGCTCTTTTGGCTCTTTCCAGTCGGTTAGGAGAGAGGTCTTCTGCCAACATACTGTTAGAAACATCTAAGGCTATCATTAAATCAACACCTTCACGTTTAATTTCTTTGGCTTTTGTGCCATATTGTAAGTTTGCCAAACCAATAAACAAAGAAGTGATGGCAAGTAAGTACAATACAAACTTAACTGTAGGTTGGTGTTTGGCTACTTCAGGCGTTAATCTTTTTATTAAGTGGTGACTTCCAAATTGCTTTAACTTTTTCTTTTTCCACTGTTGAAACAATAAAAAAGCAATAATTAGTAATGGAATAACCACCGCTAAAGCATACAGAAATAATATGTTTTCAAATCTAAACAATGCTTTTGTAAAGTGTTTTGGTTAATAAAAATTCTATTAATAAAGCACAAGCGGCTAAAATGGCAAATGGTAAAAATTTCTCCGATTTTTTTCTGTAATCCGTAACGTTAATTTTAGATTTTTCCATTTTATCAATTTCTTTGTAAATTTCTTCTAATTCTTTATTGCTTTTGGCTCTAAAATATTTTCCGTCAGCCATTTCAGCTATTTGAGTCATTGTTTCTTCATCAATTCTTACTGGCACATCTTGGTATTGTTTTCTGCCAAATTGATCAACATAAGGGGTAGGAGCAGTTCCTGTTGTGCCTACACCAATAGTATAAACTCTAACACCAAATTCTCTGGCAATTTCTGCTGCTGTAACTGGAGGAATAGAACCCGAGTTATTAATTCCATCGGTAAGTAAAATAACTACTTTACTTTTGGCTTCACTATCTTTTAATCTGCTTACTGCGGTTGCTAAACCCATTCCAATTGCTGTTCCATCTTCAATCATTCCATTTTGTATGCTCGAAAAAAGATTAATAAGTACATCATGGTCGGTAGTTAGCGGACATTGAGTAAAGCTTTCGCCAGCAAAAACAACCAAGCCCATTCTGTCGTTAGGTCTGTTGGAAATAAATTCCATAGCAATATTTTTACAAGCTTCTAAACGATTAGGTTTAAAATCTTCTGCTAACATACTTCCTGAAACATCAATACTCAATACAATATCAATACCTTCGGTAGAAACATCTTGCCAGCTTGATGACGTTTGTGGTCGTGCAATAGCTGTTATTAAAGCAGTAATTCCAATAATTCTCAATAAAAATATACTGTGCCTAGATTTGGCTAAAAAAGTAGAAGTTAGGTTTTCGTTGGTGCTAAGTTTAACGTTTCCTTGGTGCTTTTTCAGTCTTAAAATATACCAAATAAACAGCAACGGAATAATGAGCAGCAGCCAGAAAAAGGTTGGATTAGCAAATGATATGTCGTACCAAAAATCAAGCATTTGTATTGTTGTTTTCAGGTTCAATCACTTTTGTTGCTTCAATAAATGCAATGGCATAATTAATACTATTTTCATTTTCATTCGCCAACGGTTGTTCCTTAGCGAATTTTACTAAATCGGCTAGGGTTAGCGTTTGCGAAAGTTTTAGTTTTAAATCTTCTGGAAGTTGATGCAGCCTTAATCCGTGCATAATTTCAGAAGTGGTTTCTTCCAACGCATTTACTTTATATCTATCTTCAATATATTCTCTTAGTATTTCAGAAATTTCTGAATGATAGGTTTTTATTTTTCCATTCTGCCATAGTTGTTGCTCGTTTAGCTGCCTTAATTTCCCTAAAGCAATTTCGTGTATAGGGACTTTTGGAACAACTTTTTCTTCAACCACTACAGGTTTTTCTTTTCTTAAATGTCTTACTAAAAAGAAAACACCAATAAGAGCGGCTAAAATAGCTGCTAACCACATCCAATTATCTTTTAACCAATCTTTAATAGAAAACGGTTCGGAAAGCGGTTGTTTAATATCGAAAATAGCATTGGCAGTATCTACTTCCATGCTTTGTACTTCTAATAAAAGTGGGTCGGACTCAATGGTATCGCCATTAACAATAAATTGGAAAGGAGGAATTACATAATATCCCGAATCAAAACTGGTAATAAGTAATGATTTAGATTGAGCAAAAAGTCCGTTAGCATCAGCAACAGAAGTATCTATGTTAGATTGAGAAAGTATTTCAATCTCTTTGGTAATAGTATCGTTTAGTTGTGGAAAACTAATTTGTGTATTTTTATTTTGATAGCTAGCAATAAAGTGAAGTTGTGTTTGTTCGCCAATCATTAAAAAATTGGTGTCTAAAACAGCTTTTACTGCTACATTTTGACCAACAAGAGCAAAACTCGGCAGTAATAGAACAACAAATATGTAAATGAATTTTTTCACCCTCTTTTCTTAAATAAAGTCATTAATGGTTTTACATAATCTTGATGTGTGCCGATAGAAACAGTATCTACACCGGCTTTTTTAAAAATGGTTTTTAGTTTATCTTTTCTTTTTAAAAATGCCAATTCATAATTTTTTCTTACCTGTTTGTCAGAAGAATTTATCCAATTTAGTTGATTGGTTTCGGCATCTAAAAAAGGTACTAAACCAAGGTCGGGTAAATTTTCTTCGGCTTTATCATAAAGTTGTAAAACTATTACATCGTGCTTTTTATTGGCAATTTTTAAAGCATCTTCGTAGTTATATTTGGCAACAAAATCAGAGATAATAAAAGTTGTAGCTCTTCTTTTAATAACATTGTTTAAATACTTGATTGCTAATTCAATATCAGTTCCTTTGCTTTCTGGTTCAAAGTCTATTAAATGTCTTATAATCATTAAAATATGGCTTTTACCTTTTTTAGGAGGAATAAACTTTTCAATTTTATCTGAAAAGAAAATCACCCCAACTTTATCATTATTTTGAATAGCCGAAAAAGAAAGAACGGCACAAAGTTCTGTAGCCAATTCTTGTTTACTTTTTTGTTGTGTACCAAAATACCCTGATCCGCTCACATCTACCAAAATCATAACGGTCATTTCTCGTTCTTCTTCAAAAACCTTTACATAAGGATGGTTAAAACGAGCGGTAACATTCCAATCTATTGTTCTAATTTCATCTCCATGTTGGTATTCTCTAACTTCGCTAAAAGCCATGCCTCTTCCTTTAAAAGCAGAATGATATTCTCCTGAAAAAAGCTGGCTGCTTAATCCACGAGTTTTAATTTCTATTTTTCTAACTTTTTTTAGAAGTTCAGATGTAGTGTAATTAGACATATAAAGCTAAGATTTTAAGATTTTTAAGACAAAAGAGAGCTTAATTCAATTGCCAGTATTCTTAATTCTTTTTAAGGAATTTCAACGTTGTTTAAAATACCATTTATAATGTCTGTACTGGTGATGTTTTCAGCTTCAGCTTCATAACTCAACCCAATTCTATGTCTTAATACATCATGACAAATAGCTCTTACATCTTCTGGAATTACATAACCTCTTTGCTTAATAAAAGCATACGCTTTAGAAGCTAATGCTAGGTTAATACTTGCTCTTGGAGAACCTCCAAAAGTGATTAGGTTTTTGTATTCAGCAAGGTTATAATCTTCTGGATGTCTGGTAGCATCAACAATATTTACAATATATTGTTCAATTTTTTCATCCATATACACTTCTCTAACAACATTACGAGCTCTAAGAATATCTTCTGGCTTAAGAACGCAGTTGGGCTTAGGAAAGCCAGCTTTAGAGATGTTATTTCGGATAATTATTTTTTCTTCCTCTTTTTTAGGATAATCCAATACTACTTTAAGCATAAATCTATCTACTTGAGCTTCGGGTAGAGGATAAGTTCCTTCTTGTTCTACAGGGTTTTGAGTTGCCAATACCAAAAAAGGTTCAGGTAAATGGAAAGTTTCTTCACCAATAGTTATTTGACGCTCTTGCATGGCTTCTAATAAAGCACTTTGCACTTTTGCTGGAGCACGATTTATCTCATCGGCAAGAACAAAATTAGCGAAGATAGGACCTTTTTTTACTGTAAAAGCCTCTTGCTTTTGGTTATAAATCATGGTACCAATAATATCGGCAGGAAGTAAATCTGGGGTAAACTGCACACGACTAAATTTGGCGTCTATGGCTTTTGCCAAGGTATTAATGGCAAGTGTTTTTGCCAATCCAGGAACACCTTCAAGCAATATATGTCCGTTAGATAACAATCCAATAAGCAATCTTTCTGTCATGTGTTTCTGACCGATAATTACTTTATCCATCTCCATGGTAAGTAAAGTTACAAAGGAACTTTCTTTTTGAATTTTTTCGTTTAATGCTCTAATATCCACATTTGTTGAACCTTCTGATGATGCAGAAGATAAAGGTGGAGTAGGTGTATGTGCTTCTTCCATAATTTTTAGTTTTTAATGTCGCTAAATTAAGCAGCTAAGTTAGTTTATTCTTTAGAAGAAACAATTTCCGTTGTTAAAAAATGTTAAGAGTTAAGTAGTTGTTTTTCAGTAATTAACATTATTTAAGAGAGGTGGTTAATTCGGGTAAGGAAAAGCAACTACTAAACTGTAGAATGTTTAAAAGAATTGTTGGTGTAAAAAATTATCTTTCTAAAACAAAATCAGCTGTTTGTGTAAGTATGGTTTCTTTTCCAATACCTAATTCAACAGTTTTTGTAAGTGTTTGATAACCTTCGGCAGTAATTTCTAAGGTATATTTTTTATTTCCTACTAAGGTTATGAAATAATGTCCTTCATCAGTTGATGTTGTTGAAGCAACTACTTTTCCTGTTTCATCTTTAAAATCGACTTTAGCAACTACAACTTCTTGTTCAGGGTTTTTAATTTCACCTTTTAAGATAGAAAGATTTATAGACACACCTTCAGTTAAAACAGGGTATTTACTCATGTCGATTTTATAAATATCTCTATCTCCCATACCGTCTTTTCTTTGGTTAGAGTAATAAGCTGTTTTTCCATCTGTACTTAACACAAAATGTAAGTCATCATTTACAGTGTTTATTGGGTAACCTAGGTTTTGTGGAGTTGTCCAAGTGCTATCATCCTGAAGTCTTGTCATAAAAATATCATAACCTCCCATAGAAAGATGTCCTTTAGAGCTAAAAAATAAAGTTCTTCCATCTGGGTGAATAAAAACTGAAATTTCATCTTCGGGAGTATTGATAGTAGTTCCAATATTTTTAGGTTCTAACCAAACCCTAGTAGATTTTTTTTCAGAAATATAAATATCTCCTTTTCCAACAGGGTTGTTTTTTTTACCTGTTCTTTCGCTAATAAAAAAGAGGTAATTTCCATCAGCAGTTAGCTGGGCAGAGCTTTCAAAATAAGAAGTGTTAACAGGTTTTTCTAATGATCTAGGAATGCTCCATTTTCCAGAGTTTCTTTTTTTAGATACGAAAATATCGCCAATATATAATTTGCCATCATTACGGTAAATAAAAATTTCTTCACCGCTTGGCGATATACTTAAGCAAGCATCATGACCATCGGTATTAATGTTTCCTTCAATAGGGTAAGCCTTTCCCCACTCATTATTTACAGAGTCCCATTGAGCTATATAGATATCTTCAAAATATTTATAATCACCAGCTTTATCAATTCCACCACCTTTAGTATCAGGTCTTCGGGAAGTAAAAATCATGGTTTTACCATCAGCAGTAATAGAAGGAGCATAATCTCCACCTCTAGAGTTTATGTTTTTAGAAAGAATTTCTATGTTAACATCAACAGGGTGTTGCTTCATTTTAATAGCATAATGTACTTGAGTAATCATTTTGTTTACATCATTAAGCTTTAAATATTTTTTCTTGGCATTAGCCTTAAAATGATTAAAAGCATCTAAAGCATCGTTTAATTGGTCGTTTTTATGATAAGCTTCACCCAGCTTAAAGTAAAGTTCATGAGCAACTTTTTCATCAAGGTTTTTTGCATTTAAAAAATATTCAACAGCTAATTCGGCATCGTTCATAGCCAAATAGCATTCACCAATTCTGTAATTAATCATTGCATCATTGGTAAAGCTTGTCATAAGTTCTCTATAGATGTTTAGGGCAGCTCTGTAGTTTCTGTCGCCCACAAAAGCATGGTTAGCTTCAGCCATTTTAAGTTTGTAGGTTATTTTGCTCTTTTTTTTGTCGTTTTGAGCAAAAGTAACACTAGTTGATATCAATAATACTGTTATAATCAGCGATAATGGTTTCATGCGTCTATATTTATTTTTTTAATCGGTCACAAGGAACATCCAAATAGACATTTGCCTGTTTGTCAATTTTATTTTTGAATGGATGTTTCATGTTAAACAGATAGGTTTTAATAATAAAAAAAGCTTGTTAAATCAAACACTAGTTTAGTATTGTAAATGTACAAATTCAGACTGAAAAAACATAGTTCAATTTGTGAACAACAATATTAACAAATTATTTTTTACGAATAAAATCAAAAATCAACTGGTAAATAGTTATTTAGGAAGTAAGCTTAAAAATTTATCAATGGCATTTTTTTTAGCATCATCAAGAGGATAGCTAATATCGTTTTCTAAATAAGTTGCTAAAAAAGCTTTTTTATCTTCATCAATATTAAAATAGTTAAGTACTTCATCAGTATTAAACATTTTATCGCTCAATGCTTTGTTAAATTGATTAATAAATTTAGTATCAATTTTTTTATTGGCAACCCAACAGGCAAAGACAAAAGGTAACCCTGTAAATTTTTGCCATTCTTCCGATAAGTCATATATATATTTGTAGTCCTTTTCCAACTTAAAAGTTCTATCGCCTATAAGAACTCCGGCAGTAGTTCCAGCAATTTGATTTTCAAAACCTGCCGTTGCATTTTGCCATTCGGGGTTTATTTTCCAATAGTTGGCAGCTAATACCTTTGTAAGGTTAATAGATGTTTTAGATTGATAGTCGAGCCAAATGGTTTTAATTTCATTAAGAGGAACATCGCTAAGCAGCAGTACAGATTTTACTTTCCCAACAGCTCCAATGCAGTAATCAGAAATAATATGATATTCTTTTAATTTTGGTAAAATGGCTACTGGAACTAAGCCAATATCTACTTGGTTGGTTAATAGTTTTTCGGCACATAAAGCTGGGTAATCTAACGAAAGTGAAATTTCTTTAATCAAATCACTGTTTTTCAACGCATATAAAAAAGGGTAGGTGTTGGCATAAGATACTGCTGATATTTTGTAATTCATTTTTTAGTTTATTTATAATTTTCACGAAGAGCCTGCACTCATCCTTCTTAAATTAAGTTTCTTAAGGAACTTCTATTATTATTTACTTTCTTTTCTGACTCACCCCTACGTTATCTTTCGATAACTTCTCCCCCTCTCTTTAAAGAGAGGGGGCAAGGGGGAGTGTTAATTGTTTGTTTTCTGAAATCTAGAATGTAATATGGAAAAGGTCAATTTATCTTAATTACATTTTTTTACTTGTACTTTATATGTTCTGAATACTCTGGTTATTAATAACTTTATGTGTTGAAATAGTAGCGGCAACTACAGAAACTATTGCTACAAAACCAGCTAGTGTTATTCCGCAAAAAGGAATAAACATTACTAAGGCAAAAATACTTCCATTAGCGATGGCTACCCCTTTGTTTAGTCGCATAAACCTTACACTTTGTTTTAGGTTATATTTTTGTCTTTCTAAGTAGTAATCGATAAAAGAGAAACCGTAAAAATAGGCAGAGATAAAAAACATAATAATAGCAGCTACCTGACCAATAATTGGGATGAAGCTAAGTATAAAAAATAAGATGATAAATAATGTTTCTATAAAAACATTTCTAAATGCAATTAAAACCCCTCTTACTATGTCTCGCATGAGTTGGTCGGCATTAAAAGGATATTTTTTACCGGTTAAAATTTCTTCTGTTTTTTCAGAAAGTATAGCAAAAATGGGGGATAGACAAATAATTACAATATATCCACCAAAAGTGGCAAAAATAAAGAAGAAGATAATTTTTAAGAATATCCATAAAAAGCCACTAGCAATTTTTTGAATATAAAGTCCCACATCTTTTAAAAAAGCAAACCCCAAAAAGGTATCACTATCGCTTTCTAGCAATGTTGTTAGCCAATCTTGAGCGGCTTCTGTTAATACTCCAATGCCATAAAAACCACCTACAAAAAACAAAATATTAAGTAAAATGGGGAATAAAAAGTACCACCATAATCCGTTTGAGAAAATTAAACCAATTGCTTTTGGGTAAGCAGCTAATCCATTTCCTATGTCGCTAAATAGTTTCATTTTAATGATAATTAAATGATTACAATTTCGTTAATAATATGTCGGCCCATAGTGCTGTTAAGCTTTTCTTTTAAGGCTTCTTTAGCAAAACTCATTTCTTGTCTTAATGCAGCAGAATTCAGTTTTACAAACAATTTTTTATTTTGAAAATAAACGTTTTCAGTATGTTTTACAAACATATTACCTACAGCCAATTCGTATTGTTTAATGAGTTCAATTTCATCCAACTGATCTTGATATCCGTAAGCTCTAAGTATTTTGTCAACTAATTCTTTTATAGGTTTTTCACTCATTGTTTTTCAATTTTTCCGTTAGCTACATTAAATACTTTAAACGATAATTTTTCACTTTCGAGTATAGATGGAATTCTATCAAAAGAAGTATCTGTAATAAATGTTTGCCCAAATTGTTTACTGCCTACAATATTAATTAATTGGTTCATTCTTTTATTGTCTAGCTTATCATAAATATCATCTAGCAAAAGCGTAACTTTTGTATTTTTAATATTTTGAATAAGAGCTGCTTGAGCAAGTTTTAAGGCTAGCAAATAGGTTTTTTGTTGTCCTTGCGAACCAAACTTTTTTATGGGGAACTCACCTATGTTAAAAACTAAATCATCTTTATGAACGCCAACGTTGGTATAGCTTGTAGCTTTATCTTTTTCAAGACTTTGCTGCAATAAAGTTTCAAAATCAGTATCATTTAATTTAGAATCGTACAACAAAAAAACTTTTTCTTTTTCGTTGCTTAGTAGGGTATAATATTCTTGAAAAAAAGGAGCAAATTGTTCCACAAATTCTTGTCTGGCTTGGTGAATATATTTTCCGAACTGAATAAGCTGATCGTCCCAAATTTCTAATGAAGCAGCATCAAAATTACGGTTACTCCAAAAAGATTTTAATAATAAATTTCGTTGTTGTAAGGCTTTGTTGTAGTTCAGCAGGTTATTTAGATAGCTATTATCGTACTGACAAATAATACCGTCAACAAATTTTCTTCTAACATCACTACCATCAATAATTAAAGAAGTATCTGCCGGAGTAATAATTACCAAAGGGATTTTACCAATATGGTCGGCAAGTTTAGTGTATTCTTTTTTGTTGTATTTAAAAACTTTTTTCTGACCTCTTTTTACGCCACAATATACTCTGTCTGTTTCTGTCTGGTTACTAAAATATCCTTCTACCACAAAAAAAGGAGCATCGTGATTTATATTTTGGCTATCTATTGGGTTAAAATGGCTCTTACAAAAAGATAAATAATAGATAGCATCTAAAATATTGGTTTTTCCACCACCATTATCGCCTAAAAAACAGTTAATAGTGTCGGAAAGTTTAAGATTTGCTTCTTCGTAGTTTTTAAAGTTAATGATGGATAATTCAGATAAAATCATAGAGCAAATTTAAGCAACCAAATTGATACACTTGCTTTTTTTTCAACTCAAATTTACATGCTAAGTGAGATATTTTTTAAGAATAAATAAATATTAAAACCATCATAAAATAATATGGTCAAAATGTTTTTTGAATTAAAATCCTATTTACATTTGTACTGATAATAGCTGTTATTGTTTTAAGGTTTTTTTTTGAGTATTTGATTTCGCAGCTATTTAGATTTTTAAGCTCAATTTGTAATTTTTTAAACCTTAAATATATATGATTCATCCACTTACAGAATTAAAATTTATTAGCAACGAAATAGGCTATGGCGTTGTTGCAAGAGAGTTTATCCCAAAAGGAACTATAACTTGGGTATTAGATAAACTAGACAGAGAATTTAGTCCATTAGAAATTCAAACAATGGAACCTATCTACCAAGAAATTTTAGACTTTTACACCTTTAGAAATAATAATGGTAACTATGTGTTGTGTTGGGATAATGGGAGGTATGTAAACCACAGTTTTAATTCTAATTGTTTAACAACGGCTTATGATTTTGAAATTGCTATAAGAGATATTCTTCCAGGAGAACAACTTACCGATGATTATGGTTATTTAAATATTCCTTATCCTTTTAGAGGAATAGATGAAGGTACTCGCAGAAAAATTGTTTATCCGGATGATTTGGTAAAGTACCATAAGATTTGGGATAAGAAGATAGAAAAAGCTTTTCCGTTAATAACTAAAGTTAATCAACCTTTACGTACTTTAATTTCTGATGAAAAATGGAAAGAAATTGAAGCTATTGAAAAAGGTGAAAAACAAATGCTTTCTATTTTGCACAACTTTTATCCAAACGGAAACGGTGAGAAAATAAAATAAGAATTTGGCTTAGAAGTAAGAAGCATATTTTTCGCTAATTTAGCAGCAACTTTAGTTGATAATCAATTGATATAGCTGCTTTATGTATTCCGAAAAACTAAATATTAAAGCTTGGGCTGAGGAAGACAGACCCAGAGAAAAGTTACTTTCTAAAGGTAGGTCGGCTCTTTCTGATGCTGAGCTTATTGCTATTTTAATAGGCTCAGGAAACAGAAATGAAACCGCTGTTGAGCTTTCTAAAAAAATACTTAAATCTATTGATAATGATTTGAATAAACTTGGAAAGCTTTCTGTTAAAGAATTAATGCAGTTTAATGGAATAGGAGAGGCTAAAGCCATTAGCATTGTAGCCGCTTTGGAGTTGGGAAGAAGAAGAAAAAATACAGATAATCAACTTAAGAAAACCATAAAATCTAGCAAAGATGTTTTTGAGGAAGTTATTGGCGTAATGAGCGATTTACCTCATGAAGAATTTTGGGTGTTGTTTTTAGACAGACGTAATGCGGTTATTAAAAAAAGCAACATAAGTAAAGGAGGTGTTTCTGGGACTGTTGCAGATGCCAAAATTATTTTTAAAGAAGCCATGCAATTACTTGCTTCTGCCGTAATTCTATGTCATAATCATCCATCTGGAAACTTAAAACCAAGTGATGCAGATATACAACTTACCAAAAAAATGAAAGAAATTGGTTATTTGGTTGATGTACCTGTACTTGATCATTTAATTATTACAGACAAAAGTTATTTTAGCTTTGGTGATGAAGAGTTAATTTAAGAGGAAATGATTTTAATCTATACACATAAAGTAACCAACCGAATTAACTATACTTTTCAAACGGTTTTTGAGCAAATTTTAAAAACGCCTGTTTCCTTTACAGATGATGTAGATTTTTATTTGTCGTGCAAAACTGCCAAGCTGTCTTATACCACTAAAGCTAAAGATGATGGATTGCATTTTACATCAACAAACTTATTGTTTGAGGATGAAATAAAACCCCAAAATACAACAGCAATTTCGCAAACCGATGGAACGGTTGGGTTATTTAAAACACCAACAACTAAGCATTTTAATTTTGATGTTTTTGCCAGTATTTTTTATTTAACATCAAGGTATGAAGAATATTTGCCGCATCAAAAAGATAAACATGAAAGATTTTTAGCAACAGAAAGTTTTGCTTTTAAAAATAACTGTTTAGAGTTGCCAATGGTAAATATATGGGCAGATAAAATTGCTCAACTTATTTTAACTCATTTTCCCAATTATAAATTTCCTGAGCGAAAATTTGAGTTTTTAAGCACCATAGATATAGACAATGCTTTTGCTATAAAACACAAAGGCTTTTGGAGAACTATTGGTGGGTTAGCAAAATCCATTACCGAACCACAAAAAATTAAAAACAGAATAGCCATTTTGTGCGATAAAGCTACTGATCCTTATGATACTTATGATTATCAGGATGAAGTGCATCAACAATATACAGTTCAACCGACTTACTTTTTTTTGGTTGGTAACTATGCTTCTTTTGATAAAAACATAGCTTTTAGCAATGAAGATTTTCAGCATTTAATAAAAAAAATAGCCATTACTAATGAAATAGGATTACATCCATCATATCAATCTAACAGTAATTCTGAGTTACTTAAAGAGGAAAAGTTGAGATTGGAAAGTATTATAAATAAAAATATCACTAAAAGCCGACAACATTTTTTAAAGTTACGTTTTCCACAAACATATAGAAACTTAGTTGCCAATGGAATTAATGAAGATTATACCATGGGATATGCTGAAAAAAGTGGTTTTAGAGCAAGTATTTGTTCTCCCTATTATTTTTTTGATGTAGAGAAAAACAAAGTAACAGCTTTAAAAATAGTGCCTTTTTGTGTGATGGAAGCAGGTTTAAAATACTATCAGAATTGTACTGTTGAAGAAGCAATTATCAATATTAATAAAATAGTTGAGATTGTAAAAAAAGTAAATGGTACTTTTGTAAGTATATGGCACAACGAATCTCTTTCTGATGAAGGTATATGGAAAGGATGGAGAAGGGTTTATGAGCAAATGTTATTGGATGTAAAAAAGAAATAAATTAATTGTAAAAAAATCAGCGACAATGAAAATTATCAATCTGGGCTCAGAAAATACTATTTTTAATCAGTTTATTGCAGAAATTAGAGATGCTAATATACAAGTAGATAGCATGCGTTTTAGAAGAAATTGCGAACGATTAGGAGAAATTTTTGCCTATGAAATTAGTAAAACTTTGGTGTATAAAAAACAAGAAGTGGTTACTCCTTTAGGTGTTGCAGAAATGAGTTTACCTAAAGAACAACCTGTTTTGGCAACTATCTTAAGAGCTGGACTACCTTTGCATCAAGGTTTATTAAATTATTTTGATAAAGCTGACAATGCATTTGTATCTGCTTACAGAAAACACCATAAAGATGGCTCTTTTGTAATAGAAGCAGAATACATGGCTAGTCCTGATTTAACAGATAGAACAGTAATTTTATCTGATCCTATGCTTGCTTCTGGAGCATCTATGGTTGAGATTTATAAATTGTTACTAGAGAAAGGAAAACCATCTAATTTACATATAGTTACATTAATTGCAAGTGTGGAAGGTGTAAATTACATCAAAAAGCATTTGCCTGAAGATACTACTGTTTGGGTTGGTGCTGTTGATGATGAACTTACTGCACAATCTTATATTGTTCCCGGACTAGGAGATGCGGGAGATTTGGCATTTGGTGCTAAAGAATAAACAATAAATGTTTTTATCTTATTACGAAATATTTTTTCTATTAGCTTTTAGTGCTACCAAATTTATGGCATCAGCACTATATATTCTTGCAATAAAAAGAATATCATGGAATTCTACCTTTTTTATTTTACTTATAGGAGGTTCGATAGGAATTTTGGTTTTTCATTATTTAGGAGCTTTTATTAATCAATTAATAGATAAATTATTGGATAGATGGAGAAAAGATAAAACACCATCAAAAATATTTTCTAGATCTAGCAGAAGAATAATTAATGTAAAATCTAAATATGGATTAATAGGAATTTCAATATTAACGCCACTATTATTTTCAATTCCTTTGGGATGCTTTTTGGCAACTCGTTTTTTTAAAAAAAATAGTCAGACATTAATAATTATGTTGCTAGGAGTTGTATTCTGGACAATAGTGTTAAGCTTTACAAAGTTTATAATATCAATGTAAGTTCTTTTTTTGAAAGATTAAATAACCAAAGTGTACTAAAAAACTCCAATGATCATCTTGTCTGTCGTAATAATTTACATTTACAGCAATAGGCCCAATAGGAGTGTGGTAAACCAATGATGTTGCGGCTATGTATTCTCTTGAGGCCCATTCTACACCATAAGAAGCTTTATTAAAATTATTTTGAAATATTCTTTGATACGGCTGGAAAATATAGCCTTCTAAACGTAAGTGAAAGTTCTTGTTAAACATAATAATGTTTTTTATTCCACCAGCAGCATAACTATGAGATCTTAACCTTTCTTGAAACAATGTTCTACTTTCGCTAAGTGGAGCAAAAGCATTAGAAGTTAAAATACTTGCAGTATAATTTGCGAAAAAACTTTGATCGGAATACACACCTTCACCAAAAATACCAAAGCGAATTTTCCCATTTCGTATAAAATATTTATCATAAGTGGCTTTTAGCATAAACCATTCATGATATTCTTCAGCAATATCTTTTATTATTGAGGTTGATCCAGGAGTGGTTTTTTCCTTTCCTTTAATGTATTTTGCTCCAACAGTAAAAAAACTTCCTGCAGTAGCATATTGTTTTCTATCTAAAGAATTTCTTTCATATTTAATAAATCCAATTGCATTTCTAAAGCTTGTTTTGTCAGTTGTATCGGTAGAAATAAATTGTCTGGTTTGATAATATTCATTATCTAATTCTCCTGCAGTACCACCAATAGCAATTTTTCCTTTATAACCAATAGGAATTCCTATTTCTGTTTTAGCATATAAATCAGAACTACGTAAAAATGAAGGTCTGGTATCTTCAAAAAAAGTAGAGTTACTTCTAAAATAATCCCATCTATCATTATTAAAAGTGGTAACCCAGTAAAAAGGTAATGGTTTAGGAAAATCTATTCTAAAGCCAACGCTAACAGAGTTATGAAGTTTTCCAAAATAAGTACTGGCTAAAAATGAATAAGCTTTTTTTCTTAAAACATTGTATTGAAGTCCTAAATAACCTGTGTTTATTGGTCGAGAAGAAAATACACCACCAAAAGAGACAACAAAGTTTCTTTCTTTTTTAGCTTTAAGTAATAAGCTAAACTTGTTAGTTTCATTATTAAAAATAGCTTCAGGGTATAAAGATTTAATTTTGTCATCTGAAGAAACTTTAATGTATTCAGATTTTAAATCTTCTGCATTTAGGGTATCTTTTTTTAATCGAATTGAGTTTTTTATGTAAGTGTTTTGTGAGGGTTTAAGACCTTGCACATGAATATTGTCGAAAATTAGCTTAGGTAGGCTTTTTTTGTATGTATTTCTTTTTTCTGTAATATAAGTGGAGTCGCTTCTTCTTGAAACATGTTCTTTTATGTATGCTAATTTTTTTAAAGTAGCTTCATAACCAATTCTTATTAGTTCTTCATTATTGTCAAAGTTAAAGGTAGAGAAATCCTCAGCGTCTGGCTCTATTAGTACAGATTCTTCGCAAGGGATTATGTACTCTGTATCGTTAGAGATAATAGCTTTTATTTGAGAAATAATATCGTCTTCATTGGGGGGTAAAAAATTAGACGATACATTACTACCAATAATAAAATCAGGATCGAATTCATTATACATAACATTAGAAGGGAAGTTGTTGTATAAACCACCATCAAACAATAATTGATTTTCATAAGTTACTGGAGATAAGTAAAAAGGGTAGGCCATTGTTGCTCTAATAGCTGTTGGTAAGGCTCCTTTTTTTAATACTACAGGTTTTTTTGAAATAATATCAGAAGCAATACATCTATAAGGAATAAATAAACTGTCGAAATTATTTTTGGCTTTTGCAGAAGCTGGGGCTAAATATTGCATTAAAGCATAGTTAATTGCCGAAGGAGAAACAAGATTGGTTGGTAAACTAACTTCTATTATGGTATCTAAGTTTAATTTTAAAGTAAATAATGAGGGATCTTCTTTTTTTTGTCTAAGATAATAAACATACTTATCATCTAGCTGACCATTAGCCCAATTTTTAAATTTATCGGAAAGAAAAATATCTTCTATTTCTTCAGGAGAATAGCCTGCTGCATAAAACCCGGCAACCAAACCACCCATAGATGTACCAGCAATAAAATCAATAGGAATATTGTTTTCTTCTAAGGCTTTTAAAACACCAACATGTGCTATGCCACTAGAACCTCCTCCGCTAAATACAAGTCCAACTCTTTGAGCATTAACAATTAATGTTAAACTCAAAAAAAATACTAAGCATAAGCTTTTGGACATTGATATTAACTGAATTTTATTGCTACTCATCTTTTTATTAAGACTGCTAATTTCCTAATAAAAAATTGAATAGCAATTCGGTAAGCAAAATTTACCTTGTTAAAAACCTATAAATACGTCAGATGCCTAT
Organism: uncultured Flavobacteriales bacterium; assembly: GCA_937901255.1. GTDB lineage: Bacteria > Bacteroidota > Bacteroidia > Flavobacteriales_E > Vicingaceae > BRH-c54. Next base: position 4,298 of record CALCHN010000045.1, on the reverse strand, counting down.
GTAAATTACTTATTCTGCTAACGATTGTTTTTCTTTTAAAGTACTTTCAGGGTAAACTTGCAATGCATGTTTTAAACATTCAAGTGCATTTAGAAGCGAATTTTCGTTTAAAACATAAGCAATACGAACTTCTTTTTTTCCTAATCCTTTAGTAGCATAAAATCCGGCAGCAGGTGCCAACATAATAGTTTGGTTATTGTATTCAAACTCTTCTAACAACCACTGACAAAATTTTTCAGCATCTTGCACAGGTAATTCTACCACAGCATAAAAAGCTCCACCAGGAGTTGGACATTTTACACCTTCAATTTCGTTTAGCCCTTTAATAACTACATTTCTTCTTTTAACATACTCATCAATTACTTCGTCAAAATAACTTTGTGGAGTATTTAAAGCAGCTTCTCCAGCAATTTGTCCTAATGTTGGTGGACTTAATCTGGCTTGAGCGTATTTTAAGGCGGTAGCAATTAATTTTTTATTTTTAGAAATAAATGCTCCAATACGAGCTCCACACATGCTATATCTTTTTGAAATAGAATCTATAACAATGGTGTTTTCCTCAATATCTTTTAAGTTAAAAACAGAGTAGTGCTTTTTGCCATCGTAGCAAAATTCTCTGTAAACTTCATCAGCAATTAAATATAGGTTATGTTTTTTAACAATATTTCTTAGTGTTTCTAATTCTTCTTTGCTGTACAAATAACCAGTTGGATTACCCGGATTGCAAATTAGGATAGCTTTTGTTTTTGGAGTAATTAATTTTTCAAATTCTTCAATACGAGGAAGGGCAAAACTATTTTCTATTGTAGAGGTTACAGGAACTATATTTACTCCTGCAATTTGAGAAAAACCATTGTAGTTAGCATAAAATGGTTCAGGAATAATAACTTCATCACCAGGATTCATGCAGCAGTTAAAAGCAAAAACTAAGGCTTCAGAACCTCCCGTTGTTACTAAAATATCATCGGCAGTAATATCAAAATCTAAGTTGTTATAATACTTAGCTAACCCATTTCTGTACCCAACACCTCCAGCAGAATGACTGTATTCAATAATTTGTCTGTCAATAATCCTTAACGCATCAATAGCTACTTCGGGGGTTTTAATGTCTGGCTGACCGATATTTAAATAATAAACTGTTCTACCTTTAGCTTCAGCAGCTTGAGCGTAAGGAACAAGCTTTCTGATTGGTGATTCTGGCATTAAAGCACTTCTTTCTGATAATGATAACATAGCAAATATTAAAAAATTGAAAGATAAAATTACTAAACAAGATTTGGTTTAGACAATTAATTTAGCTGAAAGTATAAAAAAAACCTGACGAATAATTTTCATCAGGTTTTTTTATTGAATATTTAGGAAATATTAGTTTGCTGGAGCACCAACTGCTTCTTTTGTAGGAGAAGTTTTAGGAGCAACAACAGTACCTTTAATTCTAATAATTTTTGTAGGTTCAGTAGCATTAGAAGTAATGGTTACTGATTTGTTAATAGCACCAATTCTTTTAGTATCATATTTTACTTTAATAGCAGCTTTCTGACCTGGTTTAATTGGTTCTTTTGGCCAAGTAGGAACAGTACATCCACAGCTTCCTACTGCATTAGAAATAATTAATGGGCTTTTTCCTGTGTTAGTGAATACAAATTCTCTTACACCATCAGCTCCTTGTTCAATGGTTCCGTAATCTACAACTTCTTCTTCAAAAGAAATTACAGCTGCATTTTCATTTTGAATAGCAGTAGCTCCGTCAGCTGTTTGAGCATTCATTACTGCTGCTGAAGCTAGTAATATGCTTAATGATAAAATAATTTTTTTCATAGTTAAATTTATTTATAGGTTAATAATAAGTGATAAATACTTCCCAAATTTAAGAAGAATGCAGTTCTATCTTATATGCGTTAACACTTCTTTAACAAAATGAATTATTTATCAAGCAATTGATTCGCGTCAAATGCAAAAGGAAGTAAATCGGCAATACTATTAAAAACCCATACAGCAGAATTTCCTGATTTTAACACTACTCTTATTGGAGTTTGTTGCTTTTTTTCGTACTCTATTAGTGCCTGACGACAAGAGCCACAAGGAGAAAGAGGTGTGTGGCTATTTTTTGTTGTGGTAATAATTATTTCTTTTATTTTTTCGTTAGGATATTTTGAATTAGCATAAAAAACAGCTACTCTTTCGGCACATGTTCCTGATGGATAAGCTGCATTTTCTTGGTTTGTTCCTTTTATTATTTCGTTGTTGCTAAGTTGAAGTGCAGCACTTACCTCAAAATTTGAATAAGGAGCGTAGGCATTTTTAAGGTTTTCATCTGCCAACTGAATTAATTGTTGGGTTTGTAAGGATAATGAATCTAATTCATCGTTTTGGTATTCTTTATATCTAATGGTAATTTCTTTTTCTTTCATATAATGGGTTATACGTTAATTTCTAATCTCTAATCTCTAATTTTTAATCAAATTCAAAGATATGAGTTAAATCATTTAAAAAACGTATTATTTTATCGAATTTTGGGAGAAGTTAATTTTTAATGGATGATTGATATAACACATAAAAACAACACACTAAGAGTTGCAACAGCCCAAGCCATTGTAATGGTAAGTAAACCAGAAACTATAGTTGCTATTAAAGAGAAGAAAGTTCCTAAAGGAGATGTGTTTGCCATGAGTAAAGCTGTAGGGTTGTTGGGAGTAAAGAAAACCGCTTTATTATTAGCAGATTGTCATCCTATGCCCATAGAAGCTACTACTATTGATTATGAAATTAAAGAGTTAGCTATCTATATTTATATTACTGTAAAAACCATTTATAAAACAGGTGTGGAAGTGGAAGCCATGCATGGAGCTAGTTTGGTAGCATTAAACATGTATGATATGCTAAAACCTATCGATAAAGGAATAGAGATTCAGCATATAAAATTGTTGGAGAAAAAAGGAGGAAAGTCTGACTTTAAAGATAAATTCCGACAAGATTTAAAGGCTGCAGTAATTGTTTGTTCTGATACTATTTCTAAAGGACAAAAAGAAGATAAAGCTGGAAAAGCTATTATTAATAAATTAGAAGAATGTGGAGTTGCAATAGCAGATTATATTATTATTCCTGATGAAAAAGAAATTATTGCAGAAAAAGCTGCTTATTATTCCAATGAAAAAATTAATTTAATTATTTACACTGGTGGAACAGGATTGTCTTCAAGAGATGTTACTCCAGAAGCACTTCGTCCGTTGCTAGATAGAGAAATTAAAGGAATAGAAGAAGCAATAAGAGCATACGGACAAGATAGAACACCTTACTCTATGTTGTCTAGAAGTGTTGCGGGAGTTATAAAAGATTCGTTGGTGTTGGCATTACCAGGTTCAACTAATGGAGCAAAAGAAAGCATGGAGGCAGTTTTCCCTGCTATTCTCCATGCTTTTAGAATTTTAAAAGGAGCCAGACACGATTAACCTAAAAATGGTCTGAGCAAATTGCTTCTTGATGTTTGTTTTAGTCTTCGTAAAGATTTTTCTTTTATCTGACGAACGCGTTCTCGTGTTAAATCAAGGTTACTACCAATTTCATCTAAAGTAAGCGGATTTTTGTAACCAATGCCGTAATACATTTTTAAAACAGTAGCTTCTCTGGGAGAAAGTGTGGATAAAGAACGTTCAATTTCACTTCTTAAAGATTCATTGGTTAATTCTTTATCAGGAGAGTTTAGAATACTTTCATCACTCATAAAATCCAACATACTTCCAGAGTCTTCATCATCAGAAAGAGGAGCATCAACAGAAATATGTCTTCCAGAAATTTTAAGGAAATCACTTACTTCATTAGTAGTAATATCAAGCAAATCGGCAATTTCTTCTACAGAAGGTTCTCTTTCATGAAATTGTTCTAAAGAAGTAAAAGCTTTATTTATTTTAGAAATATTACCAATTTTATTTAAGGGTAAACGAACAATTCGAGCTTGTTCTGCTATGGCTTGTAAAATAGATTGGCGTATCCACCAAACGGCATAAGAAATAAATTTAAACCCTCTGGTTTCATCAAATCTTTCAGCAGCTTTTATCAAACCAATATTACCTTCATTTATTAAATCTGGAAGTGTTAATCCTTGATTTTGGTATTGCTTAGAAACAGATATTACAAAACGTAGGTTAGCTCTAACTAACTTTTCTAGTGCATTTAAATCACCTGCTTTAATTTTTCTGGCTAACTCTACCTCTTCGTCAGCGGTAATCATGTCTAGTTTAGAAATATCCTGAAGGTATTTTTCCAACGATATGGTTTCTCTATTGGTTACCTGCTTAGTA
>CALCHN010000044.1 GCA_937901255.1 uncultured Flavobacteriales bacterium | reverse complement strand
TAACATTATAGGGGTTATTTGTAGTAACAACAATATTTCCTGTTCCCTGCACAAATCCTGTGGTATCCCATTCTATTTGCCAGTTAGTAGCAGAACCGTTTTCTGTCCATCCTAAATCTGCTGTTGTTGCAGTAATATTAGTTGCTGTTAAAGCTGTAGGTGCATCACATACCTGTTCAGTAATTGCTACTGAATCAATAAATATACCGTCTGTATTATTCGTATTAATAATTGAAACAATAAATTCAACCGTGTCAACACCTGCCGCAATGGTTAATTGTTGTGTAATCTTAACCAAATTACCTGCTGATGATAGATGTAGTGAATCGTAAGCATTGTAATTACTATAGGTTGTTGAATTATGAACCACATAAGCTGTTCTAATGTTTCCCGTATCGGCTTTTACCCACATTTCAACATCATAAGTTTTACCAGCTACCACAGCTACAGGCTGAGTAGTAAATCTTTTATGAGAAGTAGTAGTGTTTTTTAATGAAGCCATACTGGTACCATAAGTTGCTCCAGTGGTTATTTCTGTTACATTGGATAAAGCTATAGTAGTTTTGCTTCCATTCCAATCTGTTGGCCAACCACCTGACCAAGAACTTAAATTACTTTGATAGACGGTTTGTCCAAAAACAAATCCTACTATAAAAAGTAATATAGATAAGAGTGTAATTTTTCGCATAAATTTTAAATTTTTAAGTGAATATTAATTTTTAATACATTTTTTTAACAAAAAAAACATTCGCAAATCTAACTTTTTCAATTTTAGATACATAATTATCAAGTACTTTTATTGGCAAATACTTTTCAACAAATTGTTGATAAAATGTTAAAATTTATAAGTAACTGCTTTATTCCTAAAAAGATGTACATTTGCCAAATGCAACCCAAAATATCTATCATTACTGTTTGTTACAATAGTGAAAAAACTATTGAAGATACCATTCAATCGGTTATTAATCAAACTTATGAGTATATAGAATATATTGTTATAGATGGGAAATCTACTGATGCTACACTTTCTCTTATTAATAAGTATAAAGACAAGATTTCATTAATTGTTTCTGAAAAAGATAAAGGTATTTATGATGCCATTAACAAAGGTATTGAGTTGGCAACAGGTGATATTATAGGGAATTTAAATTCTGATGATTTTTATACCGACAACAATGTGATAGAAGATGTAGTAAGTCAACTCCAACAAACAAATGCTGACGGACTTTATGCTGATTTGAATTATGTTGATAACAAAAATACCGACAAAATCACTCGTCTTTGGAAATCTAATGAATATAAAAAAGGCATGTTCTTAAAAGGCTGGATGCCTCCCCACCCTACATTTTTTGTCAAAAAGGAAATTTACCAACAGTATGGTAAGTTTAACCTCAATTTTACATCCGCTGCCGATTACGAAATCATGCTTCGTTTTATACACAAGCACGAAATTTCATTAACTTATTTACCTCGTGTTATTGTAAAAATGCGTGTTGGCGGTATTAGCAATGCTAGTTTAAAAAACCGAATTCGTGCCAATAGAGAAGATAAAAAAGCTTGGTTAGTAAATGGCTTAAAACCACATCCTTTTACTTTAATTCTAAAACCTATCTCTAAATTAGGTCAGTTTTTAAAAAAGTAAAATAGAATTAGAACGCAATTTTTACTATTCTTAATAATTTTTTAGTCGATTAACTCACCCCAAGTTATCTTACGATAACTTCTCCCCTCTCTTGAAAGAGAGGGGTTGGGGGAAAGTTCGTAATAATAAATATTTCTAACTTAACTTATGTAAAAACTATAAAAATTAAGATGATGTTGTTCTTTAAACATGATGATACTTTTCTCCATTAATAATGGTAAAAGCCCTGTACAATTGTTCTACAAAAAACAACCTTACCATTTGGTGCGAAAAAGTAAGTTTTGACAAAGCAATTTTAGCACTTGCACGTTGATAAATAGCTGCTGAAAAACCAAATGGTCCACCAATTACAAAAACCATATTAGTACCTGCATTTAGTGCTTTTTGCATAAAGTTTGAGAACCCCACAGAATTAAACTCTTTTCCATTTTCATCTAATAAAATGACGACTTCATTAGTAGCGATTTTTTCTAAAATGGCTTTTCCTTCTAGTTCTTTTTGCACTTCAACATTACTTTTTTTACCCAATTTCACATCATTTATAATAATAATTTCAAATTGAATGTAATGCTTTAACCTCCCTAAATACTTATCTATACCTTCTTTTAAATAAGCCTCATCTGTTTTGCCAATTGCAATTAATTTAATCTTCATGAGGCTAAATTAAAAAATTAATTTACATTTGTTTCTATAAAATATAGCTATGACTTAATGGCTTAGTTTTTGCTGACTCTCGAAAAACAAAAACACATGAAAAAATCACTACTCATTATCACTTTATTTGTTGCTCTTACAGCATTTGTAAACCCTATTATCAACGAAAATATTGCAAAAGCACTTAAAAATGGTAATGCTGCTGCTATAGCAAGTTTTTTTAACAATACGGTTGATTTAACCCTCCCTAAAAATGAAGGTGTTTTTAGCAAAGCTCAAGCAGAAATTATTCTTAAAAACTTCTTTACCGCCAATAAACCCAGCGATTTTAAAGTGGTGCATGATGGCGAATCTAAAAACAACACCTTATACTCTATTGGTAATTTAATTACAGCTAACGGTATTTTTAGAACCTACATTCTTTATCAGGAAAATGGAAGTAATATTGTAATTCTTGAATTAAGAATTGAATCTGACGAATAAAAAAATCAAAACAGTTTACCTTAATGGATATTAATAATTTAATTGAAATGGCTATTGCCGAAGATATTGGTAGTGGCGATCATACTTCTTTATCTTGTATTCCTCCCAATGCTATTGGGAAAGCTCAACTTTTAGTAAAAGAAAAAGGCGTATTAGCCGGAATGGAAGTGGCTAACATGGTTTTTAAAAGAATTGATAAAAATTTAGTTTTTAATCCAATTTTAAAAGATGGAGATTTTATTTCTCCCGGAGATATCGCTTTTACCATAGAAGGTAGCAATCAGTCTATATTAAAAGCTGAGCGTATTGTGTTAAACTTTATGCAACGAATGAGTGGTATCGCCACTAAAACCAATCATTACATACAACTAATTGAAGGTTTTAACACCAAAGTTTTAGATACCAGAAAAACTACTCCCGGCTTACGTTTAGTTGAGAAAATGGCTGTAAAAATTGGTGGTGGACAAAATCACCGAATGGGTTTGTACGATATGATTATGCTTAAAGACAATCACATTGATTTTGCAGGTGGTATTAAAGCGGCCATTAGCAAAACCAATACCTATCTTAAAGAAAACAGCTTGGACTTAAAAATTGAAATTGAAGCTCGTAATTTAACTGAATTAGAAGAAATTTTAGCCGTAGGAAATGTGGATATTATTATGTTGGATAATTTCTCTTTTGAAGACATGCGAACAGCAGTAAAAAAGATTAACGGAAAGTACAAAACCGAAGCTTCTGGTGGTATTACCGAAGCTACCATAAGAGATTATGCTGCTTGTGGAGTAGATTTTATCTCCGTAGGGGCTTTAACCCATCAAATTAATAGCTTAGACTTGAGTTTGAAGGCAATATAAAATTAAAAATTAAAAAACAATAAACATGTTAAAAGTAGTATCTCCTTATAATTTAGAACTAATAAAAGAAATTCCTGTAATAGGAAAAAATGAAGTAGAAAAGCAATTACAAACTGCTTATGCTTTATTTGAAAACCAATCTAATTGGTTGCCAGCTCATCAGCGAATTGCCATTTTAGAAAAGACTGCCGAAATAATGAAAGGTCGTGTGGAAGAACTGACCAAAATTGCAGCTCAAGAAGGCGGAAAACCTTATATAGATTCTAAAGTTGAAGTGCTTAGAGCCATCAATGGAGTAAAATTAGCAGCCGAGCATATTGCTCAAATAAAAGGAGAAGAAATTCCAATGGGATTAACGCAAGCATCCGTAAACAGAATGGCTTTTGTAAGCAGAGAACCTATAGGTGTTGTTGCTTCTGTAAGTGCTTTTAATCATCCTTTAAACTTAACCATTCACCAAACAGTAACTGCTTTTGCAGCTGGTTGCCCAGTTATTATTAAACCTGCTTCCACTACTCCACTTTCTTGTTTAAATTTTATTGAAATTTTAAAAGAAGCAGGAATGCCCGAAGGCTGGTGTCAGGCTGCTGTTTGCGATAGAGAAGCCGCAACTTATTTAGTTACCGATAAAAGAATAAACTACTTCTCTTTTATAGGATCGGCAAGTGTGGGTTGGAGTTTAAAATCTAAACTAGCTCCAGGAACAAGATGTGCGTTAGAACATGGTGGTGTTGCTCCCGTTATTGTTGAACCTGATGCCGACATTACAGAATTAATTCCTGCTTTGGCAAAAGGTGGTTTTTATCATGCCGGACAAGTATGTGTTTCTGTTCAAAAAGTATTTGTACACGAATCTATTTGTGAAAATGTTGCTCAGCTATTGGCTATCGAAGCAAAAAAACTTATTGTTGGAGATCCTTTAGATGAAAAAACAGAAGTTGGTCCTTTAATTACACCTCAGGAAAACGACAGGGTTGAAGCTTGGGTAAACGAAGCTATAGATAAAGGAGCTAAAGTACTTTGTGGAGGTAAAAAGATTTCTGAAACATGCTTTGAACCAACGGTTTTACTAAACCCTCCTGCTGATGCTAAAGTTTCTACCGATGAAATTTTTGGTCCTGTAGTTTGTGTTTATAGTTACACCAACAGATTAGAAGCTATAAAAATTGCCAACAGTTTAGATGTTCATTTTCAGGCAGCAGTATTTACCAAAAATATAGATGTAGCTTTAGATACGGTTAAAAAACTAAATGCTACAGCAGTAATGGTTAACGACCATACCGCTTTTAGAGTAGATTGGATGCCTTTTGGTGGTAGAGATGCTTCTGGAATAGGCATGGGTGGAATTCCTTATTCTATACATGAAATGACAAGAGAAAAATTAATGGTTTTAAAAAGCAATTTACTTTAATTAAGCTCGTTTCATAAAATGTTTATTATTTTTGAGAATATAAATTAAACATCATATTGTATGAACAGTTTGTCCCTATTGAAATCCTTATTATTTATCTTTCTACTATTCACCTTTTCCTTTGCTATAGCTCAGGATGAAGATAGCTATGTTTATGGCGATACACCTACTAATAATCAAAACAATCAAAACAAAGGTTTTAGTTGGGATAAAGTAACACTGGGAGGTAACATTGGAGCTACCTTTGGAGATATTACCTATTTTGAAATTGCTCCTGTTGCAGGATATTACTTTACACCTAACATTATTGGAGGTGTTGGCGTTAACTATATTTACTATAATGATAAGTTTATCAACTTTAGCACTAGCATTTACGGTGGAAGAGTTTTTGGTCAGTATTTAGTGGATTTTGCGCCTCTTGTGGCTCATGTAGAAGCCGAAATTATAAATGTTGAAAAATTCAATAGCGATCGGTTTAATATCTATAACTTTTATGTTGGCGGTGGTTTACGCCAAAGTTTGGGAGGGAACTCTTATCTTTTTTTAATGGTTCTTTGGAATTTAAACGAAACGCAAGAGTCATTTTATATCCAACAAAATCCTATTTATAGATTTGGAATTGCTATAGGGTTGTAGCATTAGTTTTATAATGAAACTTAAACCTTAAAATACAGTAAAAAAATAGGTAGTTTTGTTTTAAATACATGAAATTATTTTACAAAATAGCCATATTTAATTATACCATTCTTGTTAGAATAGCCTCCTTGTTTAATCATAAAGCTAAACTATGGATTAAAGGTAGAAATAACAGTTTTTCATATCTAAAAACACAAATTAAAAATAATGACCAAATTATTTGGTTTCATTGTGCTAGTTTGGGAGAGTTTGAACAAGGCAAACCGCTAATGGAAAAAATAAAAAAGCTTCATCCAAACTACAAATTACTTGTTACTTTTTTTTCTCCATCAGGATATGAATACCGCAAGAATAACGTATTAATTGATTATGTTTGCTATTTACCTGTTGACAATAATAAAAATGCAAAAAAATTTATTGACTTAGTAAAACCTAAACAAGCCTATTTTGTAAAGTATGAATTTTGGTATTATTATTTAGCTACTTTACATCATCAACACATTCCAACATACCTAATTTCTGGAGTTTTTAGAGTTAACCAACCTTTTTTTAAATGGTACGGTAATTTTAACAGAAAAATACTTTCTTTTTTTACTCACTTTTTTATACAAAACAAAGCTTCGGTAGACTTATTAAATAACATAGGTTTTAATAACATTACACAAAGTGGCGATACCCGTATAGACAGAGTTTATGAAAATTCACTATCTCCTACTTCATTGCCAATAATAGAAAAATTCACCAATAAAAAACCTACTATAATTTTAGGTAGCTCGTGGGAAAAAGAAGAGAAAATTATAAGTACTTATATTCAAACTACCGATAAGGAGTTTAATTATATTATAGCTCCACATGATGTAAGCAAACCACACATTGACACCTTAATAGCTACACTTAATACTAAACATTTACTCTATTCAGAAGCTAACCAAAGAAATGTAACTCAACATAATATTTTAATAATAGACAATATAGGCATCTTAGCCAATTGCTACCAATACACTGATATTGCTTTAATTGGAGGTGGTTTTTCGGGTTCTTTACACAATATTTTAGAACCAGCAAGTTTTGGCAATGCCATTTTATTTGGTGAAAAACATCATAAATTTCATGAAGCACAAGAACTTATTGATAATTATGCTGCTTTTTCTATTGGAAGTTTAGATGATTTTATAGCTATAATCAACCATTTAATGCTAAAAGAAAACCTTCAAGATACTAAGAATGCTGCCTCAAAATATATTGTAAATGGTGTTGGTGCTACCGATAAAATTTGGGAAGTTGTAAAAAGTAATTTTTAAGAATTCCTACTCCACCTCTACCTGAGTATAATAGTGGTTTATTTTACTACTTAGTTTTCTAAAATAATCTTCTTCGAGCCATTTTAAGTAATTCTCTGTGCTTTTGCAAATGTTGTATGAATACAATCTAATTCTATAAGCAATATCATCTTTTAAGAATTTAGACAAATAACGAGCATCCATAATGTCTTCACTATTGTCTATACACATATTTAAATGCTGTTCTAAAGATTTATCTAACACTACTTTTGGTTTCTGACCTTTTTTTAATGTCTCTTGATAAGCTGCGTCAACATCAAAATCAATATTTTCTGAGTTTTTAAATAATGCTCTTACCTCTTCAGGCATTTTGTACTTAAATTTCTTTTCAATTTCTTCATCAGAAAAAATATTGCTTAAAAAGAAATCCGGATTTCTAAAGATTTCATGCCAATCTATTGCACTATCCCACGGTCCAAAACGTGCTGCATTGTTTCCTAAATCTATAACCGTAAAATCTTTTTTATGTGGTAAAATTCTTGAGCCTCTGCCTATCATTTGATGATAAAGCGTAAGTGAACGAGTTGCTCTGTTTAAAATAATCGTCTCTACCGTTGGCTCATCAAAACCTGTTGTTAAAATCCCTACAGAAGTTAATATAGCATCGGGAGTTTCTTTAAACCATTGTAAAATATCTCTTCGCTCCTCTCCTGTATTGGTATTATCTAAATGCCTGATGTTTAAGCCTGCTTTTTTAAAGGTATCAAAAACATTTAACGAGGTGTTTATTCCGTTATTAAATATTAAGGTTTTTTTACCTGACGATCGTTCGTAATAAGCTCTTAATAGTTTTTCTAACATGGGAGAATCACCATAAAGTAATTCTGAGGATTTAACCGTATAATCGCCATTTGCTCCAATTTTTAATACTCCCAAACCAACATCATAACAATAAGTGGTTGCTTTAGCTAAAAAACCTTTCTCAATAAGTGAGGGAATAGAATCTCCAACAATTAGTTCCTTATAGTTTTGAAACATTGGAAGGTTGATATTAGAACTTAATGGTGTAGCGGTAACTCCCAACACAGTACAATCTGTAAAGTGTTTAAACATCTTACGGAAAGAATTATAATGAGCCTCATCAACTATAACTAAACCGATGTTATCAATTTCTATGGCTTCATCTCTAAACCTGTTGTTTAGCGTTTCTACCATGGCTACAAAACAATCAAAATCATGTTCATCCGGAAGTGATTTAACATTGCTATCAATAATTTTACACCTTACATTAAACTCTTCTAACATTTTAGAAGTTTGATTACAAAGCTCTATACGATGCGTAAGTACAACTACTTTTTTACCTGTAGATTCTATAAATCTTTTAGCAATTTCTGTGAAGATTACCGTTTTTCCACCTCCGGTTGGGAGTTGATAAAGTAAATTATGATTAGAAGGGTTTTTAGCTAAACTTGCAAATATTTTTTCTATCGCATCATGTTGATAGTCATATAGTTTCTTACCTGTAGTTCGTTCTAGTTGATCCGTTTCAATAAAAGCCATAAATATTCAATGCCATTAACAGTGGGTTGCAAAGTTACGAAAATGATTTGATTCTAGTTTAACTTACTTTTTACATGGTTGTAAATACTACAATCCATCAAGTAAAGCCGTTAAGTTTGGATCTGTAATAGCAGACAAACTAACTTCTAAGGTAGTATTAGCACTTATTGTCATGGTATTGTAATAATGAAAAAGATTTCCACCTCCATCAACGGCAATCATTACTATTTTTACAGTTGTACCGGTTGGAATTAATCCTGAAGTCATGTTATAAACCTGCATTACCGATTTAGTGGTAGGAAAGTAAATAAAAATACCAACGTTCTCTAAATAATCTGTACTCGATGTAAATGAAATTGTATTTCCTGAACCATTGTTGGCTAACTTACCACAATTTAACCATCCTAACCTTGCAATTAATGCTTCATATCCGTAAGGAATAATAGTAAATGTAGGACTAACAGAAGTTGTTACTCCCAAACTAGCTGGGTTATCTGTCCAATCGAAAAAACTTCCTGTATCAAAACCATAGAAAGCATTCATATTATTTTTTGGAGCTCCATTTGGCATTTGTACTCCATAAGCACAACCAGGACGAAGTACTAAATCCTGATTATTTTTGGTTGCTCTAACTCTTATTTCTCCATCTGTTTCTAAAATATTTCCCGCAGCAACGGTTGGCATTTGCCAATACATCATATCTTTTGGTGTATAAAGTTCAACCAATTTAACAGAAAATGGATAATGAACAGAATCTCCATTTGGAAACATTAAGCAATCTTTACCTGCCAATAATTTTGTGCCTTGGTTTCCTATAATAGTATCGTTAGATGGTCCGTTAATAATGAACTCCTGTTCTTGCTGTTTTTTCATATCTAAATAGCTATTAACAGGTTCGTACTCATTTTTAGATTTTTCTATTCTATCTTTTTTACAAGCATTAAGAGAAATAATAAAAACTCCTACTAAAGATAATATTGCAATTTTTGTTTTCATATAAATGATTTATTTAATGATATGCTGGACAAAGTTTTCCTCCTCTATTTTTTCCTCCGTAACCACTTCCTGAGCCGCCTTTACATCCAAAAACATAAAGTAAGCCTAAGCGTAAATGTGTTTCCTGAAATTTAAAATTATACCTATACTCTAAGAACGGACGAAGACATCTATTGGTTGTTATTCCAGCTCCAACTTCTGCGTTCCAGTTAGAAGCCTGAGCTCCTTCTAAGGATGATTCTTCATGATTTGCCCATAAATTATAAGCTCCATGTGCCAACAAATAAAAATTAAAAGTTTTTCCTCTAATAATTTTTTGTTCTAATCCCAATCCAAAATAATATTCATTAATTTTATTGAAACCCGGATAATAAGCCACCTGAGGAACTATGCTTAAACTACTGTTAGGAAAGAAATTTACCCTTGCTCCAAAACCAAAACTTTCTGTTTGAAAATTGTACATGGCATCAGCACCTATACCAACGTTTTGTGCTTTTATCGTAAACGATAAAAAGGCTATTAAAAATATGAAAATTAGTTGTTTAATCATAGAGCCAAATTATAACATTTTTTTAAGTTTTGAAATTTTTTTTATCAACAGCCGTTAATCAATTACTATTCCATAAATGCTAATTTACTGTTAAGTAGTTTACTTATTTTTGTAGTTCTTATGAACAAAGAAACACTAGCATTTATTAATGATAACAAACACAAAAATGTGAATGATATTGCTTTGTTGTTAAGTAAAAAAGAAAATCTTGATGCCAATTTTATTATCACCCAAATAAATGGTTGGCAAAAAGCCAAAAACAAACTCCCTACTTTTTACAATACCCCAGAAATTATTTTTCCATCTGTAAAATCTATGGAACAATGTTCTTCGGAAAAAACCGCTTTACTTAAAAATAAAATGGTTAGTGGTAATAGTTTGGTTGACTTAACAGGTGGTTTTGGTATTGATACTTATTTTTTTTCAAAACACTTCAAAACTGTTCATTATGTTGAACCTAACAAAGAACTTTTACAAATAGCTCAACATAATTTTAACCTGTTAGGTGCTAATATAAAGCTACACCATTTAACAAGCGAAGCTTTTCTAAATTTAAACAAAAACAAATTTGATGTTGTTTATATAGACCCCGATAGACGTGATGAAAATAAACGAGTTTTTAATTTAAACGATTGTTCTCCTAATGTAATTGAACTTATTCCTTTAATATTTAAAATTGCTGATAAACTTCTCATTAAAGCTTCTCCATTTTTGGATATTAAACAAAGCTTAGAAGAATTAAAAACCGTTAGCAAATGTTATGTTGTAGCTGTAAAAAATGATTGTAAAGAACTACTTTACTTGGTTGAAAAAGATGTGACTAAGCCAACAGAAATAATAAGCTATAATTTAGATAAAAACGAGGATGTTTTTAAATTTACTTACGAAGAAGAACAAGAAACAACTTCCCATTTTAGTCAACCTAAAAAATATTTATACGAACCAAATGCCGCTATAATGAAAGCTGGAGCTTTTAAAGCCATTGGTAATCATTACAATTTAGACAAACTGGCTCAACATACGCATTTATATACAAGTAATAAGTTAATTAATAACTTTCCAGGAAGAATTTTTGAAGTTAGCCATGTAACAGATTATCAGAATAAAGCAATACAGCAACTTGGTATAAAAAAAGCGAATATTAGTACTCGTAACTTCCCTGAAGCTGTTGCAATGATTAAGAAAAAACTTAAGCTTAAGGATGGTGGAGATTGTTATTTGTTTGCTGCAACCAATTTAGATAATAAACCTATTTTAATCGTCACTAAAAAAATGAACCGGCCAACATGTTGGGAGTAAACTTAAAGTTGATTAACTTTACACTTTGAAAATTACTTAAAAAGTGATGAACAAACTATTGCTAATATTGCTTTTACTCGTTTCTTTACTTGGCTGCAAGAAAGATAACAATGCGAACATACCTTATGTTCCTGTAAATATTTACATGCAAACTACCGATCCTCAATTTATTGAACTTAATGCTGTAAATAGCTGGATTTATTTAACAGGAGGCTCTAGAGGAATTATTGTCTATAAAGTTTCTAACGACCAATTTAGAGCGTTTGACAGACATTGTACTTTTCAACCAGAAAGCAGTTGTGCATTGGTAAGTGTAGAAACCAATAACATATCTGCCTTAGATGATTGTTGTGGTTCTCAATTTTTAATTACCGATGGTTCTGTTCTAAGAAGTCCTGCTGTAATGCCATTAAAAGAATACAACACTTCTTTTGATGGAGCTACCTTAAGAATTTACAATTAATTCATTATTTCAAGGCAACTAAAACTGTTCTAAACAGTCTATAAATCAACTGTTTTATTTATATTTGTACATTGCAACAAAATATTGGTGCTATTTTGAAAAACTATTTACTCATAATCAGTCTTCTATTAAGTTTTTCGGCTTTTGCCCAACGCCCCTATATTGAGTTTAAAGAAAACAAAGGCCAATGGCACAACAATGTACTTTACAAAGCAAAACTACCTGCTGGAGAATTATTTTTAGAACAAAGTGGCTTAACCTACCAATTTTTTAAAGAAGCTGATTTACTACGAATAGACGAATTACATCATAACTTTATTAAAAACCCAACTGCTTCAGATTATATTATTAATTTACATGCGTTTAAAGTTAATTTTAAAAATGCACTAAGTGCCACGTTACAACCTGCCGTAGCAAGACCCGACTACGAAAATTACTTTATTGGTAATGATAGCTCCAAGTGGGCTTCCAATGTAAAAAAGTACGAAGAAGTTACTTATCGTCAACTTTACAACAACATTGATTTAGCCTTTTATTTAAATGATGGCGTTTTTAAATATGATTTTATTGTTGCTCCAAATGGAAACCCTCAAGATATACAATTAGCTTATGATGGTGTTGATGAAATTTTTATTAAAAACGGCAATTTACACATCAAAACATCAGTAAATGAATTAGTTGAACAAAAACCTTATGCCTATCAGAATATTAATGGGAAAGAAAAAGAAGTGAAATGCTTATTCCAATTAGAAAACAATACCTTAAGCTTTCATTTTCCAAAAGGTTACGATACTAATTATCCATTAATTATAGATCCAGCACTTATTTTTGCATCCTATTCTGGAGCTACAGTTGACAATTGGGGATATACCTCAACATTTGACAATGATGGACATTTATACGCTGGAGGAGTTAGCTTTGGTGTAGGCTATCCGACTACTGTTGGAGCTTATCAAGTAAATTTTGCTGGAGGAAATGGAAGTTATTTAAGTGGTACGGACATTACAATTTCAAAATTTTCACCCGATGGTACTTCTCTAGTTTATTCAACACATATTGGAGGAACAGAAAATGAATCTCCACATAGTTTAGTGGTAAATAATAATAACGAATTATTAATTTTTGGTACTACAGCCTCTTCCAATTACCCAGTTACAGCCACAGCTTACGATAATACTTTTAATGGTGGAACGCTATACAATAGTACAGTTCCCAGTTATATTAGTGGTTCAGACATTATTGTTTCAAAGCTTAATACAACAGGAACATCATTATTAGCCTCTACTTTTGTTGGAGGTACTGGTAATGATGGATTAAACAGTTTACAACCACTAAAATACAATTATGCAGATGATTATAGAGGTGAAATTATTGTTGATGGTAATGATAATATTTATGTAGCTACTGTAACTTCCTCAACCGATTTTCCTGTAACAACAGGAACTATCCAAGCAACTAATGCAGGTGGAAATGATGGCTGTGTTTTTAAACTTTCTCCTAATTTAAACACCTTACTTTTTAGCACATATATAGGAGGTACAGGTTCTGATGCTGCTTATTCTCTTCAATTTGCTAGTAATGGTGATATTTTAGTTGCAGGAGGAACAACAAGTACTGACTTTCCTACTACTGCTGGAACACTACACCCTACAAGCTTAGGCAATACCGATGGCTGGTTAATGAAGATAAACAACGCTGCCACATCAATTCTTGCAAGTACTTATATCGGTACAGCAAACGATTATAACCAATGTTATTTTGTTCAATTAGATACTGCTGATAACGTTTATGTAGTTGGACAAACTAGAAATGGTTATCCTATTTTTCCTGCAACTGTTTATAACAATCCAAGTAGTGGACAGTTTTTACACAAACTAACCAACGATTTATCCACCACCGTTTTTTCAACCACTTTTGGCACAAGCTCAGGTTTTGTAGATATAGCACTCTCTGCTTTTTTAGTAAATGAATGTAATTACATACTTATTTCGGGCTGGGGAGGAGCTGTAAACTCTTCTGCATTAGCAACCAATAGCACCACCAATAATTTACCTATTACCACCAATGCTTTACAATCAACCACAGATGGTAGTGATTATTATTTAGCCATGTTCTCAGAAAATGCTGATAGCTTAATGTACGCTACCTATTTTGGCGGCAACGCTAGCTTCGACCATGTTGATGGTGGTACCAGTAGATTTGATAAAAAAGGCATTGTTTACCAAGCTGTTTGTGCAGGTTGTTGGGGAAATAGTGATTTTCCAACCACTCCTAGTGCATGGTCGAATACCAACAATAGTACTGGTTGTAATTTAGGTGTTTTTAAGTTAGACTTATCTAATTTAACTGCCGATGCAGAAGTGTTCACTTCTCCATTCTATTGTATTGGCGATACCGTTCATTTTCAAAACTTAAGTAATGGTGGAGTAAGTTATTTTTGGGATTTTGGTGACGGACATACATCTACTGATTTTCAGCCTAAACATGTATTCGATTCAGCAGGTACTTACCATGTAATGTTGGTAGCTCTCGACTCTATTTCGTGTATTATAGTTGATACCGATTATGTAGATGTTTTTGTTGGTGCTCCTCCTACAGCTATTACTAATCCTGTTAATGGTATTTGTAGAGGAGATTCTGTTCAACTTAATGCAAGTGGTGGTACTAGTTATGTATGGTCTCCAAATTATAATATTTCTAACGATAGTATTGATAATCCTTTAGTTTGGCCAGATACCACTACCCTATATACTGTTGTAGTTCATGACAGCTGTGGAATTGACACCGCTGAAATTTTAGTTACCGTTTTTCAAAAAAATATTGATATTAGTCCAGACACCATGGTTTGCTTAGGACAAAGTGCACAACTTACCGCTTATGGCGGTGTGAGTTATTTGTGGCAACCCACTATTAGTCTTAACAATAATACTATTGAAAACCCTTTGGCTACACCAAATACTAATACTACTTATACTGTAGAAATAACCGATAGCAACAATTGTACTTGGGATACTTCAACTACTGTTTTAATTGACACTGTTTTTCCTAATGCCATAACTATGGATAATGATACCATTTGTGAAGGTGATACTATTACCATTTACGGTTCTGGAGGACAAACTTATTCATGGACACCAAACTTGACACTTGCTACACCTAATGATTCCGCAACATTAGCTTATCCTTCACAAACAACCACTTATGTTTTAGAAGCAACTAATGGCTGTGGAAATGATTTTGACACGCTAACTATTTACATCATTGAGGTGCATGCTGACATCGTAGATGATACTGCTGTCTGTATAGGAAGTAGAGCTAATTTATGGGCAACTGGTGGAGAAAGCTATTATTGGTCGCCTACAATGGGTCTTAGTAATAACACAAGCCCTAACATCTCACCAGAAATATATGTACCCATAACTTATTATGTAGATGTAAGCGATAGTAATGGCTGCATTACAACTCTTTCTGTTTTTGTTGATACCTTAACCAATCCAATAGTTAATTTAGGTGATGATGTTGAAGCTAATTGGGGAGAAACTGTTCAACTTAACTCAAACTCCAATGGTGTTCAATACATATGGACTCCAATAGAAGGATTGAGCTGCTCAGATTGTCCTAATCCGATAGTAAATACTCAAGCATCTTCTACTTACTATTTAACCGTTTTAGGAGTTAATGGATGTTATAGTTATGATACCATAAGTGTATTTTTTGATGGAGCTATTTATGTTCCTAACTCCTTTACTCCTGATGGTGATGGAATGAATGATATTTTTTATGCTTATGGTATAGATATTAAAGAGTTTGAAATGTATATTTTCGACCGTTGGGGAGAAAAGCTTTTCTACTCAGATGATATGGAAGATGGCTGGAATGGAACTTACAAAGGTACTTTAGTAAAAAACGACACTTACGTTTGGAAAGTAATTTTTAAAGATGTACTCGATAAACGAGGCGAATTAATTGGGACGGTTACTTTGATAAGATAACTAATAAGGATCTACATCTATAGAAATTCTAATAGCTTTATATTTGCTAAAAGCTTCAAAATGGTGCTTTACTTCTAAAATTAAATCTCGTGCTTTGCTTACCGAAATTTTTCTTTCAATCTTTATTAAAACTTTCTTCTGATAATAATTTTTAACCCTTGATACTGCTGGAAATTCTGGTCCTAATACTCGAGTTCCAAACTTCTTTTTAAGTGCATTAGTAAATTCTTCTGCTCCTATGTTCAGTTTATTTTGGTCTTTATGCTTTAATGTAAAACTAATTAACCTACAATATGGTGGATAATTAAACTTTTTACGTTGAAGCATTTCATCATTATACATTTCTATATAATTACTTTCCATTACTTGTCTAATAATAGGATGATATGGTTCGTAAGTTTGTATAATCACTTTTCCCCTCTTAGTTCTTCCTGCTCTACCACTTACCTGACTCATCATTTGATAAGCTTTTTCAAACGCCCTGAAATCAGGAAATTTAAGCATATTGTCTGCATTTAATATCCCAACCAAAGAAACATTATTAAAATCCAATCCCTTAGTAACCATTTGCGTTCCTACCAACACATCTATTTGATGTTCCTCAAAATCGTTAATAATTTTTTGGTATGCATTTTTACTTTTAGTACTATCGGCATCCATTCTTGTAATTCTAATTTTTGGGAAGAATAATGCCAACTCCTCCTCTATTTGCTCTGTTCCAAAACCTTTGAGCGAAATTCTACTACTTCCGCAAGCAAGGCATTTTGAAGGCATATTTTTAGAAACTCCACAATAATGACACTTTAGCTGATGCGTATATTTGTAATAGGTTAAAGAAACATCGCAATTATTACATTCAGGCACATTTCCACAGTCTTCGCAAATCATAAAAGGTGCATATCCTCTTCTGTTTTGAAACAAAATAACTTGCTCTTTATTTTTAAAAGCCTCTTCCATACTTTCTATTAGTAGCGGAGAAAAATGAGATTTCATTTGTTTTTTTCTGGTAGCTTCTTTTATATCTGCACAAAGTATTTCGGGAAGTAACACCTTTCCATGTCGGTAATTTAATTCTACCAATCCGTATTTATTTTCTTTAGCATTCCAATACGTTTCTATTGCTGGTGTTGCTGACCCCAACAATACTTTTGCTTTATGCAATTTCGCCAACACTATGGAAGCATCTCTGGCATTATATCTAGGAGAAGGGTCGAATTGTTTAAAAGTGTTCTCATGTTCCTCATCAATCACTATTAAGCCTAAATTACTATAAGGAAGAAACATTGCCGAACGAGCTCCCATAATTATCTGAAATCTCTTATTTTCTTTGTTAGCAGATAAATTAAAATTCAACACTTCATTCCAAACTTCTACACGTTCATTTTCATTAAATTTAGAATGATAAACGCCAATAGTATCGCCAAAAACTTTTTGCAAACGCACAATTAATTGAGTTGTTAAAGCAATCTCTGGTAACAGATACAGTACTTGTTTACCTTGTGCTAACACTTCTTTTATAAGCTGAATATAAATTTCAGTTTTTCCAGAGCCAGTAACACCATGTAGCAAAACAGTATCATGTTGTTTAAAGGATGTTTTTATTTCGTTGTAAGCTGTTATCTGATGTTCATTAAGCGATTTAACATCTTGTACTTCTTTTCCATAATTATCTAACCTATTGACAACCACATCATAAATCTCAAAAATATTTTTCTCAACAAGCTGATTAATAACACTACTACTTACATTAGCTTTTTTTTGGAGATTTAATTTTGGAACTTCGTAAGTAACTTGCTGATAACGATTAGAAAGCTGAACAAAACTCATTAATGCAGCCAATTGTTTTTTAGCTCTAGATAAATCATCAAAAATTGCTGGAAGATTTTCCTCTTGATTAGCAAAAGCTGTCAGTCTAACAAACTGAACTACTTTGGGCTTGTATTTTTCATTAATCTCTTCAACAACTATAATGATATTTTTTTCTATCAGCAATTTTATAATTTGATGAATATTTTTTACTGCTAAAATTTCAGAAACATCGCTAAGTGTAAGTACTTCTCTAACTGTTAAAGCTTCATAAACTTGGTATTCATCATCACTTAAATCGTTGGAATTAAACTCAGTATTTCTATTAATTACAAATTTTGTTTCGCTAGAAAGCTTTAACGCTCCAGGTATAGCTGCATTAAAAATATCACCAGGGTAAGCAAGATAATAATCGGCAATCCAATCCCAATGTTTTAGTTGTTTTTCGTTTACAATGGGATGGTTATCTAAAATAGCATATAAATATTTTGCTTCATATTCTTTTGGTGGAGTATGGTGTTTGTGTTTAACTAAAGCAGTATATAATTTACCTCCTCTACCAAAAGGCACTATAACTCTCTGACCAATGATGATATCATCATTCAATTCATTTGGCACCCTATACGTAAAAAAGTTAGGTACAGGCAAAGGCAATATTACGTCAATAAAGAGGGTATCTAACATTGTAAAAAGAAAGTTGTAAAAGTAAACATATTACCCTCTTGGTTAAAAAAAATCTTTTCAAGATTTTACTTTGAATTCAAATAATACAAATGAAATTATCACATAAAAAATTACATATCTTCAATATTTAATGGAATATAGCTATTTTTGTCGCTTATTAAATTTTAACTATGAATTTCAAGCAACTTGCATTATCTGTTATATTGATGTTAATCATTACACTTTCCATCAATGCACAAAACGGAACTATAAGAGGATTTATTTATAACGAAAAAACAGGGGAATCTGAGATTGGTGCTACGGCTTATTTAAAAGGCACTACTATGGGGGCAGCATCTGATATTAACGGATTTTACTCTATTACTAAGATACCAGCAGGAAATTATACCTTAATGGTTACCTCCTTAGGTTTTGATACAGTTAAAATTGCTGTTTCTATTAAGGCTAATGAAATTATTAATCAAAAAGTATATTTAAAAGAAGGCTCTGTTATGCTGAATACTTTTGAACTTTCGGCAGAAAAACAAGAAGCTAGAACCGAAGTAAAGATGTCTGTTTCTAAAGTAACTCCAAAAGAAATTAAATCAATGGTTTCTATTGGTGGAGAACCTGATATTGCTCAATATTTACAAGTATTACCTGGTGTAACTTTCACAGGAGATCAAGGTGGACAACTTTATATCCGTGGTGGTTCTCCAATTCAAAACAAAGTGCTGTTAGATGGAATGATTATCTACAACCCTTTCCACTCTATTGGTTTATTCTCAGTTTTTGACACCGATATTCTTAAAAGTGCAGATGTATATACAGGAGGTTTTAATGCTGAATATGGTGGTAGAATTTCTTCTATAATGGATATTACCACTAAAGATGGTGATAAAAACAGATTAAGAGGAAAAGTTTCTGCAAATACTTTTAGTTCAAAGTTAACTCTTGAAGGGCCTGTTTTTAAAAGCAAAAAAGAAAACGGAGGAGCTACAACCTTTGTTTTATCTGCAAAACATTCTTACCTAAACGAATCTTCTGAGTTATACAAACCTTATTTTGAATCACTTGGTTCTGACAACACAAGAGGTATAGATACCGCAGGTTTACCTTATAACTTTACAGATTTATATGGTAAAATTACTTTTGGAGCTAACAACGGAAGTAAATTTAGTTTGTTTGGTTTTAATTTTAAAGATGGAGTTGATTTCCCTGGTGTTTCTAATCTAAGATGGAACTCTAGTGGTGGTGGTGGAAATTTTGTGTTTATTCCAGCTTCATCTAGAACTCTTATTGAAGGGGTTGTTGCTATTTCTAATTATGAAATTACCCTAAGTGAAGCCGATGAAAACCCAAGAAGAAGTGAAATTAATGGTTTCAATATTGGAATGAACTTTACTAGTTTTTCTGGCGATAATCAATTTAAATACGGTTTTGAAGTACTTGGATTTGGAACAGACTTTCAGTTTACCAATTCTGTTGGCAGGTTAATCCAACAAAAAGAAAGCACTACAGAACTTGGTGGTTTTTTTACTTATAGAATTAATAAAGGTAAATCTGTAATTGAGCCAGGCTTAAGGGTTCAACATTATGCTTCTTTAGGAAACACATCTTTAGAACCTAGATTCGGTTATAAATACAACTTATCAAACAAAATAAGACTAAAATTAGCTGCAGGAATGTATTCCCAAAACCTTATTAGTGCTAATTCCGATAGAGATATTGTAAACTTATTTTATGGTTTCTTATCTGGACCAGATAACTTACCCGAAAATTTTACCGACAAAGATGGTGAATCTAGAGAAGTTGGTCACAAATTACAAAAAGCAAATCACTTAATTACTGGTTTTGAAGTTGATGTTGCCAAAAACATCACGTTAAATGTTGAAGGTTATAAAAAATGGTTTACCCAACTAACCAATACCAACAGAAACCAAATATTTAATGAAAACGACCCTTCTGCAGCAGATAAAGCAGATATTTTCAAAAAAGAATTTATTATAGAAACTGGCGAAGCTTACGGAATTGATTTCAGCTTAAAATACCAAACTGCTAGAGTTAACCTAAATGCTATTTACTCGCTTAGTAAAGTAGATAGATGGGATGGCATAACCGAATACAATCCTGTTTTTGATAGAAGACATAATGTAAACTTAGTTGGTGTTTATACTTTTGGTAAAGGATTAAACTGGGAGTTTAGTGCTCGTTGGAACTTAGGTTCAGGCTTTCCATTTACACAAACACAAGGTTATTACGAAGGAATGGGATTCTCATCAGCTGACCAAGATTACACCAGTTCTAATGGCGACTTAACCCTTCAATTAGCCGATCTTAACCAAGGTAGATTACCTTACTACCACAGATTAGATATGAGTTTAAAAAGAAAATTTGTATTAAGCAAAAACTCTACCTTAGAAGCTAATGTTGGCGTTACCAATGTTTATAACAGAAACAATATCTTTTATGTAAATAGAGTAACAGCAGAAGAAGTTTATCAATTACCTTTACTACCTAGTTTTGGTTTAAATTTAACTTTTTAAAACTAAAAAGAAAACAAATCAATTCTTTTTCAATAAAGAATTGCACGAATAAAAAAAAATGGTAAATTTGCGACCGTTTAAATTAAAAATTATAGAAAATGTATGCAATTGTAGAAATAGCAGGGCAACAATTTAAAGTTGAAAAAGACCAACAAATTTTTGTGCATCGTTTAGAAGACAAAGAAGGAAGTAAAGTTACTTTCGATAATGTTCTTTTAATTGATAACAACGGAAAAGTAAATGTTGGCGCCCCAGCTATAGCAGGTGCTAGTGTAGCTGCTAAAGTGCTTGAGCACTTAAAAGGAGACAAAGTAATTGTCTTCAAAAAGAAAAGAAGAAAAGGATATAAAGTTAAAAACGGACACCGTCAGTATTTAACTAAAATCCAAATTGAAGCTATCTCTGAGAGTGGTGCTGCTAAAAAACCAGCTGCTGCCAAAGAAGAAAAAGCTGAACAAGTTGAAAAGGTAGAAGCGAAAAAAGAAGTTGCAAAAGAAGCAAAGCCAAAGGCTGCTCCTAAAGCAACTGCTAAAAAAGCTGCTCCTAAAAAAGAGACCAAAAAAGAAGAAAAATAATAATTAGTAACTGTTTTTAAAGATCTATATCTTTAAAATAAAACCTAAGAACCATGGCACATAAAAAAGGAGCTGGTAGCTCGAAAAACGGTAGAGAATCACACAGTAAACGTTTAGGAGTTAAAATTTTTGGTGGACAAGCTGCTATTGCAGGTAACATTATTGTTCGTCAAAGAGGTACAAAACATAATCCTGGTGAGAATGTAGGTGTTGGTAAAGACCATACTTTATTCGCTCTTACTGATGGAATCGTTTCTTTCAGAAAAAAGAAAGATAATAAATCTTATGTATCTGTTGAGCCTCTTAATGCTTAACTAAAAGATAAAACCTTATTTAACTCCTGTATTTATTTTTAAAATAGATATGGGAGTTTTTTTTTAATATTAATTCATAATTAATAGCATTTCAAATGTTACAAACTAATTTCATTAAAGAAAATAAAGCACTAGTAATCGAAAGATTAACTAAAAGAAATATTGATGCCACCCCTATTGTCGAAAACATCTTAAAGTTAGATGAAGATAGAAAAAAAACGCAACAAGAATTAGATAACCTATTGGCTGAAAGTAACCGCTTAGCAAAACAAATTGGTGATTTATTTAAAGAAGGAAAAGCAGCAGATGCTAACACACTTAAACTACAAACTGCTGAGCTAAAAGAAAAATCTAACACGTTAAAAGAACAACAAAATAGTATTAACGAAGAGCTTACTCAACTACTCTACCAACTACCAAATATTCCCAACCAACTTGTTCCTAACGGAAAAACTGATGCGGATAATGAATTGATTTTTGAAAACAAGAAACAAGTTTCCTTAGCGGAAAATAATAAACTTCCACATTGGGAATTGGCTAAAAATTATGATTTAATTGACTTTGAATTGGGCGTAAAAATTACCGGAGCAGGTTTTCCTGTTTATAAAGGTAAAGGTGCCAAATTACAACGAGCATTAATTAACTTCTTCCTTAATGAAGCTGAAAAAAATGGTTATCAAGAAATTATACCACCTTTAATGGTAAATGAAGCTTCAGGTTATGGAACAGGACAACTGCCCGATAAAGAAGGTCAGATGTATTATGTTACTGAAGATGATTTATACCTTATTCCTACTGCCGAAGTGCCAATAACCAACATCTATAGAGATGTAATTCTAAAAGAAGAAGATTTCCCTATAAAAAATGTAGGCTACACACCTTGTTTTAGAAGAGAAGCAGGTTCTTACGGTAAAGATGTTAGAGGATTAAATCGCTTGCACCAGTTCGATAAAGTTGAAATCGTTCAAATTCAACATCCTGAAAAATCTTACGAAACATTAGAAGCTATGGTGGAACAAATTAAACAATTACTAAATCAATTAGATTTACCTTACCGAATTGTTCGACTTTGTGGTGGCGATTTAGGATTTACTTCTGCTATGACTTATGATTTTGAAGTGTATTCTGCTGCCCAAGAAAAATGGCTAGAAGTAAGTTCTGTATCTAACTTTGAAGCCTTCCAAGCTAATAGATTAAAGTGTAGATATAAGGGAAAAGATGGCAAAACCAACTTAGTACATACCTTAAATGGAAGTGCCTTAGCTTTACCAAGAATTATGGCTGCCGTTCTAGAAAATAATCAAACAGAAAATGGAATCAACGTTCCTGAAGTGTTAGTACCTTTTACCGGATTTAACCTTATAAACTAATTTATGATGCTTAAAAATATTGCTTTAATAACACTTATTACCATTTCTTCTATAAGTTTATTTTCTTGTGGAGAAGATTATACCAATGAAATCGGACATGTAGATGGTTTGATTAAAATTCTAGACTCATCTGAAGAAGTATTACATGATGTTGATACCGCTACACTTTTTGAAATGACCATTTTTGTAAAAGAATCTATTGCTAAAATTCAATCTAAAAATGATACCTTAACCAAAGAAGCTGCTTTAGAAGCCGATCAATTTGTGGGCAGACTAAAATCACTTTATAATTTATCTCAAAACTATAAAAAGTATCAACAAGAAATAGTTGTAATAAGAACACAATTAAACAACTTAAAGCAAGATTTAAACAATGGCATAATTCCTAAAGAACAGTTTCCTGCTTATTACGAAAACGAACAAGGCGGTGTGATTTCTATTAATGAAAAAATTAACCATGCTACCAATGGAATGAGCAACAGGCTAAAAAATATGAAAGAAAAAAAGGCTGCTTTCGAAAAATTAATTGACGCCCCAGCTTCTTACATGAGTTATTATAAATAAGGAAAGGTATTATGTGATAAAATAATCTAATTTATTAGTAATTTTAAGCATCATCTATCGTTAAAAGCACTATGAAAACTTTTCAAGTAAAATATATACTTTCTTTTGCGATAGCCTCATTCGTTTTTTTAACACCAGTATTTTCTCAAACTTCTACAGATGAAAAGTTAGCTTTACAGTTTTTCAATAATGAAGAGTATGATAAAGCGGTAGTATATTTTGAAAAACTATACAACAAAACCAACGAAACTTCTTTTTACGAAAGACTTTTACAGTGCTACCTTTACTTGGAGGAATATAAAGATGCTGAAAAACTAGTAAAAAAACATCAAAAAAAACATCCCTATCAATTGGCTTACATGGTAGATTTAGGGATTGTTTACGAGGTTGAAGGCGATGAAGCTAAAGCCAACAAAACCTTTAATGATGCCATAAAATCGCTTACCGCAAATAACCAACAAATAATCGACCTTGCTAATAGTTTTATTAAAAATAAAGAATACGATTTTGCAATAGAAACCTACCTTAAAGGCAGAAAACTCCTAAAAGGAACTTATGAATTCAATTTTGAGTTGGCTCAAGTGTATAATCAACAAGGAAAAACCGAGTTGATGTTTAAAGAATACATTAGTATTTTAAATATTCAGCCTGCTTATATACAAAGTGTTCAGAATGCCATACAAACCAATATTGGTGAGGATGAAGATGGAAGTAAAAAAGATATTTTAAAAACACTATTAATTAAAGAAACCCAAAAAAGTTACGACCAAATTGTGTTTTCAGAAATGCTGATTTGGCTCTATATTCAAGAACTTAACTTTAAAGGAGCTTTTATTCAAACCAAAGCCCTCGACAAAAGATTTAGAGAAGAAGGTAAACGTGTTTTTTCTCTTGCAGATATGTGCCTTTCTAATAAAGATTACGAAACGGCTATTGAATGTTACCAATACATCATAGATTTAGGAAAAAATAACCGACTGTACAATTACAGTAGAATTCAGCTGTTACAAGTTTATTACACTAAAATTACTACCACCGCCTCTTATACTAATGAGGAAGTTATTGCATTAGAATCCAAGTATGAAGCTGCTTTAAAAGAATTAGGAAACTCTAATGAGTCCTATCTTATGATTAAAAACTTAGCTCACTTAAAGGCTTTCTATCTTAATAAACCAACAGAAGCTCAGGAATTGCTAAACAGTTTTATTAATACGCCTCGACTAACTTCTCAAGAACAAGCTGAACTCAAAATAGAATTAGCTGATATTAACCTATTTTTAGGAGATATTTGGGAAGCTTCTCTATTGTATTCTCAGGTTGAAAAAAGCTTTAAACATAGTCAGTTAGGAGAAACTGCCAAGTTTAAAAATGCTAAAATTTCTTTTTATACCGGAGATTTCGATTGGGCAAAAGCTCAGCTTGATGTCCTCAAAGCATCAACATCAAAATTAATTGCGAATGATGCCATGAAATTATCTATTACCATTACCGATAATATTGGAATAGATACCACTAAAGCTCCTCTCCTACTTTTTGCCAAAGCAGATTTGTTATTTTATCAAAACCAACACAAGCAAGCATTAGAAATGTTAGATTCTTTAAAAACAACTTTTCCGATACATGTAATTGGTGATGATGTACTTTACAAACAACACGAAATCTATTTTAGTAGAAAAAACTTGCCTAAAGCCATTGAAAAATTGGAGCAGATTATAAAAGAATATGCTTATGATTTATTAGTTGATGATGCACTTTATAAATTGGCAACCATTTACGATTACGAATTAAACAACAAAACCAAAGCCCAAGAATATTACAAAAAAATAATTTTTGAACACCAAGGGAGTATTTATGTTGTTGATGCCCGAAAAAGATTTCGAGATTTACAACAAACACCTTCTACCATTGATTTAGAACAAAAATTAATGGAATCTGAAACCAACTAAATGAGCTTAATAAATTGGCTGGAAAATAATCTTTTAGCTTGTCCGTATAAAAAGTATTTCGATATAGATTGTATGGGCTGCGGAATGCAGCGTGCTTTTATTGCTTTGCTTAAAGGAAATTTTGTAGAAAGTTTTCTTATTTATCCTCCCCTACTTTCCATAATAATTATGCTGCTACTTTTACCGCTACATATCATTTTTAAATTTAAACATGGTGCTGCATGGCTAAAATACTTGTTTATTTTTAACATTGCAGTTGTTATCATTAACTTTATCGTTAAAATTATACTATAGTCCATAGTTATAAGGTAATAATTAAAAAACTCCAAAAATAAAATAGTATTTTTAACTCTCCCCCTAACCCCCTCTCTTTAAAGAGAGGGGGAGAAGTTATCGCAAGATAACTTGGGGGTGAGTCAGAATAACACCATAAAATAAAAAAACAAATGAAAATTTTAACCTCAGAACAAACCAAAGCAGCTGACGATTTCACCATTAAAAACGAACCTATTGCTTCATTAAACTTAATGGAAAGAGCCGGCATCAACTGTACTTCTTGGATAATTGATAATTATGCTACTGATGTTCCTGTTGTTGTTTTTTGTGGAATTGGAAACAATGGTGGCGATGGGTTGGTAATTGCTCGTTTGCTAAAGAAAAAAGGATTTGATGTTTCAGTTTATGTAGTTGAATTTTCTAAAAAATATTCATCGGATTTCTCCGAAAACCTTAAAAGATTAGAAAATGAAAAAACTGACATCCATTTTTTAACCGAAAACAATTTTAATTTCCAACTTACTGAAAATGTATTAATTATTGATGCTATTTTCGGAAACGGACTATCAAAACCAATAAGTGGATTTATTGCTGAAATTATTAATAAAATCAATATTTCAAACACTGCTGTTATTTCCATAGATATTCCTTCTGGATTATTTGCCGATAGTAACATTAATAATAATTCAGCAGCCATTATTGAAGCAGATTACACCTTAACCATACAACAACCCAAACAAAGTTTTTTTGCTGTAGAAACCGAAAAATATGTTGGAGAATTCATTATCATCAACATTGGTATTTCACCAGCATTTTTAAACGAAGTGGTTACCGATACTTACTTTGTTACGCACGAATCTGTTTTGCCTTTACTGAAAAAACGTACAAAATTTAGTCACAAAGGAACCTACGGACATTCACTTATTATTGCAGGAAGCAAAGGAAAAATGGGCGCTGCTGTTTTGGCATCTCGATCTTGCTTAAAAATAGGTTCAGGTTTAGTTACTGCTTTAGTCCCAGAAATTGGCTTTAATGTAGTGCAAATTGCCAACCCTGAAGTAATGTGTATTTCTACTTCAGAAAAAGATTTTATCAACGAACTTCCTGATTTATCCAATTACAATAGTATAGGTGTTGGTCCGGGAATAGGAACAGAAAAGCAAACTCAAAATTGCATTAAACTATTGATACAAAATGCCAAACAACCACTAGTTTTAGATGCCGATGCCATTAATATTTTAGCAGAAAATAAAACATGGTTGGCTTTTTTACCACCACATACCATCCTTACTCCTCATCCAAAAGAATTTGAACGCTTGGTAGGAAAAACATCCAACAGTGAAGAAAAATGGCAGTTACAAAAAGAATTTGCCATTAAACATCAAGTAATTGTAGTGCTTAAAGGTGCATATACCAGCATTGCTTGCCCTAATGGAGAAATGTATTTTAACGCCACTGGAAACCCTGGAATGGCAACAGCAGGAAGTGGAGATGTGCTAACTGGAATAATTACAGGTTTAGTAGCTCAGGGTTATACACCTTCTCAAGCTGCTATTTTAGGGGTTTATGTTCATGGATTTGCAGGAGACAAAGCCAAAGAAGCGTTAAGTGAAAATACTTTAGTAGCTTCAGATATTATCAATAATTTGTATCAATTTTTTTGAATTTATACTACTTTATTTTACTCATCTTTAGCAGCTTTTTTATTTTAGAGATTTCTGAGTCTTTAATTTATTATGCTCTTTTTCTTGATAAAAAGAGCCAAAAATCAAGAACAAACGCCAAATCCTTTGTAATCTTTACCCACCAGCCACCGCATTTCCTGGTCCGATTACTCAGGATTTCGCACCGTTTGTTCAAAAGCCCTCGCTCGGTAAATCAGTGCGATTTCTTAAAACTAAAAGAACTTGTCTAGGTCATGTTGATTTAAAAATGATATTGTTAATTAATAAATTTATCTATAAAACATTATTTTACTACATTTGTCTTTATAAATTTTAAAATACAGTATGAACATTACATCAATCATTTCAATTACGGGAAAACCCGGTTTACACAAAATTGTTTCGCAAACAAAAAACGGATTAATTGCAGAATCTATAGAAGACGGTAAACGTTTTCCTGTTTATGCTTCCGAAAAAGTTAGTGCCATAGAAGACATTAGCATTTATACTAAAACAGACGATATGCCTCTTGTTGAAGTATATCAAAAACTGTATAAAAAAACAGCTGGAAAAGCAGCTATCGACCATAAAGCTAAACCTGAAGAACTTCAATCTTTTTTAAAAGAAGTAGTTGATTTTGATGAAGAAAGAGTTTATAACTCAGATTTAAAAAAACTTTTTCAGTGGTTCAACATTCTTATTAAAGCCGATTTATTAAAAGAGGAAGAAAAAGAAGAGAAAACAACTAAAAAAGCTGCGGCAGATAAAAAAGATGCTAAAGCACCAAAAAAAGCTGCTCCCGCTAAAAAAGTAGCTGCAAAAAAAACAACTACCCCTAAAACTTCTAAAGCTAAAGCTACAACAAAAACGGCTACTCCTTCTAAAAAAGGATAATGCCAATAATTTAATTGCATAATAAAAAATCCTATTGCTTTGTCGATAGGATTTTTCTTTTAATAATTCCAATACCACTATGGACGCTCATCAACAAGCCAACAACAATAGAAATTTTATTCCTACCTCATTTACATTAAGCAATTGGGAGTCCGTTGCTTCTTTTTACGAAGATTTAAAAAATAGAGACATCAATACGGTAGCCGAACTAGAAAAATGGCTTAACGATAGAAGTGAGTTAGATGCTTTTGTTAGCGAAAACATTGGTTGGAGGTATATTAAAATGAATATTGATACCACTAATGAAGAACTAAGTAAGGATTTCCATTATTTTATTAATGAAATTGAACCCAAAATTGCTCCTATAAACAACGAACTGAATAAAAAATTTGTTGCCTCTCCTCTACTTTCTCAATTGGATGAAAACACCTATAAAATATACCTAAGAGCCATCAAAAAAGAAATGGAAATTTTTCGTGAAGAAAATGTTTCTATTCAGACCAAACTGATGGAAAATGCCCAAAAATATGGTGCTATTGTTGGCAGTATGACCATCAATTTCAATAACAAATCGCTTACACTACAACAAGCCAGTAATTTTTTAAAAGAAAATGACAGATCATTACGAGAGGAGGTCTATTTAACGATTTCCAACAGAAAAATTACCGATAAAGACAAACTAAACGATTTGTTTAGTGAAATGATAACGCTTCGTCATAAAATAGCTCAGAATGCAGGTTTTGAAAACTACAGAGACTACATGTTTGCTGAATTAGGTAGGTTTGATTATACGCCAAAAGATTGTTTTGAATTTCACGAATCTATTGCCAAAGAAGTAGTTCCTGTTATTAATGAATTTGATAGCGAAAGAAAAAACTTATTAGGCGTTGAAACTTTAAAACCATGGGATAAAATGGTTGACCCTAATGGAGAAAAGCCTCTAAAACCTGTTAATTCCGAAGAAGAATTAATTGATAAAACCATTACTTGTTTCAATAAAATTCATCCTTATTTTGGTGAGTGCATGAAAACCATGAAAGAAATTAAACACCTAGACTTAAGCTCTAAAGTGGGCAAAGCTCCTGGTGGATTTAATTACCCACTTTACGAAACAGGAGTACCTTTTATTTTTATGAATTCTGTTGGTTCTCAAAGAGATGTAGTAACCATGATTCATGAAGGCGGACATGCAGTACATTCATTTTTAACCAACGATTTGTCGCTTACTGCTTTCAAAGAATTTCCATCGGAAGTTGCAGAGTTGGCTTCTATGAGTATGGAACTTATTTCTATGGATTATTGGGATGTTTTTTACGACAATGAAGCAGAATTAAAACGTGCTAAAAAAGAACAACTTCAAGGGGTTTTAAATACCTTACCTTGGGTAGCTACCATAGATAAATTTCAGCATTTGGTTTACGAAAGGCCTGATCATTCTCATAAAGAAAGAGAACAACTATGGAATATTTTAATGGATAATTTTAGTAGTGATGTGGTCGATTGGTCGGATTGTGAAGAAGAAAGAAGTTATTATTGGCAAAAACAACTGCATTTGTTCGAAGTACCTTTTTATTACATTGAATACGGTATGGCTCAATTAGGAGCTATTGCTGTTTGGAGAAACTATAAACAACATCCAGAAAAAGCCTTAAACCAGTACATAGAAGCCTTAAAATTAGGTTATACTAAACCTATTTCGGAAATATATGCTACCGCAGGCATTGCTTTTGATTTCTCTCAAGAATACATTAAAGAACTAGTCAATTTTGTTCAATTAGAGTTAGGAAAGCTGTAAGGAGTTTAGAGGTTAAATTTTCATTGTAAATACTTTTATCAAATAATAGTTTCATCTTTTTGCTTAAAACTTTTTTCATATTTAACCTATTTAAAGCAGAATGTATTTAATAATTTCAAACTAATACCACACGCTATTGCGTTAAATTATTCCAACCATATTGAGCAATATATTTTAACAGATTAATAGGTCGATAGTTAGCATCGCCTTCAAATCGTTCTTTTACACTTTGGTGAATAAAGGTGTCGGGTAAAATTTTACGTTCTTTTTTCCCTAATAACTTGTAGTGTTTTTTGAACTCATTATTCTGCTCTGCTAATGGGTTAATAGTAACATTTGCTATGTGTGATTGAAATTCCAATTGTTTTAATTCAGCTTCTTTTTTCATCCACAACATAGATATATCACTAAGTGTAAATTTATTTTTATCAGGTGGGTAACTTCCGCCAACATCTGAATGCACTCCTGCAAACCACACTTGTTTTAAATCTACTTTTTTCTCATAATCTTGCTTCCAAATGGTAGGTTCAAAATCTTTTCTTAACTCATCTATAGATAAGGCATGTCGTGCAGTTTTAATAATAGAACCTATTTTATTATCGTAAAAAAGATTTTTTTCTTTTATAAAACCAAAAATACTTGTTGGCAAGCCTAAAGCACCAACTGTATCCCAAACACCAACAAAATGTATGGGTGTTGTTGGAGCAATAGCAAATCTCTTTCTGAAATTTACAGAATACTCGCTATCGGGTTTTTCATTGGGGTTTTTATACAACTCAAATGCTTTATAAATATAATTGGCATGTTGTTTTTTAAGAATACTGCAATTATTAATAAATCCTGCTAAACTTCTAACAGTGTATGCTCCTCTGCTAAAGCCAAAAAAATAAAGCTCATCTCCTACATCATAATTGTGAACAATAAAACGATAGGCGTCCATTATATTTTTGTCTAACCCTGCTCCAAAAGCACCTCCTTTAATATTATTGTGATAAGAGCCAATTCCCCAATCGTAAAAAACAGTTTGGGCAACACCATTACTATCAACAGGCTTAATAGCTCTAGAAAATTTTAATACATTAGTAGGAAAATCTTTTTCTAAATTTTCTTCGGGTTTATTCCAAGTGCCATCAGCACAAATAATAATACGTTTCATCATTAAACACTTTAAAATCAATGTCTAAAAATAATATTATTTATTAAAAAAAGTAAAAATTAAACTGTTTTATTTTTTAGGAAGGTATTTTCTTTTCATCAACAACATCTTAAATTTAAGGTTGTCGTAAATTAAGCCAGAGAACAATATTAAGACAGCAAAAATTAGGGTATAAATGGCTATTTTAGAATAAATATATCCACCAATTAACCCTCCCATAAAGAAAAATGAAATGATGTACAACCTGAGTTTTATGGTGGATAGTATTTTTTTACGAAAAGTGTATTTATTAGGAAAAAACAGTTGAGAAAGTTCTATTCCTAAATCGGTAAAAAGTCCTGTTAGGTGCGTTGTTCTTACTACTGCATTAGAAATATTGGTAACAAACGAATTTTGTACCCCCATAGCAAAAAGAAGCAAACAAGCTATAACATCTATACTATTTACAAACGAAAAATGATAAATTACCACAACTGTCAACAACACTATAGCTTCCAATAGTGATGGTAAAACAAAAATATTAAGCTTTTTGGTTTTTGCGACTAATTCAATTAGTAAGCCTGATGCAAAAGATCCTGCTAAAAAGGAAATAATGTAAAGCAAATAAATGGTTCCTCTCCAAAATTGAAAATTGGCAATGTCATCAATAAAAAAAGCAAAATGTCCGGTTACGTTGGTAGTAAGGCGTTGTATAGCTAAAAAACCAGTAACATTTACCACTCCTGCAACTAACGACAACAAAGAAGCTATTTGTAAGTTATGTTTTAATGTACGGTTTTTACCTTGATGTCTGAACATAAATTACTTACCGATTAATTGATTCTTAAAAAATTCTTCTCCCTCTTATATCTTAAACTTATAATCTTATAAACTCTTGTTACTTCTTCCTTACCTTCATATTGATAAGCTCTACCACTAAAGAGAAAAATACTGCAAAGTAAATGTAGCCTTTAGGTACTTCATAATGTACTCCTTCTATCAGCAACATAAAACCAATTAGGATAAGAAACGATAATGCTAATACTTGTAACGTTGGTTGATTATTAATAAAGTTGCTAATGGCTTTAGCAAAAATCATCATCACAATAATGGAAATAATTACTGCAATTACCATTAAAATAATTTTATCGGTAAGACCAACGGCTGTTAAAATAGAATCGAAAGAGAAAATAATATCTAACATTACAATTTGAAAAATAGCACTGGCAAAAGAAGTTACCACTTTGTTGTTAGACTTAGTTTCATCTGAATCTTGAGCAATTTTATGGTGAATTTCCGAAGTACTTTTTGCAATTAAAAACAAGCCTCCTATTACCAAAATAATGTCTCTCCAACTCAGTTTAAATTCATACAATTCAATTACAGGTTCGGTTAATCCAATTAAAATAGTTATACCAAACAACATGATTATTCTAACAATTAAAGCTAGACTTAATCCAACAAAACGAGCACTTTTTTGTCGTTCTTCAGGTAATTTTCCGGCAACAATAGAGATGAAAATAATGTTATCTATCCCCAAAACAATCTCTAAAAAAGTTAAGGTTAGTAAAGCTATCCAAGTATCTAACTGTAAGAAAATTTCCATAGTAGGCTAAAATTTAATTTTAACCAAAATTAGACAAGATTTTACTAACTTTACTTTTTCATTAATCCCTTTTTTTTTATTGTGAATTTATTTTTAAGTGTAAAAGATATGATTAAAAAATTGTTATAACTTACCCCCTATCCCCCTCTCTCAAAAGAGAGGGGGAACAGTTATCGCAAGATAACTTGGGGGTGAGTTGAAATTAGCTTACTGTTAATATTTTACTTTCAGATTAAATTATAATTATGCGATTTCTCTCCCTTCTTATCATTGTCTTTATATCTATTAATGGGTTTACTCAAAATGCTGCCATTAATTTTGATTTGCAAGCAGCCATCAAAAAATACCACGGAACTGATAAAAAAATCACTTTAATGGTAAAAGGAGATGTGGCTCAAATAAAATCATTTGTTATTGAAAACAAAGGTTCTTATGGGCTTTCGGCTAAAGGTTTTATTCAGGTAAAACTGCCTGTAAATAAAATTGAAGCTTTTGCCAAAAATAATTTTGTAGAATACATCGAATATACCATCCCTAATTTACAATTACTAAACGACACTATGTTGATTCACAACAATGTTGTTGATGCTCATTCAGGAGTTGCTCCACTTCGTCAATCCTATACGGGCAAAGGTGTTTTGTTTGGTTTAATAGACACCGGGATAGACATTACACATCCCGATTTTCAAGATACGTTGGGAAACACAAGAATATTATCACTTTGGGATCAAACACAAACTTTTGATGGTAATATTTACGGATACGGAACGGTTTGGGATTCCAGCGATATTAATTTAGGAACATGCACGCATTATGACCCATTGCTTTTTAGAGGGCATGGCACACATGTTTCTGGAATTGGAGCAGGAAATGGTAATGCAGCAAATGATTATAAAGGTGTAGCTCCAGATGCCAACATTGTAGCGGTTGGAATTGATTTTTCTTCGGAAGAAGATGCCATTGTAGATGCCGTGCATTTTATTTACAGTTTGGCAGACGCCTTAAATATGCCTTGTGTCATTAATATTAGTTTGGGAAGTTACCGTGGCTCACGAGATGCTACCGATGCAAGGGCGGTAATAATTGACAGTATGGTTACCGCAAAAAATGGCAGAGCTTTAGTAAGTGCAGCCGGAAATGCCGGGGCAATTCATTACCATGTTCAACACCAAATTACCAGCGATACTACTTTTACTTGGTTTAAATACAACCCTTCTAGTGTTTTAGGTACAGGAGCCGTTTTTTACGAATTATGGTCGGATACCGCAGATTTCAACCATGCAGACTATGCTGTGGGTATCAACATCCCTTTTGGTTCATTCTCCGAAAGAGGAACAACTCCTTTTTATAATATTCAAAACAGGTTGGGAATACATGCTGACACTGTGTTAAACACTAATGGAGACACCCTAGCTATTGTTGAAACTTTTGGAGAATTACAAGGCGACAAATACCTGCTACAAGTAAAAATTGAACACACGGACTCTACCAACTATTTGTTCAGTTTAAAATCTACCGGAAATGGAAAGTTAGATATTTGGTCCACTAATAATGGTATTTTAAGCACTTCTGAAATAGTTAGAACTGGATTGCCTTCTGTTGCTACTTATCCAAAAATGGTGTATTATCAATATCCTGATACATTTCAAACAATAGTAAGCAGTTTTACTTGTTCGCCAACAACCATTGCAGTAGGTACTTACAGAAATAGAAAAACCTACATTGATTATGACAACAATGTACAAATTACAGCAGG
This sequence comes from uncultured Flavobacteriales bacterium, assembly GCA_937901255.1. GTDB lineage: Bacteria > Bacteroidota > Bacteroidia > Flavobacteriales_E > Vicingaceae > BRH-c54. The sequence goes on along the minus strand of CALCHN010000044.1, from coordinate 147,618 downwards.
AACTCCGGGTGATATTGATCCGGGTTCAAGTTTGGGCCCCAACCGAAGAGGATATTTAAAACCTGATATTTCTGCTACAGGAAGATACCTTATGAGCTCCGTTCCTGATTCTACCATAAATTTTTATTTAACAAACCCTATTAACCACATGTGGATTGCTCCGAGCGGTAAACACATGCTGAAAAATGGAACTTCAATGGCGTCACCTGTGGTAGCGGGAATGGTAGCCTTATACTTAGAAAAATGTCCTAATGCCTCTATGGCAGAAATAAAATCTATGATAATTGGCAATGCTAAAAAAGATAGCTTTACAGGAGCGACTAATTCTTTTACTTATGGCAATGGAAAAGCTGATGGTTTTAATACTTTAGTAGCTTCCAACTTTAATTTTTCTTTGGGCAACGATGCTTATGTATGCGATGGAGATAGTATTAATATTGCTGCACCGCCATTTTCATCTTACTTATGGTTTAATGGCGATACCACTAACAATATTTATATAGATACTACCACAAGTGTTTATTTAGAAGCTTCCAACCAAAGCGGCTGTAAAGGTTATTCTGATACTATACAAATTACCCATCATGATTTACCTGCAAAGCCATTTATCAACCATATTGGCGATGATACTCTTATAATTTCTACCTCTTATAACGTACAGTGGTATGTAAATAATAATCTTATAAATGGAGCTAATGATACCATTTGGATTGCTCAAACAGTAGGGAATTATTTTGCTGTGGTTACCGATAGTGTTGGTTGTCAGAATTATTCTGATACCGTTAATGTTACTATTGTTGGAATAAATGAAATGAGCAATAATCAGTTTAACATATATCCCAATCCTGTACAAAATGAGTTAACTATTGAAGCAGCAGATGAAACAATTAAAGCTATAGTTATTAAAAATACTAAAGGACAAATCGTTTATTCCAACAATAATATTTCAGCAAAGATACATACCATTAATACTTCCCAGCTTTCATCAGGAGTATATTTTGTCTCCTTACTATCAACCAAAAATAAGGTAGTTTACAAATTATTGAAGCATTAATAACATGAGAATTATCATATTTAAAATGAGAAAATAAGCCTACATTTGTCAGTGTATATGAAAATATTTAATGTCATATTAGCTGTTTTTATGAGTTTAGTACTACTTTTTAGCACTAATCTTAAGTCTTTAATTACCATTAACTACTTGATAAACAAAGCAGAAATTACAGAGCTTTTTTGTATTAATAAAGAACAACCGAAGCTCGAATGTAACGGTAAATGTCATTTAGCTAAAGAAATTAAAAAAGTGGAAGTTGAAGATGAAGAAAAACCTTTACTACCAATACCTCCAACCAAACAACACAACGAAGTTTTATATACCGAAGTAAATTCGTTAAATGTAAGTACAGAAGTGAATATTAAAAACAACAAAATACATTATTTACCAAGTAATACTGGTAAAATTCAACATGGATATTTTCTTTTAATTACTCCTCCGCCAAAACAACTAGGTTAACTAAATTATCTATAAAAACTGTAAAACACACAGTATTATTTAACCTAAAAACTACAAAAAAATTTAATGAAAAAAATCATTTTAGTAATGATTTCGATGCTCTTTGCAGTAGAAATCTTCGCTTGTGATTTGTGCAGTATTTATATCGGAATTGAACCTAAAGATTATAAAAACTCCTTTGGCGTAAGGTATCGATATAGAGCGTTTGAAAGTGATTTTTTAACAACTAACAATGCTTCAAATTTGAGAATAAACTCAACTCCAACACAACGAAAAGGCGTTATAAATGACAAACATTTAGGCGAAAACACTTTTAATGGAAATGAGAATGAAACATTTACCTATTCAGAAACTTTTATAAGTTATGATGTATTTGCTAATTTTTACCTAAGTAAGCGTTTTCAACTGAATGTAAACACTTATTTTGCTGACAATTACACCTATAAAAATGATAGTACGTTAGAAAACATTAGCGGTATTGGTGATATTACAATAACAACTACTTACCAATTGTTTAACACTAAACAAACTGCTGATACTTCTAAAAAATTCATTCATAGAGTAAATATTGGAGCTGGAGTAGCTATTCCTACAGGAAGTTACAATAAAAGATCTATTGTAGGGTTTCAAACTAAAATACAACCTAATGTTATTTTAGGAAGCCCTATAAAAGAATTAGACCCACACTTACAATCGGGAACGGGAGCATTTAGTTCATTAATTATTTTGGAGTATCTTGTTAAGTATAAAAATATTGGTTTAAATTCTAACATAAGTTATAAAGCAAATACAGAAAATAAAAATAACTTTAGGTTTGCCAATAGATTTAACGCTAATTCAAATATCTTCTATTTAGGGAAAATAAGTAAAACCTTAACACTTATGCCCACAATAGGAACAGCAATGGAATTTAGCAATAGAGATACTTTTGAAAACTACTCTTATTTAGGATCTGGCGGAGAAGTATGGTTTGCCAATATTGGAACTACTTTATTTGTTAAAAATTGGGGATTAAACTTTATGTATTATACCCCCGTTTATCAACGACTAAACGATATACAACCAGAAAATAAAAACAGAGTTATTGCACAATTAACTTACTATTTTAATTAATTTTATAAACGAAAAAACTCATCATCATGAAAACAACAAAAACATTAATATTATTATCAGCAACTATTGCGATAAGTTCATTTTTCACATCTTGTTCTAAAGACAAAGGATGTACCGACCCTGTAGCTTTAAATTTTGACAAAAAAGCAGAAACAGATGACGGGTCTTGTATCTACCCAACACCAACTCCTCCAGCAGCAACAACAGCTTCTGTAAACATTACTTTTACTCATAATTTTGATGGAACAACAGTTACTGCTAACGATTTTAATACTATTCAATATACCAATCTGTTTGGCAACCAAATGAGTATTAGTAAATTAAAATACTTAATTTCTGATGTTCGTTTTTACAAAGCTAATGGCGATAGCGTTGTAGTGGATGGCTACAAATATGTAGATTTAACTAACACTACAACCTTGAGTTATGCCTTAGGTAATGTAGGTCACGATACTTACACAGGCATGGGATTTATTATTGGTTTTGATGAAAATGATAATATTTCTAACCAATACCCTGATTTAAATGCTGTAAGTTGGAACTGGCCTGCCGGTTTAGGTGGTGGTTACCATTACATGCAATTAGAAGGGCAATATATTGATAGCAACTCCGCAACAGGAAGCTATGCTTACCATTATGGAATTGCTAGAGACACTAATGTAACACCAACTGTTTTTGAGCCTAACTATACTTTAGCTCAAATTGGTGGAGTTGCCATTGCTGGTTCTTCTGTAAATATTGAAATTAAAATGAACATTGCTGAGTGGTTTAAAAACACTTATACTTGGGATTTAAACGTTTACAATACGATGTTAATGCCTAATTACAATGCTCAAATACTAATGAAACAAAATGCTCCAACAGTATTTTCTCTTGGAACTGTAAACTAATTAATTGTTAATTTAATAAATTAAAAGACCTAAATGATTAACTTTGTTTAGGTCTTTTTTATATCATAACTATTATGACAACCACTAATAAACTTACGCTTTTACTATTGATTGCCTTTGGTGTTTTGTATTCTTGTTCTAAAGATAAGGATCCTGTTACCCCTACTCCTATTCCACCACCACCTGGAGGCAGTTCTCCTACTCCTTATGCATTAAATATTCCTGCAATTTTTGCACAAACATTACCAGCTCCTTTTAATCCACCAAACAATCCGTTAACAGTTGAAGGCGTTGAATTAGGAAGACATTTATTTTACGATCCTATACTTTCTGGTGATGGAACTCAATCTTGTGCTACATGCCATGCTCCCCAACTTGCTTTTACGGATACCAACCAATTTAGTACAGGAATTGATGGTTTACAAGGAAACAGAAATTCCATGGCTATTTTTAATGCTGCATGGAATTATAACAATACTTTTTTTTGGGATGGAAGAGCTTTAGGTCTTGAAGGACAAGCTTTCGAACCTGTTGTAAATCCTATAGAAATGCACCATACTTGGCCAAATGCTGTGGCAAGTTTGCAAAGTCATCCTAGCTACCCTAACATGTTTAATGCAGCTTTTGGCACTTCTACAATAGATTCTGTTTTGGTGGTAAAAGCCATCGCTCAATTTGAAAGAACGCTTATTTCTGCTAATTCTAAATTTGATAGGTATTTATTAGGAATGGAAGCGTTAACCCCTCAAGAAGCTAGCGGATTTAATCTTTTTATGGATCAGCAAGGTGGCGACTGTTTTCATTGCCATGGTAGTGCCGGAAATCCACTTTGGACAGACAATGACTTTCATAACAATGGTTTAGACGCAACATTTACGGATTTAGGTTTAGGAGCTGTTACAGGAAATCCTGCTGATAATGGTAAATTTAAAACTCCTTCATTAAGAAATTTAGTTTTTACCGCTCCCTACATGCACGATGGAAGATTTGAAACACTTGATGAAGTACTAGAACATTATAGTACAGGAGTTCAGATGTCTGCTACCATAGACCCTATGATGGAACATGCTGCAAATGGTGGTGTTCAATTAACAGTTCAGGAAAAAGCCAATTTAAAAGCATTTTTATTATCGCTAACCGACAATAGCTTTGTTACTAATCCTGATTTTCAAGCACCATAAGAACTATAAAAAAAGAGAGGCTGATAAATAATCAGCCTCTCTTTTTTTAATCAATATTACACTATTATTGTTTAAATAATTTGTGTGATTTTATCATTTCTCCATTACTATACAGATTAACAAAGTAAACTCCAGAATTATAATCAGACAAATTCAACTTTATACTGTTTCCGTTTATTGAATTATTTTCTTCAATTAATTGTCCATCTATCGAATATAATTGATAAGAATAATTATTGTTTGACTTGCTTAAGCTAATGTTAACAAAATCTACAGTTGGATTAGGAAAAACTTTAACCTTCACTTCTTCTTGCTCTGAAATACCTGAAACAAAAGTGCTTTCAACATTAATATCATCAAATAAGAAACCATCATTTCCTCCTGCAAAATAATAATTATCGTATTGCTGAAGCTTTATAACATAAGTAGCAGTAAAACTTAAGCCGTGAGCAGTATTAAGGCTATCTAAATTTAATTCAAAATAGTACCACTCTAAATCTGTATAAGAAGCACCATTTAAATCAAGTACTTTAGTGAATGTAGTTCCACCATCATCAGAAATATATATTCCATCTTCTGGTTCTGTTTCATCATTCCATTCAGCCCACCAAAAACTAAATCTAACTTGTGTTTCTCCTAATAAATCTAAACCAATCCAAGCTTCATTGGTTACATAACTTCCTCCAGGACTATTATCCATACCTAACCATAAACTATCAGTGTGTGCTTTTGCTGTATCACCACCCCATATTAAACTAGTAGAGTTCCAGATTTGTATTCTTCCATCTTGAGAACTTGAGGTAGTATACCAATTGTTGTCTAAAGTACCACTCTCAAAACCTGTTGCATAAGGAATAGTGGCATAATTAGTAATCTGAGCATTCATTGATTGAAAACCCATGATAGAAATTGCTAAAATGTAAATTTTTTTCATATTTTTAAATTTTTAGTTAATATTAATTTTAGACAGCTAAAATATAAATTATTAATTTATTTACCAACTTTAATTTTATGGTTAGCATTATAATTCCCGTGAAAAATACTTCTCTTTACTTGTCCGAATGTATTAATTCTATTATTAATCAGACAGATAAAAATTGGGAATTAATTGCTATTAACGACCATTCTACTGATACTAGTAAAGAAATACTAACTTCTTTTGCAAAGCAAGATGAACGAATTAACGTATGGGATAATACAGGTAATGGAATTATTGATGCACTACAATTGGCTTATTCAAAGAGTGCTGGAACATTTATAACCCGCATGGATTCTGATGATGTAATGGCTCCCGAAAAATTAGCAACACAAAAAGAGCAATTACTGCAATACGGCAACAATCATATTGCTCTTGGATTGGTAAAATACTTTTCGGAAAAACCCATTGGAAAGGGATTTGAAAAATATGAAGAGTGGCTCAACGGCTTAACTAAAAAAGGAAGGAACTTTACTGATATTTATAAAGAATGTGTCATTCCTTCCCCTTGTTGGATGGTTTATAAAGAAGATTTTGAAAGTAGTGGTGGTTTTAATTCAACCATTTATCCAGAAGATTACGACCTTGCTTTTAGATTTTACAAAAACAACTTAAAATGTATCCCTTCAAATAAAATTCTTCATTATTGGAGAGATTATCCCGAAAGAACCTCTAGAAATGATAAAAATTATGCCGACAGCAGTTTTATTGAATTAAAAGTATATCATTTTTTAAGAATAGACATTAATCCAACAAAAAAAACGTTGCTCTGGGGAGCTGGAAAAAAAGGTAAAAAAGTAGCCGAATTGCTTTTAAATGCCAACATACCTTTTGTATGGATATGCGATAATCCTAAAAAAATAGGCAAAGAAATTTATGGTCAGCAAATGATAGACTATAAAAACATTGAGAATTTTAACCATTACCAAAGTATTATAACCATTGCCAACCCATTAGCACAGCAAGAAGTAAAAACCTTATTTGTCAACCAAAACTTAACACAAGGAATAGATTATTTCTTTTTTTGTTGATGAAAAATATAATTTTTTTACTATATTTATATGCTTAACTATTCAAATTGAACAGCAATATCTCTATTCAAAATAAAATCATTGATACTACTAACCTTATGTTACAATTATGACAGGAGGAGGTGGTGGTCATATTGCTGAAATGATTGCCCGCATAAAGGCAAATGAAGCTCTTCGTAAGAAAAAAAGTTACTTCAAAATAATGCAAGATTACATACATGTTGTCAGAAGTGAGAAGCCAAACTTTAGAAAAGCAACAAAAGAAGAATTAGATGCTGTGCGTATAAAAATCAAAAGAAACCAGCAAAAAGAACTTCGAAAGACTATCCTAATAATTATTATTTCAATACTAATACTACCCTTATTAACTTGGTTGATTATTAAAGGGATATTCTTAGTATTTATCTAAACCAATCTTTAGTAACATAAATTTTAGGTTGATGTTAATTGTAGCTAGTTAGGTCGATTAAAAAATGTATAATTAAAACTGGTACATTAGCTATTTATATCCAATAAGCATTGTACCTTTGTAGTACACAAAAACAATTAAAATTATGAGTGATTTTTCATACGAAATAAAAGCAGGCAAAGGTATTAGCAACATTACTTTTGGAAGCAAAAGAGACCAACTGAAACAAACTTTAGGAGAACCTACAGAAAAAGATTTATATAACGCTACCGAAGAGGAAGATTACCAAACAGAAGATTGGCATTATGATGAATTAGAAACTTCTTTTTCTTTTGATGAAGAAGATGGATGGCGTTTAACTACTATTGCAACAAGTTCTCCCGAAGCTACAATTAATGGCAAAAAATTAATCGGTTTATCTGTTGATGAAGCTTTAGCTGAAACAGAAAATATGGATTTAGGCGATAATTATTTAGAAGATTTCTCTGATGAAGGTGAAAACCAAAAACTAATTAGCTTTTTAGATGCAGGTATCAATCTTTGGTTTGAAGATGATGTGCTTTCTGAAATTCAATGGAGCGTTTTATGGTCGGATGAGGATACTCCTGAATGGCCATAGTATAGTTTTTGTTAATTATCCTCCCCTAACTCCTCAAAAAGGAGGATTGGGAGAGGATAATCAACAATTTCTAATTTTTAATCTCTAATTGATTGTCTGCTTATAACTTACCATGTTGGCAAATAATCGGAAAGCACCGCTTACTCCGGCAGGTAGTTCTCTAAAAAAAGAAACGCCTGTATAAATAAAGCTTCCTTTTCCATAATGTGCTACTAAAACACTACCTTTTTTACTCGTTTCTCCTTTATCATTCATTATTAAAATTGATTGAAATTGCTCATCCCATTCATCGGCAAAATACAAACCTCTTTCCTGCACCCATCCTTCAAAATCAGCTGCTGTAAGCTTATTAGGGTAATTCAGTACAGAATGTTTAGCATTTACAAAAGTAACGGTTGCATCTTCTTCGGTTACTCTATCTTTACTAATGTTAAATTTATACGGACCAATTTTATCGGTTACTAATCCTCTATTTACATTGTACTGAACAATGTAATTTCCTCCATCTTTAATATAATCCATAATTTTAGTGTAAACATTGCCCATGTATTTATTAGTATTGTAAGCTCTAATACCACAAATAATAGCGTCAAACTGAGATAGATTTTCATTCTTCAATTTATCTTCATCCAACAATACTACCTGATAACCTAATTGTTCCAAGGCATTTGGCACTTCATCTCCTGCTCCCATAATGTAGCCAATTTTTTGTCCATTGGTTTTTACATCTAAACGCACCATTTTGGCTCTTGCTTCCTTTATAACAGTTTGTATGTTAATATGGTCATATTCAATAAAAATAGCTTCTTTTGCTGGAGATTTATTGATTACTACTTTCATTTCTACTTCAGATGCTGTTGCAGAAGGAGTAACCATAAAGGTGATTTGTTGTTCTTGATTTTTTTCAGCAATAGAGAATTCAGCTACTTCAGGACTAACTTTCCAACCTTTAGGTAAAGCTAAGCTCACATTTCCATTACTATTTTTTTCATGCGATTTTACCGTTACCACTACTTTTTTAGGAGTGTTAGCAGAAAAAACATACACATTTTCAGCAACAGCAGCAGTAATTTTAGGTAAAACTACAAATGGTCTGTAAATCTCCCCTTTCACTCTATCAGTCCATTTATACTGCAAAGGTTGAGTTAGGTAAAAAAACGTTCCTTCTACTTCTAACATAATGGCTGCATAAAGCTTATTTCTATTTTGAGGAAGTCCAATCATATCTTGCTGAGCAACTTCAAAAATTCCTTCGTAAGGCTTGTTTAACCAATAAGGATTGGTGTTTGCTTCACTTTCGCAAACAAAAGGGATATTAATATTTTGCATTTCATTTTTAGGGAGTTCTATGTTAATAGTACTGTCTTTTTCCATTATACCAACATTAGTAAGTTTTACCTTTAAATTACTTCGGTTAACGATATTTACCACTCCAGTAACCGAAGTTCCTGGTGTTGCACTAAAATCATCTGCAATAAATTCAGCGTGCAAGCCCATACAAGAGCTGATTAATCTAGCAACTTCTGCCAACTTAACATATTTCCAAGAACTATAAGGCAGTGCATTAATTTTTGTAAATACTTTCAGTAAAACAGGAACAATTTTTTCAGGATGTTCAGCATCAAAATTGGTAGTTGCTTCTTGAATTAAAACACTAATTTCTTTCCCTTCTTCTATTCTATTCCACGAAAAATCGATGCCATCAAAAACATCATTCTCAAATTTATCACCTTTTTGCAACACCAAATACTCCTCTTGCACCCCTCTAACTTTTGCGGCACCAAATCCTTGACTTTTGTGCATGGTTCTGCTTTCTGCTGCTATTTCGCTATAAGCTTTTCCTAATAAGGGATTATAAGTACCAACATCAATAGTAATATAATCTGGATTGCCTTTAGCTTTTTCGGGTAAATCTTTATCCCACCATGTGCTAGCATTTAAAAACAAACGTTTAGGCTGCCAAACATCTACATAAATTAGTTGCTCAGGAAATGCAGTTGAGTCTGCAGCTAAATCAAAAGCTTCTTCAGCTAATATTGCAGAAGCAGTATGATGACCATGACCTGCATAAGCAGTTTTAGGAAAACGAGTAATAATTACATCTGGTCTAAATTTTCTGATGGTATATACTACATCTGCCAACACTTTTTGCTTGTCCCATTTGGTAAATGTTTCTTCCGGAGTTTTAGAATATCCGAAATCAACTGCTCGGGTAAAAAACTGTTCGCCACCGTCAATTTTTCTAGCTTCTAATAATTCTTGTGTACGTACAACGCCCATTAAAGCACCTTGCTCAGTACCAATCAAATTTTGACCACCATCGCCTCTGGTTAAAGAAAGGTAACCCGTACGCATCAATTTTTCATTTGCCATGTAGGCAATTAATCGGGTATTTTCATCATCAGGATGAGCGGCTAAATAAAGCACACTACCCAAAGTATTAAGCTTATTTAATGCTAACTTTATTTCTCCTGCAGTTAATGGATCTTGAGCTTTTACCTTGGGGATAAATCCTAGAAAAGTAATAACTAAGCAATAAATGATAATGGGATGTTTCATAAATCTATTTTTTTGAAAGTCCCAAAATTAACGAATTTTGTAGAGAGGTATTTTTATACGAACTATTGCTTTGTTAATAAAACAAAACGTTTCTACCATTAAACCGAAAAACATTCTTTATTCAGCCAAGCTTTCATAAGCTCAACCATTTCTTGCTGTAAGGCCTGACCTTTATCTTCGTTGTATTTATGTTGTAAATCAATTTTTAATTTATCCATTTCTACTCCGTTGGCTTTCTCCCCTAAAAACCAATCTTGAATTACAGTAGGTCTTGGTCCCCAAGTTCCTAAAACATTAAGGTTTTTATCTAAAGCAATTAATTTAGGAATAGATTTAGAGCCATTAGTAAGAAAATTATCCATCACTTCTGGATGTTCATCTCTAAAAATTAAACGAAAAGAAATTGCGGGGTTAGCTTCGGCAATTTTTGCTAAAACAGGAATGTTTTGAGCAGCATCACCACACCAAGTTTCCGTTAACACTAACCAAGTCATTTCTTCATTTAAACAGTCAACTGTTTCCAATACTTTTTCGGAAGGAATTGTTGATTTATAACTTCTTTTTAATCGAGAGAAATTAAGTTTAGTGTATTCTACAAGAGCTTCAGATTGGTCTTTACCTGAGGTTGAGCCTGTTGCTACTTGATTTTCGTGTAGTTGATAATATTCCTCAAAAGAAATACTTTTGTTGATATGTTCTTGTGTTATCATAGCATAAATTTACACTTACAAAATTACTTGTTATTAAGCGTGAAACTATAATTAATATCATTGTTTAAGTTAAAGATTATTAAATGGAATTAAAAACAACTGCAGATGGTTCCCATACCTTGTTTGTTTCTGAATTGAACGAGACCTACCATTCTATTCATGGTGCTATACAAGAATCTCAACATGTTTTTATAAAAAATGGTTTACATTATTTTGGTAATAAAAACACTATCCATATTTTAGAAATTGGTTTTGGAACAGGACTAAATGCTTTACTCACATTATTAGCAATAGAGAACTCCTCTCAAACGATTAATTATGTTTCTTTAGAAAAATTTCCACTGAACTTAGCACTTATTAAACAACTTAATTATACTACTCAATTAAAACTCAATATAGCTCAATCAGCTTTATTTAATCAACTTCATACTTGTGAATGGAATACTCCCACTCCTATCTCTAACAACTTTAATCTTCTAAAAGTTGAAGAAGATTTAGCAGATTTCCAAACTACTACAACTTTTGATATTGTTTATTTTGATGCTTTTGCTCCTGAAAAACAAGCAGAATTATGGACAGCAGAAATCTTTTCGAAAATTTATAGCTTATTAAATGCTGGTGGAATTTTAGTAACTTATTGTGCTAAAGGAGTGGTAAAAAGAACACTTAAATCTGTTGGCTTTCAATTAGAAACACTACCTGGCCCTCCTGGAAAAAGAGAAATGATTAGGGCTATAAAAAGCTAATGTGAGCTGTTAGCAAACACCTTATTTAATAACTAGTAATTGTTGGTTTTTATATTTTTTTGGTATCTTAGCCACCCAATAAATGAAAAAGGTAAGTTTCCATAAAGTTTTATTCCATGTATTTTTACTGTTACTGACAGTCAATTTACACGCTTTTTCTCATTTAGAAAACGGAGATAAAAAAGAGGAACGTACAAAAAAAGATACTGTTTCTGCATTGGTGGTTTCTTCTACTAGTCCTATTTACCCATCAATTTCTGAGCTTTCTGGCAATCAAATTATTCAGTTGATAGATTCTTTATTGGAATTAGATCAGATTCCCAATGAAATTCTAAAAGAATTAAACGAATATGCAGAAAGCAGGTTGTTAGAGCATGATTACTATAATTCTCTTACTTATTTTTATGACGATTCACCCCTACCAGCTAATTCTATTTATCAAAAGTGGGATACGAAAAACATATTTCCTTATGATGATGCTATTTGTAAAAATGATACTACAATGCTTATCACTTTAACAGATTCCATCAATTTTTGTAACTATCACCCACCTTTAATCGACCCTGTAATTACTTCTAATTTTGGTTGGAGAAATGGAAGGACACATAGCGGAATAGATTTAGATTTAGAGGTTTGGGATCCTGTTTACGCTACTTTTGACGGAATGGTGCGTGTGGCTCTTTACCATCCCGGTTATGGACGAGTTGTAATTGTTAGACATTATAACGGTTTAGAAACTTTGTATGCTCACCTGCACAGATTTAAAGTTAAAGCCGGAGATATTGTTCAAGCAGGACAAGTAGTTGGTTTAGGTGGTAGCTCTGGAAGGTCTTCAGGAAGTCACTTACATTTTGAAGTGCGTTATAAAGGAAAAGCCATTAACCCTAAAGCATTAATAGATTTTAAACAAAACAACATTATAAGCAGTTCTGCTGAATTAATTAAACAAAAGTACGATTACGTTGCACTGCCTACTGGGGTAAAATATCACACCATTGAAAGAGGTGATTACATGTATAAAATTGCTGACAGATACGGCCTATCTGTAAATGAACTTTGCGAAATGAACGGCATCAACAGAAACAAGTTGTTAATAGTAGGTAGAAAACTACGCATCAAGTAGTCTTTGCAAGAAAACACCAAATACTGCGTTACACTCATTTTTAATTGCAGTCATTTACAAAAGTAAACTCCTGACAAATAAAAATTCGCAAGCCTTGTCTTTGACGTTTTCTCATCAAAGACTTTTCTTGCAGACATTAAAGTAAGGACAACAAGGCTTTCGTCATATTGCTCCAAGCATATTTTTGTTTTTCAATCGTTATTCCTTTTACAAATTCAGCTTCTTTATTGTTGGTATAAAAATCTACTATGGCATTAGCAACGCTTATTGCATTTGGCTCAACCACATAGCCCACCACATTATTGGGAATCATTTCTTTTAATCCTCCAACATCTGTAACCAACATAGGTTTATTAAAATGATAGGCAATTTGTGTTACTCCACTTTGTGTGGCAGTTTTATAAGGTTGTACAACCATATCGGTAGCACAAAAATAGTTAACCACTTCATTGTCGGGAATAAACTTATCTTCTAAGATAATATTTTCTTTAAGCTGGTATTTTTCAATTAATTGTTTATAAGGCAATTTATCATCATAAAACTCACCTGCAACAATTAATTTTACTTTAGATTTGTCTATACGCTCATCTGCAAAAGCTGTTATAAGCGTATCTAAACCTTTGTATTGTCTTATTAAACCAAAAAATAATAAGTATTGAAAATTATTGGATAATCCCAATTCATTTTGGGCAATTGTTTTATCTTTTATTGCTCCAAAATTATCATACAATGGATGTGGAGAAAGCCTAGTAGGTGTTTTAGGAACAAAGGTTTTTAAATCATCCATTACTTGTTGAGACATGACAACAAAACCATCTATTTTGGTAACAAAGTATTTCGTTAAAGCACTATCTCCTATTCTTTTTTCGTGTGGAATAATATTGTGAGCAATGGCTAAAACTTTAGTATGATTATTTTTTTTAATCTGTTTAGCTATTGTTCCAAAACATGGAGCAAAAAACGGCATCCAATAGTTAAAAATTACAACATCTGGTTTGGATTTTCTAATTTGCTTACCCACTTTTAACCAGTTTAGGGGAGCAGTAGAGTTAATTTTTCTATTAATTTTTAAATTATTAGGAGCTACAGCATCTGAAAACTGTGTTTTGCCAGGAAAAAGAATATTGGGATATTGAGTAGTAAAGGTGATAATTTCAACTTGATTGCCTTCAGCTTGGAATTGTTGAGCCAATCTTTCTGAAAATAAAGCAATGCCACCTCTAAACGGGAAAGCTGGTCCTATAATAACAATGTTCACAATTAAATTTCTTTTTCTATTTGGTATTTATTTCTATTTACAGAAGATCTGGAAATCAATTCTCCTAAAAAGCCAGAGATAAATAATAAAGAACCTATTATCATTGCTACTAATGCCAAATAAAACTCGGCCCTATCGGCTAATAGCCTTGCTCCTGTATCAATAAAAAGTTTATTAATTCCCAACCAAAGCGAAATTAAAAATCCGATTAAAAACATAAAAGTTCCCAAAGTACCAAACAAGTGCATGGGTCTTTTACTAAATTTAGCCATAAAGGTAATAGACAATAAATCTAAAAAGCCATTGATGAAACGCTCTATACCAAATTTTGTGGTTCCGTACTTTCTTTCTCTGTGTTGTACTACTTTTTCGGTAATTTTTTCAAAACCTGCCCATTTAGCTATAACAGGAATATAGCGATGCATTTCGCCATACACCTCTATATTTTTTATTACCTCTTTTTTGTATGCTTTTAGTCCGCAATTAAAATCGTGTAGGTTTTTAATGCCCGACATACGTCTGGTTGCAGCATTAAATAATTTAGTAGGAATAGTTTTGGTTATTGGGTCGTAGCGTTTTTTCTTCCACCCAGAAACTAAATCATAACCATCTTCCACTATCATTTTATATAAATCAGGTAATTCATCAGGACTATCTTGTAAATCGGCATCCATAGTAAAAACCACATCGCCTTCTGCAGCAGCAAAACCAACATTTAATCCAGCAGATTTACCGTAATTTCTTCTGAATTTAATGGCTTTAATTCTACTGTTTTTAGCTTTCAACTCTTCAATAACCTTCCAAGAGTTGTCTCTACTACCATCATCAACAAAAATAATTTCATAAGAATAATGATGATGAGACAATACATTGTGTATCCACTCAGCTAATTCTGGTAAGGATTCTTCCTCATTATAAAGAGGAATGACAACTGATATATTTAACGCTTCGTTCATGTCTATTTGGTAAACTTCAAAACTAATTAAATTTTTTCTTGAATTAATCGGTATGTTTTAAAAGATATTTCTACTTTTGCGGTGGGCAAGTCTTATACGACCAGCTCCTGCTGAACTTCCCCAGGCTGGGAACAGAGCAAGGATAGGTGGTTGAGCGGTGCGATGTAAGTAGCTTGCCCACTTTTTTCTCCCAAAAAACTTTCTGTTTACAATACTTTCAGCCATTAGTGGAATGATTCTTTATGGTTTGTGTTTTTTAGCTCAACACATAAAAAAATCACTTTTTTAGTGGATTTGAAGTTGGAAATCTCCAAATATTCTCCAACTTTTTCAACTCAGACATCTTTATTTTACTAACCAGGCAGGTAAGTTGCCTATAAATTTTCTATTATGTTTTCTCTAAAAATTATCAGGAGGAATCAGAAAGTCTATATCATATATTACCTTGAAGGCAAGAAAGCTTACTTTCCAACTGGTGTTCATATTGATGATAGGTTTTGGGATTCTAAAAACAACAAACTTAAAAAGAGCTTTTGTTCTTATTCTGAAGCAAAAGCTACCATCAATCAATTACTTGCAAAAGTGGAGCAACTTGTTCTTAAAAGACAAGCTCTAGGAGAAGATATTGATGTTTCTACTATAAGAGACATCATTAACTCTAATAAATCATCTAGAATAAGCTTATTTGAGTTCTTAGATACTTCAATAGCTGAAAGATTAGCCATCAACAAAAAAGCTAAAGCATCCAACTTGCAAAAAGTAAAAAATAAGTTAATAGACTATCAGAAATACGCTAAAGTAAAACTTGATTTTAAGCAAATAGATATTGACTTCTACTACAACTTTTACAAATACTTTGTAGAAAAAGGATACTCTGACAATTACTTTGGCTCTATTATCCAAAATCTAAAAACTTTACTTCATGATGCTATTAAGAGAGGGGTAACAACATATGTTGGATTTAAAGACCCCAGTTTTAAGGTTGTTGAAAATGAAACGGATGAAGTTTATCTAACAGAGGATGATCTGAAAAATCTTTATTCATTGGAACTTAATCCAACTTTGGATAATTGCAGAAAAGCTTTTATAATAGGTGCTTTTTGTGGTTTAAGGTATTCAGATTTGAAACTAATTGATACTACTTCCTTTTCTACTGGTGTGTTACGATACAGGCAGCAGAAAACAGGAAAACTGGTAAATGTACCTCTTCATCCCATAGTTTCGGAATATGTAAAGCTTGGATTACCTAAACTTGGAGACCAATCTTATTTTAACAAGAACATTAAGCAGGTGTGCAAAAAAGCCAAGCTAAATGAAAAAGTTAAAATAGTAAAACATATTGGAGGTAAAAGAATAGAAAGTACTCATGAGAAATGGGAGCTTGTAAAAAGTCATACCATGAGAAGAAGCTTTGCTACTAACTTACATATTAGAGGGGCTCCAAGTAAAATTATTATGGAGTTAACTGGACATACTACTTTAAAGAACTTTGAGAAGTATCTACGTTGTACTATTAAAGAAGAAAAAAGTATTAATATTAACTTATGGATTTAGCATAGGGGGCATTTGTCCTCTATGCTTTTTTTTTGGTCTAATATATTAAATATCATGACCACTATATTAATTGCTATTTATCAGCAAGTTAAGTTTGTTAAGAGTTGATTATTGCCCTTAAATATTAAATTTTATGGTTCATAAAACTAGATGTTTGTAAATAACTTTAGCTTTTTTTTTATTGTTGCCCTTAGTACCTTTGGCATGCCAATATGTTTACTTAAACTACTATAAAACTTCTAGTTAATAGATTTTAAAACTGTTGATCCCATGATTAATAACAAAACAACTCTAAGGTTATCTGATAGGTTAACTTTAACTATTGATGAAAAGGAAATTAGAAGTACTCTAAGATGGTGGATATTAAACCACACACTAGTAATTTATAATCATATTTACAGAGCTGATGCCAATAAAATTGAAAGGGTAGAAATCAATAAAGATGCACATCAATTATTAATGAAAGAGATGGCTTCTAAACACCCTAATGAAAAGAAAGAGATAGAATTGAGGAGGAAAAACTTGAAACTAGTGCAAAAGATTAAATCAAGTTTAAAGTAACTAATTATGCCACTCCAGCATTTTGATTTATTCTATCTATAATACTAATTACTTTGTGAGCTTCCGCATCATCAAACACTCCTAATAAGCCTTGGTCATTTAGGTCTGTAAATGGTGGTTCAAAAAGCATTGCAGCGTCTATTGTACCATTCTTAGTAAGGTATTGTATAATATTATTAATAAAAGTCATTTGGTCTGCTGATAAATTTCCAGCAGTTAAAAAATCTACAAAAGCCTCATTAGCTGCTTTTATATCTAACCCTATTATACTTCTTACAAAAACTCCTAATGGTTGTTCCCCAAACTCATTAAAATAATCTTGTTTAGTACCTCTTTCATCTCCATCAAACAACATTTTTTCAAGTTCAGAAAGTTCTGCTGTTGTAATTGCAACATTGTTTTTTAACTTACTTATTGTAATGTGGTGCTTGTTTTTTCTTATGTAGCTCTCCACTCTATCTTTATAAGATTGAAGATTCTTAGACCATTTTATTAGTGGTTTTTCTTCTACTTTAGATAGATCTATAGTATCTTCTAAACTTGTGTAAATGTTTTCTTGATTTTCAGCATCTAAAAACTTAACTAAATCTCTTAGTGCCAACCTTACTTCATCAAGCCTTTTTATGGATGTTTTTTTCCAAAACTGCTCGGTTTGAATTTCTTCTAACAGCTCTAACCTATTAGCTATTGCAGGTATGTTCTTCTTCTTAGCTAATAACCTTGCAATAATTCCAATTTTAGTAATATAACTTGATCCGTCCCTACTTTCTAGAATGGATAACTTAAGGTTAAGAAGTAGCACATCAAATCTCCTTGCTAATTCATGGTCATTTTTAGCAGGTAAAACTAACTTAGAAATATGCTTTTTAATATCTACTACACTTCCCATTGTAAGTCCTTGCCAATTTTCTTTTGATGAATAAAACAATACATATCTTAAACTCATTTTAACCATGAACCTTTCTTTTTCAAATCCTTTAACTGTAATCATTAACTCTTCAATATACAAATCAGCTAATTCTTTATCATCTGTAGTGGTTTTTTCTTTTTCATCAATAGCCATAGCTACATCCAACTTAAGTTCAAATATGCGTTGAGAAAGACTTTTAACAGCATTACTTCCTAGACCTTCAGGGTTTGCTTCAAAAAATTCTAAGTTTTCACAAAAATCAAGTATTAGAAAATGTGTTTTATCTTCTCTAGGTGCAAATAAATTATCACATAATCTTGTACCTCTGCCCACCATTTGCCAAAACTTAGTATGAGATTTTACTAGTTTAAAAAATACTAAGTTCATCACTCTAGGAGCGTCAACACCTGTATCCATCATATCAACAGAAACAGCTATTTGAGGGTCTTGTTCTATATGTGGATCTACAAACTTTTCAAGTAAATCTTGTGCTTTACTTTCATAGTTATCAATTACTCTTAAAAAATGCCCTCCATATTCTGGGTAATTATGATTGAACCTTTCTTCAATAAAAAGAGCATGTTTATGATTTTTGGCAAATATGATGGTTTTACCTAGTTTATCTCCACCCTCTACTTTAATTCCACTGCTCATGAGGTGGTTTAGAACCATATCAACAGTTTTAGAATTGAATAGCCATTTATTGAGTGCTTCACTTCCTATTTCATCAGGTGCTTCTTCTTTTGTTGGATCTCCAAACTTTTCTTCATACTCCCTTTTATCTTTCTCTGAAAGTTCACTATATTTAATACCATCCCTAACAAACTTAAGAGGAACTGATAATGCTTTAGGAGGTACTAAAAATTTATCTTTAACAGCTTGGTCTAACTCATAAGCAAATGTTGGGTTATCATCTTCTATTGCAAAAAGCTCATAGGTATTATGGTCTATGTCTTTTTTTGGTGTAGCGGTAAGTCCTATAAGTAAAGAATCAAAATACTCAAAAATAGCTCTGTATTTTTGATAAACAGATCTATGGGCTTCATCAATAATAATTAAATCAAAATGACCAACACCATAAAATCTGTTACCATCACTTTTTACACTATCTATGCGGTGCATGATGGTTTGATAGGTACTAAATACTAATCTAGTGCTGCTATCCTCTTTCTCTTTAGTAAGGTCTATAGCAGATAAATGAGGAAGATACTCATTAAAAGCATTTTTAGCCTGTGTAACAAGTGCATTTCTATCAGCAAGGAAAAATATTCTTTTTGCCCAATTACACTTAGTAAGCATATCTACAATGGCAGCAGATGTTCTTGTTTTACCTGAACCAGTTGCCATAACCAATAAAGCTTTTCTACCACCCGCCACTAAGTTGTTTTTGCTATCTGATTTTACAAACTGTTCTGCAACACGCTGAATTGCTTCTATCTGATACTTTCTTCCAGCTATATTTTGGTTTACCTTAAACTCTCTAAGGTCTTTTCTAATGCTTCTTCTTTCAATTAATAAGTGTAGTTCATCTTTGGTAAGAAAACCTTTTACTTCTCTTTCAGGATAGAAAGCATCATCCCAAAGATAGGTTTCAAAACCATTGGTGTAAAATATTACAGGGCGTTGCTGATGCATTTGCTCTAGACAGTCAGCATATAAAGTAGCCTGATGTTTACCCTTACGCACATCTTCTATTGTTCTTTTTGCCTCAATAACTGCTAAAGGTTTACCATTATCATCCCATAACACATAATCAGCATTTCCTCTGCCTGATGGATTAGTACTTAAGGGCATCCCTTTCACTTCATACTCTAATTCATACCCCTTTCTTAACCTATCCCAACCAGCTTCCTTAAGTGATTGGTCTATGTATAACTTCCTAGTATGGTTTTCAGAAACAAGTTGAGGAATAGAATCTTCAACTTTATATATTTTTTCCCTAACAGTTTTACGCTGTTTAACTTCTTCTTGATGTAAGTCTATTTTTTGTTGAAGCTCTTCAATTAGTTTGGCTTGCTCTTCAAGTTGCTGTTGTTCTTTCTGTGTTTGCTTGTTCTTAGCTTCTAATTGAGCTTCTAGCTTTAATAAATCTGCTTGTTTTAGTTCTTTTTCATTACCTGTTGGAATGATTTCCTCATTAAAAGGTGGAATTTCTGGTTCAACCTCTGCGTAGTAGATAGCTAAGAAGCTAAGGAATCTAAATAAGTTTTTTATGCTAACTAAAGCATCTTCTTGCCTAATTGTTTTGCCATGAGCAGCATTGTTTCCAAGTAACCTAATAAGGTTTATTTCCCTGAACATTGATGGCTTTAAAATATCTTTAAAACATTGCTCATGGGTTAAAGAAGCTAATTTGGTATCATAAGGTTCTTCTAAGTCTGGATCATTTGCATAGAGCCAGTGAACCGTTTTTTCAAGAGCACTCCTAGAAATTATTGCAGAGGCTTTAGGGGAAACAAAAGTTAAGCTTTCTGCTTCTGAGGCTTCTTTGTAAATATCTGCCCAAGTGTTATGTAAGAACTTGAAGTTACTCACTACTATTTTTTCTTAGTGGGTTTCTCATCATGAGAAACTTCATGAGAAATAAGTACATTTGGATTGATTACAGGCAATATTACTCCTCCAATAATAGTATTTTGTGTTTCTTGAAGAATTATGCCTCTTGCAGTAGAATAAGCAATAGAAGATAGTACATTTCCCAGTATTGAATGTAATAAAACTTCCTTTTTATTCTTATCTATTTTCACTGTATAATCTTCAAAGTTCTCTATATGGAAATTAAACTCTATACCATACTCACCTTTAGCATTAATAAGCTCATCATTTACATCTTTTGCTTGTAGTAGCACATTTAATCTGAGCCTTACCATTTTATCATCTAAATTAAAACCTGATTCTTGAGCAAAGGAAAAAGAAAACCCTGCTATTTTATTATCAACTCCTTCCATAAGTTTAGTATCTACATCAAGTGAAGATTTATAAATAGAGACTTGTTTTACATGTATTTTTTCTGGTATTATAGCTGGTTCTTTCATTATGCTAATTTTAATACTGGTTTTGCTTTAACTGGTTCAGAATAATTCACTCTTCTTATATCTGAATTAGTTATTAAAGATGTTCTGTTTTTAGTTGCAGGCTCTTTTACATGAATGTAATTTACTTTTACATATTTTTTTTTGGCTTTAGAGCAAGTCATAATAATATCTTCGCCCAAAGCAACTTCTAGATTAGTAATGCTTCTTAAGGTCAGGTTTTGAAGCCCAGATAAAAGCTTACTTATTTCTGACTCTCTTTTATTTAAAAGCTTTGCTAGCTCCTTTTGAGATGATAATCCTTTTTCTTCCATGAGGGCAAAGATCTCATCTACTATGTCTAGGTTCTTTTTTACAAACTGTTCACTCTCTGGGTTGATGTTTGCAAATGCATTTTTTACAATTTCACTCATCTTTTACATTATTAGTTCATAGTCTTGATCAAAAACCAATTCTAATCCGTTTAACTCTATTTCTTTGTTTTTAATTGCTTCTTCTATTGTTTGTGCAAGTTTGTTTGCATTTCTAAAGTGTCTTCTAACTACAGCACATTCTTCTGCTGTAATTGGACCAAGTGTTTTAACTCCTCCATTAAACAAGAATACTATTTCATCAGTAATTCTCATGCAGTAAAGTCTTAAGTTATGTTGGTACTTTACATGCAACCTTCTATCTTGCTTTGATAATTGTTTCCAATCAGGGGGAAGAGCCTCAGTTTTTCTTTCATGTCTTGAAAAATATTTTGGTTTAGCACCTTGTTCTACTCCAAGTCTTCTAATCAATGCCAACAGGTCATTAAACTCTTGTTTAATTTCATCATTTGACTGGTGATTAAGTACGAATTTTTCAAACTCAGTATGTATTTGGTCTTCATATTTTATAGTGTAATATGTTACTTTTTCAAAAGAAATTGCTATATGTATGGTGGCAAATATATTCACTTTTAAGTTAATTACAAGCAAAAATACACTTTTAAGTTAATTTTTTTAACATTTTTTATACAATTCATAACAACTCCCCTTTAAATGCCCTTTGTAATAGGCTATTAAACAATTCTTCTGCTTTAGCTAAGCTAGTTTGTGCTAGTGCTTTTTGTGCTTCTATAGCTTGAACTCTCATTTCAAACTGATTTTGAACTTCAATTGGTGGTACAATAAATGGAAATCTTTTAAATTCACTCATTGGCGGAAAATTAGGAATCCCTGCACCTCTATTAGCATCAAAAAATGTTTCTCTAAAGTTCTTTTGTCTAAAATGGTAGGTAAAGAAGTGATTAGTCATTTTTGATTGATCCAAACTAACTTTCAATAGTGCTTGGTTAATGATTCCCTCTTTTGCATCTTTTGGTATAATTGCTAACTTTCCTAAGTATACTCCTGAACAACTTATAATAATATCTCCTGACTTCACAGAAAATCCTTTTAATTCTTCAAATTTAGCATCATCTATATAGTATCTTGCAAATTCAAAATCATTATTTAGAGCATGATATTGTTCATATACTAAATAACCTTCTTCAACAAATATTTCTTTCTTTAATGCTCCTCCAAATGGTCCTCTTTTTATTGAACCTTTTTCTTTATTAGTAATATTCTCAATAGTTTGGATATCCCACCCCTTTGGATTACTCACAGGATCACCAAACATATCCAAAAACAAACTTTGTGTAAGCTCATCATATTTGGTTATAAGGGCTTTAGTTTTTTGCCTGTATTCATCTGCTGCATCTAATATGGCTACTATCTTTTTTTGTTGTTCTAGTGGAGGGACACTTACAAATTGTTGAGAATATTTTGAAATCCAATATCTTTTATGTTCTTCTGCTTCATATTTTAGAGTAAGCATTAGGTAGTAGAGAAACTTAATATCATAATCATCTGATGTGGTTTCTAACATTTTCATTGCAGATGATTTTACCTTAAAAGGAAAGTCAACATACTTGAAAGCTGTAGTAAAATCATCAAAAATTATAGTAGGCACATTTTCATAAACTCCTTCTTTTTCATTGGTGAAACCAAGTAAAAAAGATTTTCCAGGAGTAAGAACAGGTATATCATAAGAATTATCATAAAGAGTACTTTTAACTATATGTTTTGTAGGTTGTACATAGTTAAGAGCATCTTCTAATTTAATATTTTTCCATCCGTTCATCCCAACATCTTTTTTAAATTAGTTAAAGCTGCTGTTCTCTCCTTATCTAGTGTTTCAATCTCTTTTATCAAGTCATGTGGATCTGTATAGATTACTTCATCATATTCAATCTCTTTGTATTTATTTATGGAAAGATCCCACTCATTATCTTGTATCTCTTTAAAAGGCACTAAAAAGCTTTTATCTGTTCTTTTTCTACCTGCTTCTTTATCTAAGTTGTGGTATCTGTGTAAAATGTCTGGGATATCATTATCTTTAATCTCAGCACGTTTATCATCTAAGCTGTACCCGTCTGCTTCCATATTATAAAACCACACCTTATCTGTACCACCACTATTGGTTTTGGTAAACAACAATACTGCGGTACTTACTCCTGCATAAGGTTTAAATACACCACTTGGCATAGATATAACAGCATCCAATTTATGTTTTTCTATAATTTCTTGTCTTATCTGCTTATGAGCATTAGATCCTCCAAACAACACCCCATCAGGTATAATAACAGCACACCTCCCCCCTGTTTTTAACATTCTTAACATCAACCCTAAAAACAACAATTCTGTTTTCTTAGTCTTAACTGTTTTTAAAATGGAGCTTTCTACACTATCATAATCCAAACTACCTTTAAAAGGAGGGTTAGCAAGAATTAAAGAGAATTGATCTCTAATATCAGCATTGCTTTCACTTAAAGCATCTTTATCAATCAGGTTAGGATTTTCAATACCATGCAACTGTAAGTTCATAGCTCCAATACGCAACATAGTAGAATCAAACTCTATTCCTGTAAACATATTGGTGTTGTAGTGTTCTCTGAACTTCTTATCATTAAACAACTCTTTTTTATGCTCATGAAAATATTCTCCTGATGCCATTAAGAAACCTGCTGTACCACATGATGGGTCACAAATGGTATCATCCTCTTTAGGTTCTACCATTTCCACCATCATTTTAATAATATGTCTTGGAGTTCTAAACTGTCCATTTGTTCCGGCAGTTGCTATTTTAGAAAGTAGGTACTCATATAGATCTCCTTTAGTATCTCTATCCTCCATTTTAATCTGATCTATCAGATCCACCAACTGAGAAAGTAATCTTGGTTTAGTGATTAAGAAAGTAGCATCTTTCATGTATTTGGCAAAAACACCCACTTTATCTCCAACATTTTTCATGTGGTCAAAAACACTCATGTTATCTACCAAAGGCTTTGTAAACAAATCTAACATTACTTCTGGATCTTTATTCTTAAAAGAATTCCATCTTAATTCTTTTTGGATCACTGTATAAATAGGATTTTCAATAGGCTTTTTAGTAATACTAGCTTGTTTCTCTGCTAATAACTGTCTTTCATCTAGTCTTCTAATGAACAATAAATAGGTGAATTGCTCTATTACAGAAAGAGGGTTAGTGATCCCACCACTCCAAAATGCTAACCATATCTTATCTACTTGTGATTTTAATTCTCCTGTTATCATAATTTAGCCTAAATATTAAGTGAGGGTAAAAATATCTATTTTATACTAAATACATAGGATTATTATTCAAAAAGTAAACATGGATATTATTTAGATCTACTTGTATCTTTACTATATTAAAGTGATGTTGGTAGGTTCAGACTTAAAGATCTTTACAACAGAATATAAGAACCCCCTTAGTACTAGCTTCATTTTAAAGATTCTGTACTTTACTCTTAAACTTACAACTTCCACTTGGCAGTGCTACGTATGACCTTAGGATTGGTTTGGTAATCAGTGTTAATTCACCAGCATTAGCAGCTATTCCAACCCAGCACCAAGCTTTATATGTAAGCAATTTTTTGCAGCTATTGGAGAAAACTCCTCCGCTATGTTTTCCTGTTATTTCAAGGATGCAGATTACAATCCAACTTCTGACCCTATAACTACCCCAATGGAGCCCTCTAGGGTGTTCCTGTTTTATCAGGAGCTACAATGTAAAATTAAACATTAAACTATTGATATAACAGGTTTTAAGTGTCAATTAGTAAAATAAAGTTGAACTATATAGCTATAGTTAAAATTATATATTAGAAAGAGACAATACCTCCTATAAAACACCCCCCCTATGTTTTTAAATATCTTCCTACCCCCCATTGTTTCATTTTATGAAATTGATAATATAATAGGTATAGTAAAAAAATGATTCTATGTGAATGAGTGGTTAGGAAGTGATAAACAAGCTAATCTTAAACTTTAGAAGTAAGCTATCACATTCTTCACTAATAAACTTATATAGCTATAACTTTAAGTTTACACTATTTAAGTTTAAAAGTTTATAATTGGTTCTCTTATATATTACCCATAATTCTTTTTGATAGTTCTTAAATTGGTTCTCTTTTTATAGCCCATTATTTTTATTGACTAGTTTGTAATGGTGTATGTATTTGTTAGCATTTTTTTGAGAAGCTGCCATAGTTTAAAAGCATCTGAAACGAAAGCCAGTTAAAGAGGTACTGAAAACCTCTTTTTTTTTCCTAATTTTAATTTCTAAATTATGGCAGTACCAATAGAATTTTTTAGTGTTGTTATTCCTAAGCAGGTCATACAACAAAAGTATAAAGGTGGATTAGTTCAGTACAAAACTGATGTGCCTAATGCTTCTTATGTGGATGATGAACATTTAACAAGAGTTGGTTTTATGGATTCTAATATCTTGGATCAATACTGTGAAAAACTTATTGCAAATGGGCTGCATTATGATGAAGTACAGCACTTTTCTACTGATTTTGTAGTAGTGCAAAGTTTAATTGGTAAGAAGTGGAAAGCAGATTGGTTGGGTATTGATGATGAAGACTGGGCTTGTTTACAGGACACTAATTAAAGGAGTTCTTTGAGGTCAATTTCTAAAACAGAGCAAATCAACATCAAAGACTTAAAAGTTGGGTTAGTTTGTCCTTTTTCAAACCTACCATAATTGTTTTCTTCCATACCACACCTATCTGCAACTTCTCTTTGAGTATATCCTTTTACTTTTCTAGCTTGACGTAGGTTTATGCCTAGTTGATGTAATGCTTCTTGATATTTTTTCTCATCTAACACAAATCAAAGGTCTATACAATTCTTTGTTAGAAGCATATCATATATGATAGATTATTGTATATTTGTAGTACTTAACTTCTTAACCAACAACTATTATATTATGAAAAAGATACTTTATACAACTCTGTTAACTGGTTTAATAATTCTAAGTGGATGTTCAAAACAAAGTAATTCACCAACTCCTACTGCTGCTCCATCAGGAGGTGGTGGTAATACAACAGCTATATCAACATCAGATTTTCAAGGGTTATGGTATAAAACATATCGCCCATATAAAGGAGCAGGTTTAAATACTGAAATTTATACTGGTGCAAATTGTAAAGTTGACTTAACCTCTAATCCAATTCAAAATCTTCCTGGATATTATGAAATGTTAGGAAACCTAACTGATTGTTCCTACCCAAATCTTTCAGGAACTGGTTACTCTTATAATGCAACTTCTAATAGTCTTAATGGATATTATGTTGAAACACTTACAACAACTGATTTACAATTATCTTATAGTGGTGGTTCTACCAACTACTTAGGAGCGGATTACTTTTATACAAATACAGCCCCTACTTATGGGGCTACTGAAAATATTAATTGGCAAGTTAATTTAGCTACTCCATATCCTACAAATGGAGAGTTAGAAATAAAAATTCAAAAAAGTTGGGATGTAGGCAACAATATATTTATTCCAATTACTACTGGTCAACTTTCATATAGTGGTACAATTGTAGCAAATACTGCTCCTAATAACTACCTATTATTACAAATCAGAAATATATCTAATACTAATAATGCTAACACCATAAATTGTTCAAGCACAATGACTATAGGCAATATAACTTCTGTACATGATACAGACTTATACTGTATTAATGTTTTGTCTTGTTCAGCAGGATTACAATTATCTTATGCGGATCATGCTTTATGGTTTAAGTAATTTTTTTTTCATAGAACAATCATGTATAAACTATTTACTATAATAACATTTTTTCTTTTTATATCCTGTGAACAACATCTAAACAATAGTGATACTGCTATTGATATAAAAGAAAATAAGCCAGCAGAAGATGTCTATAACTATCCTGAAACAGTTCTAGGAATTACATTAGGAGAACCTTATGAGGAAGATGCTTTATTAAAAAACAATGAAGATATATTACTTATGGATAGCATAGACAAACAACCTTGCTATATTTTATTTTCACAAGATTTAACTACCTACAAATGGTATAATGGCACATTAAATATACCCACAACATCTGTAGTTGCATTTCCATCCATTTCAGTAGAAAGAAATATGATTGGAGAAGAAGTAGTTAATAATGTTTCTTTGAGTATTTCAAACACTAATTTAGGGAGAAATAGTTCTGTTGAAAACAAAGATAACATAACCACAACACAAAGAATTAGAAGAGTATTAAGTGAAGACCTTGAAAAGCTTATAGCCATGTATTCAAGTAAGTATGGAAACCCAAATGAAACAGAAGGACAAGAGTCTAATTCACATGTATTAATATGGAAACAAAAAGACTTAGTTATTCAGCTTTATGCAACTTTAGATAATATAGCTTCAAATAGTATATTAGGTAGTAATTTTTGGGAAGTAAATATACACTACAAATTTACTTATGAGAAGAATAAAGAAGTTTTTGGAACTCAACAGCCTTATAAATCAAACCTAATATAGTACCTCTAATTGGTTAAAAAAAAGTAATGTTTCAGTCCTTTTTTACACAAGTTCTTTACAGTTTTCATGGGGCTACTTTAAGATGAAAGTGGTTTTAGTGTGTTATGTTTCATTCAACAGTTAAGAAGTTCATCACATCAAAAATTATAATGCGGATAGACATAATACCTTGGATCTTACTACTAATAGTCTGTTTTTTGGTTCTCTAATTTATAACCCAACATAGTAACTGATAGAAAGAGGTTTTGCTCTAAAAATCCCCAAATATGCTCCAAAGTAGTTTCAATAAACAGGAAACCCCTTATACGACCAGCTCCTGCTGAACTTCCCCAGGCTGGGAACAGAGCAAGGATAGGTGGTTGAGCGGTGCGATGTAAGTAGCTTGCCCACTTTTTTCTCCCAAAAAACTTTTTATTTACAGTACTTTCAGCCATTAGTGGTGTGAATCTTTGTGTTTTGTGTTTTCACTTTATCAGACTCACCCCTAATTATCTTACGATAACTTTTCCCCCTCTCTTTAAAGAGATGGGGTCAGGGGGAGAGTTCCTATAAAATTTTATCTAATTCTTCATTTTTAAATCTTAAAATTTTAATCTCTAAGATTTTTTAGATATGTGATAGATAAAAATTCTAATTGTTAGAATTTCCTTATTTATTTTTGTTAAACAATGAAAATTTAATAGCTATAAACAATTAATTACAACTAGTCTATGAAAATAATAAATAATCAAGTTTGGATAAAATCATTAGATAAAAATTCTATTCAACCTTATATTAGAGCTACTGATATTGCTCGTAATAACTCAATAAGAAGAGCTAAAGCTGAAAAGCCAAAATTTTATGATTTAAAATTCTTAAAGATATATTTAAAATTTAATTGGAATTTATTTTTTTCAAAAGCTTATATATTTGTTCAAAGAGAATATAAGTGGGTTATACAAATTACCTTAATGATAATAGGGTTAATTATTGCTTATCTTTTTTAACACTCCATCTCCTTATTCACCAACAACTCATCCAACTGCACATCATGTGCTTCTGTCGGTACTTTTTCTACTTCCTGAAATGGATAAAAAATACCTATCTTCTTTGCCTCTTGATGATTAATAATAAAATTATCGTAATAACCACCTCCATAACCTAATCGGTAATTGTTTTTATCAAATGCCAACCCTGGCACAATAATTAAATCAAAAGCATCATTGTAAATTATTCCACTTGCTGGATGTGTTGTGCCGAAAACGCCTTTTTCTACTTTGGTCAAATCGGTTAAAACTAAATTTTCCAGTTTTCTTTTAGGCAAGGTTTTCGGGACTACTACTGTAATGTTTTTTTCTAACAGCGATTGTAATAAAGGAGAAATATCTATTTCTTTTCCCATGGGTAAATAAGCATGAATTTTTTGGTAGCCATTTTCAAGAATAATGTTTTCCAACTGCTCACAAATCCATTGGTCATATTTTTGTTTAAACTCTCTATTCGTTTTAGCTCTTTTAACCAACATTTCTTGTCGTAATGCTTTTTTTTGTGCTATAATGTCGCTTTTATCCATAAATTAATACCCAATGTTTTCTTGCGATGACCTTTTAGTCATACGCTGTATAAATTACGCTCCTTCGGAGCTTTGTTTAGTTATATATAATTTTATCCGACTCACCCCTAGTTATCTTACGATACCCCCCCCCTTCTCTTTAAAGAGAGGGGGTCAGGGGGAGAGTTCCCTTGAAATTTTATCTACTATTTTTTTAAAAACTAAACCTTCAAGGTCTAATAACATAAATTGATATAGACCTTGAAGTTTTTTAAATCTATTAACTAAACATAAATTTTCTGATACAAGTGATTGTATTTACTTAAAATGTTTTTACGCTTTAATTTTAATGTCGGTGTTAGTTCGCCAGCATCAATAGAAAGTGGTTCGTTAAGTAATTCAAATCGTTTAATTTTTTCGTAGTTAGAGAAATTTTCATTTAGCTCTTCTATTTCTCTTTCAAAACGTTTAATAACTTGCTCGTTTGTAATCATTTCTTCGTTAGTTGTTGCTTTTACATTTTTTCTGTCGCACCATTCCTTAAGAAAAGCAAAATCTGGCTGAATAAGAGCTGAAGCAAACTTCTCTCCTTCTCCAATTACAATGATTTGCTCAATAAATCTCGATTCTTTAAACTTATTTTCCATTACCTGAGGAGCAATGTATTTCCCTCCGGAAGTTTTAAATATTTCTTTTTTTCTATCGGTTATTCTTAAATATTTTCCGTTAACTAATTCTCCAATGTCTCCTGTATGAAAATACCCTTCACTATCAAAAACTTCTTTGCTTACCTCTGGTAAATTATAGTAGCCCATCATAATGCTTGGTCCTTTTACTATAATTTCACCATCTTCGGCAATTTTAACATCTAAATTATCTAAAGGTTTCCCTACTGTTCCTATTTTAGTTCCTTCTTTTAACAAAGAATTTACTGCTATAACAGGAGAAGTCTCTGTAAGTCCGTAACCTTCTAAAATAGGAATTTGAGCAGCTGTAAATACTCTCGCTAAACGAGCTTGCAATGCTGCTCCACCCGAAACGATTGCCACCACATTTCCACCCAATGCTTCTCTCCATTTACTAAAAATTAATTTATTGGCAATTTTTAGTCGGAAGTTATACCACCAACCTTTATCTTCCATTGGATCAAATTCCAACCCTAATTCTAATGCCCAGAAAAACAAAGCTTTTTTAATTCCAGCTAAATCTGAACCTTTAGCTACAATTTTGTCATAAACTTTTTCTAACAAACGTGGAACTGTGGCAAACAAATGTGGTTTTACTTCTTTTAAATTATCGGCTATGGTTTCTAACGATTCTGCGTAATAAATTGATATTCCTTTGTATATAAACAAATAATCTATCATTCGCTCAAAAACATGACAAAGAGGAAGAAAACTCAATATTCTATAGTCTTTTCCTATGGGTAATCTTTCTTCGGAAGCCAATACATTTGCTACCAAATTTTGATGTGAAAGCATTACTCCTTTTGGTTTTCCAGTTGTTCCGGAAGTATAAATTAAGGTAGCTAACTCTTCTTGTTTTATAGCATCTTTTAATGCTTTAATGGAAGACTCATCTCCATCTTTTCCTAGTGCTAAAATTTCTTTGTAATTGCTTTTCCCTGCAATTTCATCATAGGTATAAACATGTTTTAATTCAGGAACACTACTTTTAATGTTTTCAATGGATGTAAGTAATTCTTGTGTGGACACAAAAACAGCTTTAGCTCCACAATCATTAAGGATATAGGTATAGTCTTCTTCTGTAATATTAGGATAAATGGGTACGTTTACCACACCTATTTGCTGCGCTGCTAAATCAGTTAAATGCCACTCTGTTCTGTTGTTAGAAATAATGGCAATTCTATCGCCTTTATTAATTCCCAATTGCAATAAACCTAAACTAAAATATTTACTTTTTTCTACAAATGCCTCTATAGAAAGCGGTTGCCATTTCCCATTCTCTTTTTGAGTAAAAGCATCTGTTCTTGGGGTGTGTTGTAGTTGATAATAATAAAAATCACTAATTGTTTTAATCTGATTTATCATGTTTTCAAAGTTTTAGAAATTGAAGTGCGTAAAGATAAGCTATTTAAGTTTTAAAATCAATAGCTCTCAAATCAAATAAGTAATTTAGCGGCTCCTACTAAAAGATTATTTATTTTGTCGAGAAGAATTGCTGTAAGCATCATTATCATTATAACGATTATCACCGGATTTGCAACTTACTTAGCATCAGGTTTAAAGTTTGATTATGATTTTGAAAGTTTTTTCCCTAAAGAAGATGCTGACCTCGATTATTTCTTAAAATACAGAGCCACTTTTAAGAATGATAATGACTACATGCTCATTGCCATTGGTGATGAAAAAGGCATTTTTAATGATGACTTTTTAGAAAAAGCAAACCGATTTACCGCTGATTTAGAAAAACTGCCTCATGTAGTTAATGTCATTTCTCCTACCAACATTAAACAGCCTGTTTTTAGTGCTTTTGGTTTTATGGAAATTCCTTTGCTGCATGTTGGAGAACCCGAAAAATATAAAAACGATTCGATAAGAATTGCTAAATCTAAAGAATACATCAACACGCTTTTTGCTCCCGATTTTAAGTCTATTTCTATTGTTGTTAATAATGTTGACATCATCAATAAAAAAGAATCTGATGCTTTAATTTTTGCTTTAGAAGAATTAATACAACAATATGATTTTGAAATAATTCACTACGCAGGAAAGATAAGGGGACAAAAAGCTTATTTAACCATTATGGATAATGAAGTGAAGCTTTTTTTATTGGCTTCTGTATTGCTCGTAATTATTTTTTTGATCATTAGTTTCCGCTCATTTTTCGGAACAGTCATTCCTATTATTACCGTTTTTATTGCGATTATTTGGACCTTAGCACTCATGTTTTTAATGGGCAAAAAACTGGACTTAATGACCATGTTGCTGCCTACTATTTTGTTTGTTGTCGGCATGTCGGATGCCGTGCATATACTCAACAGGTTTATTGAAGAATTGCGAAAAAACAAATCTAAAAAAGAAGCTGTAAGAATTACCTTTAAAGAAGTTGGTTTAGCCACTTTGCTAACTTCTGTTACTACTGCTGTGGGCTTTTTCACCTTAATTGTTGTAAGTGTTGTGCCTGTTAAAGAATTTGGAATTTACTCAGGAATTGGTGTTGTTTTTGCCTTTTTAATTGCTATTACTTTATTGCCTGCTATTCTAACCTTATCAAGACCTCCAGCCATAATTAAGCACAGAAAAAAAGAAATGTTTTGGAACCGATTTTTATCTAAAACTTTATTAATAACACTTAAGCATCCTAAAAGAATTGTAGTGGTTTATACTATTATCTTAGCCACTGCTGTAATTGGTATTTTTCAACTAAAAGTAGATTTTCATTTGTTGGAAGATTTGCATGAAAGTCACCCACTCCAACAAGATTTTAGGTTTTTTGAAAATACCTATTCAGGGGTTCGTCCTTTTGAAATGGCTATTTTGCTAAAAGATTCACACCAAGTATTCGATTATGAAGTGATAAAAGAGCTTGATAAGGTAGAAAAATACCTTTACGATGATTATGGTGTCAACTTCTTACTTTCTCCTGTGGCGGTTGTGAAAATCATTAATAAAGCTCAAAACACAGGGAATAGCAACGCTTATAAAATTCCAGAGACCAATAAAGAGTATCAAAAAATTACTAAATGGTTAAAAAATCCATCTATAAAAAAGCAACTAAGCAACCTTGTTTCTCCTGATAAAAAAACCATAAGATTTACAGGAAAAATGCATGATGTAGGCAGTTATCAATCACGTATATTAAATGATGATTTTGATGCTTTTTTTAAAAATAATATTACATCCCAATATTTTGATTATAACCTGACCGGCACAGCTCTCTTGGTAGATAAAAACAATAGCATAATGGCTTCCAACATGATAGTTGGGTTAGCTATTGCTTTTTTATTAATTGCATCGCTCATGGGGATTTTATTCAAATCGTTTAAAATGGCGTTTATTTCACTAATTCCCAATGCTATTCCGCTTATTATTATAGCTGGAATTATGGGATTTACAGGCACTTCTATTAATATGTCCACTTCTATTATTTTCACCATTGCTTTTGGAATTGCTGTAGATGATACCATTCATTTTTTGAGTAAATACAAGCTTCAGCGAGGAATTGGTTTAACAAATTTATATGCCATAAAACGCACTTTTCTTTCTACCGGAAAAGCCATTGTGCTTACCTCTATTATTTTATGCAGTGGTTTTTTATCATTAATGCTATCCGATTTTAAAAGCACTTATTTAATTGGTGTTTACATTACACTCATCTTAATTTTTGCTGTAATAACCGATTTGTTTTTACTCCCTATATTACTTTTAAAAAGAAAATAGCTTTTTACCCGTCATTGTGAATATAGTGAAGCAATCTACATAATCATAACTCTACAATATAAGTTTACTTAGTTTTTAAAAAGCGAGTTTTAACTCTCCCCCTAACCCCCTCTCTTTAAAGAGAGGGGGAGAAGTTATCGCCAGATAACTTGGGGGTGAGTCGAACAAGCCACTTAATTCTTTTTACTCCCTATATTACTTTTAAAAAGAAAATAGCTAAGTATTTTGATTTTTAATTTATAGTGTTATATTCGTAACCTTTGATAGACACTAGCATTGATGGATAAACTAAAATATTTTTTTATAGGCAAACTTCTTAATAATGAAGCAAATCCCTATGAAAAAGCAAAAATTGAAACCAACTACTGTTTTTCATTTTTTGGATTCACTTGCTTCTTTTCTGTGTTTTTAATCGCTTTTTTTATTGAAACTTATCCAGTAATGATTCCAACAGGGGTTTCTGCTTTTTATTGCATCACACATTTATTTGTATTAAAATTCACGAGAAACATAAAAATATCCTCCATTATTTTTACTGCTCTTATTTTCACCATTTTGTTTGGCAATATGTATTTTAACAGTAATACCGTACATTTTGGAGGTGCTTTTTGGATGGTAATTTTAATCTTCTTTGCTGCATTTAATTTGGGTAAAAAAGGTGGAATTATTGTTGCCGGATTAAGCCTTATTGCCTACTCTGTTTTTGCATCATTTTTTCTTCATGCTAATATTATTGATGCTACTTCCTTTCCAACAGTAATTTTCTACAGCTTAGGCTTAGAAGCAACAATAGCAGTTTTTATTATTTTTTATTTGCTTAACACTTTTATAAAAACTAACCGACAAATTACCGAAGAGCTTAAAACAAGCAACCAACATCTTGAAGCTCAAAATAAATTAGTTAATGAGCAACATCATGAAAAAATTATTATGCTGAAAGAAATTCACCATAGAGTGAAAAATAACTTACAAGTAGTAAGTTCCATGCTTAGGTTGCAGTCTGATAAAATTACTAGTGATGAAGTTAAAGCTATTTTTGATGATGCTCAACACAGAATTCAGGCAATGGCTTTGGTTCACCAACGCATGTATCAGACAGAAAATTTAGCTAAAATTGATTTAGAAACTTATATTAAAGAATTAGCTACCGACTTAACTTCTTTGCATTCCACCACTCAAGAAGTTAGCTTAGATATTAGTACTAATTTTTCTGAGTTAAATGTAAAAAACATTGTTCCTTTAGGATTAATCATTAATGAATTAATTTCCAACTCCTTAAAACACGGTATAAAAACCAACGGAAACATATTACTTTCTTTTAATAAACAAGCCAACGATTTAATGTTTACCTATAGGGATAACGGTGTTGGCTTTGATGAAGCAACGTTAAAAAAAGGCTTTGGAATGGAACTGATAGAAGTGTTTGCCTTACAAATGGACAGTACTTACCATGTAAAGAACGAAGCTAATAAAGGCTTAAGCTACGAATTTAATATTCCATTGAATTAATTGAACCAAATAACTTGTTATGAAGTGTTTTAGGTAGTTTTCAGTCCATTTCTGATAACTTATTAAGCGATGTTTCGTAACTTTGTCTAACTAAAGATAACAAGCTATGGTAACTATTACTTTAAAAATTAACGAAAGAACTAAAATAGGACAACTACTTTTAGATTATGTTAAGCTAATTGCTTCTAAAAATAAAGATGTTGAAGTTATTAAAACCCTAAACGCTGAAACAATCAAAGTAATTGAAGATGCGAAAAAAGGCATTGGTGTTAATAAAGCCAAAAATTCAGCTGATTTATTCAAACAACTTGGTATCTAATGTATCAAATAGAATACTCTAATAAAATTAAAAAGGAAATTAAATTAGCTCAAAAAAGAGGGTTAAATATTGAGTTATTTAAAGATGTTGTTAGATTATTAGAGAAAAATGGCAAACTACCTGCTAAATATAAGCCTCACGTTTTAAAAGGAAATTACAAAGGACTTTGGGAATGCCATATACAACCTGACTGGTTGCTTATTTGGGAACAAAACAACGCTATAAAACTTATATTCTTAGTTCGTACAGGAACTCACTCAGATTTATTTTAATTATTACACTACTCTAACACAAATTATCACAGATTACACCAATTTATTAATTGATTAAGAAAAAATGAACACAAAAACATCTTTGATGTTTTATCAATTTTATAATATGTTGGTAAAAAACAATTTCAACTCACCCCAAGTTATCTTGCGATAACTTTCCCCCTCTCTTCCAAGAGAGGGGACAAAGGAGAGTTTGTGATAATTAGTGAAATTCAACTTTAATTTGTGTCAACGGTATTAAAGAGATAGAAATTAAAAACAAAAAAACCAAACAGCAGGATTTGCCTTACAAATGGACAGTACTTACCATGTAAAGAACGAAGCTAATAAAGGCTTAAGCTACGAATTTAATATTCCTTTGAATTGAAAAATTAATCAACAAAAATAGGTGTTTTAATGCTACTAACACAAATTAGTACGGATTACACTAATTTATTGATTGATTTAGAAACAATAGCGTCCTAAACGATTAAAACAAAACACTCAAACCACCTGATATTGTTATGCTTTAGCTGTCTTACTCAGTATATATGGATTGTTATAGTTTTGTGATTATACGCTCTTTTTCTTGATAAAAAGAGCCAAAAATCAAGAACAAACACCAAATCCTACGTAATCTTTTCCCACAAGTCCATCGCATTTCCTGATCCGATTACTTCGGATTTCGCACCGTTTGTTCATTTGCCCTCGCTCGGATATTAGTTATTAGTAATTAGTTTTTTTATAATTGAACTTTTTGTTTAGTACAGAATTGATTTAGAAAATTAAAACAAAAAAACCGAACAGCAGGGCTATTCGGTTTTTCTTATTTGGTTAAGTATCTTTATTATTCTGAATGGTTCGTATGGTTAGTACCTAAATCCTCAAAATCGACATCAGTAAAGCTGCTAGCAACTTTCTCAACTACTTCTTCTCCTTGTTCTAATTTAAGTTCTTTAATTTTCTCTACCGCTTCTTTTAGTCCTTCAGAAAATTTTTCTAAATCTTCTTTGTATAAAAACAATTTGTGTTTCTCGTAGCTAAACTTTTGGTTGTCGCCATTAAACTTTCTTTTACTCTCTGTAATCGTCAAGTAATAATCATCAGACTTTGTTGCTTTTACATCGAAAAAATAAGTTCTTTTCCCAGCTCTTACTACTTTAGAAAATACTTCATCTCTTCTGTTTTCATTGTTTTCATTCTCTTCCATCATGTTTTAATTTTTAGTTAAACTTATTTTATGCTTACAAATCTATTATTTATTCCTAAAAAATAGAGAATAAAATTACTATATTTTTTAAATAAATCAGCATTAATAAAAAAAAAATATAATTTTAAGTAGCTAAATTTCAATAGCTTCAATTTTATAGTGTGTGTTTCATTTGTTTTAAGAAGAAAGTTATACTGAGTTGTCCCTACAGAATAAAACACCTTCACCCCACCCTTTCCTCAATCAATTGTATTATTTCCGCTTGTTGTTCAGGTTGGAACCAAAGGTAATCATTATCGTTTCTTTTAAACCAAGCTATTTGTCTTTTTGCATACCTGCGGGTATTGGTTTTTATTTTTTCTATGGCTGCTGCTAAGGTAGTTTCTTCCTCAAAATAAGCAAACAACTCTCTGTAACCAACCGTTTTTAAGGCTACTTTGTCTTTGTATGGATGTACTTTTTTGGCTTCTTCCAACAAACCTTCTTGCATCATGATGTCCACCCGCTTGTTAATTCGCTCATTTAACACTTCTTTTGGTCGGTTTAAGGCTATTTTAATGGTGTTAAAAGCCCTTGGGTTCTTCTTGCCCTTACGTAGGGAGGAATATTTCTGTTTACTTAGCATACAGACTTCTATTGCTCTAAACAATCGTTTGGTATTGGCTAAATCTATCTCGTTATAAAAATCTTCGTCTAGTTGCTTTAATTTCTCCTGAAGCAACTCTATACCGTACTTATCTTTAAGGGCTTCCAGTTCTTTTCTAAGTTCTTTGTCTCCTTCGGGCAAATCATCATCAAAACCATCACAAACAGCATCAATGTATAATCCGGAACCACCGGTAAGAATAACTACCTCATTATCTTTAAAAAGCTGATTGAGCAACTCAAGTACTTGATGTTCGTAGTCATTTACATTTATTTCATCGTGAATAGAATGGGAGTCAACAAAGTAGTG
Source organism: uncultured Flavobacteriales bacterium (assembly GCA_937901255.1). Taxonomy (GTDB): domain Bacteria; phylum Bacteroidota; class Bacteroidia; order Flavobacteriales_E; family Vicingaceae; genus BRH-c54. The sequence continues at coordinate 109,417 of CALCHN010000044.1, read as the reverse complement.
CTTCACTCCTTTCATTTCTTCGGGAGTAGGCTTGGCTGTGCCTATGGCTATTTCTTTATAAAATTGTCGTGAATCGGCAGAAATGATAGCAGTTTTAAAATGTTGTGCAAGCTCTACTGCTAAAGCGGTTTTCCCAACAGCCGTAGGTCCTGCAATAACCACTAAAAATTTGGAGTTCATTTTTGTTTATTGGTAGTCTTCAAAATCATCAAACCCTTCAAAAATATCATCATTAAAAGGTTCATCGCTATCGCTATCTTTTAACTCATCTTCATCCAACCCTTCAGACTTCAGAATTTCGTTCATGATTTCTTCATCAGAAAGCACACTATTTCTAGTGCTTTGGCTAGGAGCTTTACCTTCGCTATAAACCAATTGAGGGAATTCACCTTCTTTTTCTTTCACCGAAATTTCTATCAATTCAATAAAGAAATTCCACATATTTAAAAAATCGTAGGTATATAATAAATGTCCGCCAACACAATTAATAACTGATTTTATTGGGGTTTCACTCATCTGCAATACTTTTTCCTCATCAGACATGCTCATGTCAAACAAAGAAATTTCCTGACCTTTATTCCAATCGTAATCGCTTAAATAAAAAGAAGCCATTTGCTCGTTATCAAAACCAAATGCTTTTAAAATAGATTGGTGAAAAGCTTCAAAGTTTTGGTCACTCTTTATTTCAATGTCTCTAAAAACTTGTTTTTCTCCTTCAATCAGAACTCTAAACTTATAAATGCTCATTGTTGTAATAGTTATGCGGTTTTTAAATTTAATTCTTTTCCTTTTTGAAGCATTAGCTGATAAGCTGCTTCGTAGTTATTTTCTATATCGCCTTCTAAAATGGCTTCTTTTATAGCTTCTTTAATTATGCCTATTTCTCTGCAAGGCTTCAAATTAAAGGTTTCCATAATCAACTCACCTGTTATGGGTGGTTGCCAATTTCTTAACTGGTCTTTTTCTTCAACTTCTTTTAGTTTTTCTTTAACCAATTCAAAGTTAGCCAAATATTTTAAGACTTTTTGCTTATTTTTCGATGTAATATCTGCATTGCACAAAGTCATTAAATCATCAATATCTTCTCCTGCCTCAAATAACAACCTTCTAACAGCACTATCGCTAACGGTTTCTTTTACCAAAGCTATTGGTCTGAGGTGAAGCCTTACCAACTTCTGAACATATTTCATTTTGGCATCTAATGGAAGTTTTAGAGCTTTAAAAATTTTAGGAACCATCTTAGCTCCTTTGTCTTCGTGTCCGTGAAAAGTCCACCCTACTGCTTTGTCAAATCGTTTAGTTGCTGGCTTAGCAATATCGTGCAAAATAGCCGCCCACCTGAGCCACAAATTATCGGTATTGGGAGCAATATTATCCAGTACTTGAATAGTGTGGTAAAAATTATCTTTATGGGCTTTACCGTTTATCACCTCCACTCCTTTTAGGTTGTCCATTTCTGGGAAAATGATTGCCAACAAGCCTGTATCAAACAATAACTCAAAACCTACTGATGGTTTTTTGGTGAGAATAATTTTATTCAATTCATCAATAATTCTTTCTTGAGAAACAATTTTAATGCGTTCTTTATTCTTAGCGATGGAACTTAAAGAGTTTTCATCTATTTTAAAATGAAGTTGAGCAGCAAAACGTATGGCTCGCATCATTCGTAAAGGATCGTCTGAGTAAGTAATATCAGGGTCTAAAGGTGTTACAATACGTTTGTTTTTTAAATCTTCAATTCCATTAAACGAATCAATTAGTTCTCCGTAATTGGCTTCATTTAAGCTGATGGCTAAAGCATTAATGGTAAAATCTCTTCTGTTTTGGTCGTCTTGCAAGGTGCCATCTTCCACTATGGGTTTTCTGGAATTTCTTTGGTAAGATTCTTTTCTAGCTCCAACAAACTCTACTTCGTAATCTTTATACTGCAACATAGCTGTTCCAAAGTTTTTAAAAACAGTTACTTTGGTGGAGTTTCCTATTAATTCAGCTACTTTTTCAGCTAAAGCTATTCCAGAACCTTTACAAACAATGTCGATGTCTTTACAAGGTCTGTCTAATAAAAAATCTCTAACAAAACCGCCTATTACATAACTTTCCACCCCTATTTCAGTGGATGCTTTTTTAATCACTTCAAAAACCTGATGGTCTAGTAATTTTTTTATTGATTCGATACTTCTACTTGCTGTCATTACTAAAAATTAAATACTAAACTAGCTCCATGCATAAGGTTATTATTGGCTGTTAATTGTGTAGTAGGAACTATTCTTAATGAAAGATTATCATTTTTTGGGAAAGAATATAAATGTGCATCAACACTAGCATCTACAATATTTAACACATAAAAAATACCCGCTACAATAATGGATAAGTCTCTATTTCGTTGGTAAAAATTATAATTAGATTCTAAACTTTGAACAGACAAACGACCATCAAACTCATCAACAGTATTGGGATCATCATCCAATCGCTCGCTCAATGCCGTTTTAAATCTGTTGTACGTTTTGTTATTTTCTACAGCGAAATAAACTGAAGTACCTATTGCTGCATAGACTAACGGAATTTTCCAATATTTTTTATTGTAAGCTTGTCCCAACCCCGGAACAATGGTACTCATAATAGCAGCTTTTGCCGGAGAATGAGGTTTGGCAATGTCTATCAATAAGGTATCAGGAACTTTATTGTTATTAGAGTTAACCGTTAAGGAATCTTGAGCGTAAATAGTGTTTAAACTAAATAGCAACAGCAAAAAAACTAATTTTTCTAAAACGATTTTCGCCATACTATATGAGTTTTTTTGTGCTTTTATGATTGAGCAAAGAAGTCATTTGAGCAATAGCTACTTCATTAAGTTGCTGCAATCGATTAGGCTGTTTGATGCCTTGGTTAATAAGTACCGCATTTAAACTTTCTAAATTAGATAGCACTACCAATTGCTCAATGTTTGCTGTATCTCGAATATTTCCTTTTTCGTTAGGATTTTCATCTCGCCATTGTTTAGCTGTTTTACCAAAAAGTGCCATATTGAGTACATCGGCTTCATTAGCATATACAAAACTAATTTGTTGCTTGCTTAAATTTTCGGGAATCAATTTTTCATTAATGGCATCAGTATGAATATGATAATTGACTTTTGTTAAATGGCGTTGATAATTCCATTCTAAATTTTGACGACTACTTTCTTCTTCTTTTAATCTTTGGAATTCTTTTATGATGTAGAGTTTGAACTCAATAGAAATCCATGATGCAAATTCAAAAGCAATATCTTTGTGAGCGTAGGTACCACCATATCTTCCTGATTTTGATATGACACCTATTGCATTAGTAGTTTCAATCCACCTTTTTGGAGTTAATACAAAACTGTTGAGACCTGCTTGTTTTCTTAACCCCTCGAATTCGAGGGGTTTAAAACTTGGGTTATATAATTGCTCCCAAAAACCAAGTAACTCAACTGTATTTCGGTTACGCATCCAATTTTGTATAATGCTGTCTGTATGCTTAGCATCTTTGTGCTTTGCAATATCAGTAAGCGATATATAGTCATTTGCTTTATCCGAATAGAGGCTTATTTCCCTTCCTTTTACTTCTATTTTCTTATTCTTTGCCATGTTTCTGGTCTTGCAAATAGTTGTATTGCTTTATTATTTTTAACAGTCTTCTAATTTTAAAACAAGAGATAACATTAAAAATTAGTGTTATTCACTATTAAAAACCTAATAATTCAGCAATTCTTTCTAAATCATCTTCGGTGGTAAAAGGAATAATTAGTTTTCCTTTACCTTCTTTATTTTTTTGAATCTGTACCTTAGTTTGTAAGATGTTGCTTAAATCTTCCATTATTTTTTGATTGGTAAAAGATAAGGTTGACTGAGCTTTTGAAGTAGATTTTTTCTCTACATCTTTTACTTTTTCATCTTTAACCAACTCTTCCACCTGACGAACAGAAAGTCCTTCTTGAATAATTCTCTTGGCTATTTGCAGTTGCTTTTTTTCTTCTGTAATGTTGATTAACGCCCTTGCATGTCCCATAGAAATTTCTTTGGTTCTGATGGCTAATTGTATTTCAACAGGAAGTTTAAGTAATCTAAGGTAATTTGCTACAGTTGAACGCTTTTTACTAACTTTTTCACTCAATTGTTCTTGCGTTAAGTTACATTCTTCAATTAGTTTTTGATAACTAAAAGCCACTTCTATAGCGTCTAAATCTTGTCGTTGAATATTTTCAACCAACGCCATTTCTAGCATTTCTTGGTCGTTAGCAATTCTAATAAAAGCTGGAATTTCTGTTAATCCTGCAATTTGAGATGCTCTAAACCTTCTTTCTCCAGAAATCAGTTGGTATTTATCATAGCCTAACTTTCTAACGGTTACAGGCTGTATAATTCCGTGTTCTTTAATAGATTCTGAAAGTTCTAATAAAGCTTCTTTCTCAAACTGCGTTCTCGGTTGAAAAGGATTGGCTTCAATTTGAGCTATGGCAATAGTGGAAACTGAACCAACTACATGGTTGTTGCTTGCTGGTAAATCTAGTTTCGATTTTGATGTTATATCGGTATCGGCATTTTGTAATAATGCTCCTAACCCTCTTCCTAATGCTGGTTTCTTACTCATCTTCTAAGGCTATAATTTTTTCTTCTTCACTCATTTTAGTCATGTTATTCTTTTGAAGAATTTCTCTGGCTAAATTTAAGTAGTTAATTGCACCTTTGCTACTTGCATCGTGCATGATAATGGTTTTTCCGTGACTAGGAGCTTCTCCTAAAGTAGTATTTCTTTGAATAATAGTATCAAACATCATGGTTTGAAAATGCGTTTTAACCTCTTCCACCACTTGGTTTGATAATCTTAACCTTACATCATACATGGTTAACAACAACCCTTCTATATCTAAGTCTGGGTTTAATCTTTCTTGAATAATTTTAATGGTATTTAACAACTTCCCTAAGCCTTCTAATGCAAAATATTCACATTGAATTGGAATAATAACTGAATCTGCTGCTGTAAGTGAGTTGATGGTAATTAATCCTAATGATGGAGAACAATCTATGATGATAAAATCATATTTATCTTTAATGCTGCTAAACGCATTTTTCATCATGTGCTCTCTGTTAGGCATGTTAATAAGCTCTATTTCAGCTCCAACCAAGTCTATATGAGCAGGTAAAATATCTAAGTTAGGCGAATCTGTATGCAAAATAGCATCTGAAGGAGCTGTTTCGTTAATTAAACATTCGTAAATACTATTTTTTATATTTCGAGGGTCAAAACCAACTCCTGATGTTGAGTTAGCTTGAGGGTCAGCATCTACTAAAAGTACTTTGTACTCTAAAACTCCTAAACCGGCAGCTAAGTTAATGGCTGTGGTAGTTTTTCCTACGCCTCCTTTCTGGTTAGATATTGCAATAATTTTACCCATAGTGTTATTTTTAGTTTATGTATTGTGTAACGTATTTATTAAAGTTTTATGGTTTCCCCGATTTCAGGCAAAATTAATTCTTTACCACGAGATTTGAATTTATCTATCGCTTCATTTTTGTTAATCTCAATGTATCCAAACGTATCGTAATGAACGCCAATTATTTTATTACAATTAATAAATTCAGCAGCTGTTATTGCATCTTCAATTCCCATGGTAAAATTATCTCCAATAGGTAAAACTGCAAAATCTAACTTCTCAGTGTTTCCAATTAATTTCATATCCATTGTAAGAGCGGTATCGCCAGAATAATAGAAAGATTTATCAGTGTTTACAATAAATCCACCTGGGTTTCCTCCATAACTACCATCGGGCAACATGCTCGAATGAACTGCGTTGGTATATTTTACTGTACCGAAATCAAATTTCCACTTTCCGCCATGGTTCATCGGATGAACATTTTCTATTTCTTTTTTCTCGTACCAACTAACAATTTCAAAATTAGAAACCAGTTTTGCTCCTGTGCGTTTTGCAATATTTTCGGCATCTGCCACATGGTCTTCATGTCCGTGAGATAATAAAATGTAATCGGCTGCTAAAGTAGCTACATCAATATGTGCTGCTTTTGGGTTAGGCGAAATAAAAGGATCAAAAAGTATGGTTTTATTTTGTGTTTTAACAGAAAAACAAGCATGTCCGTAAAAAGTTAATTCCATAATATCTAGCGTTAAAATTCAATGCTATACAAATTAACTTAAAAGTAGTTAGAATATGAGGCGAAACGCTATGATTTTACCAACTACTTTTAAACATGCTTATGTTGAAAGGAGTTCAATTCAGGTCTTATTTCAACCTCCAAAAGTATGGCGTAAACAATATAGTAATGGTAAAAAGCTCTAATCTTCCTACTAACATTAAGAAGGATAACACCCATTTTACACCATCGGGTAAGTGAGAAAATGAGAATGAAGGACCAATACTACCAATACCTGGTCCGACATTACTAATAGAGGCGGCAACAGCACTTAGTGCCTCTGTAAAATCAACACCAAAAAAAGTAACAACAATAGCACCAGTTACAAACAAAAAGAGGTAGAAAAACACAAATGCCAGTAAGTTATAAATAATTTTTTGAGATACTCCTACTCCATTTAAATGTACCGGAACTACTGCATTTGGATGTAATCTTCTTTTAAATTCTAAGAAGCCGTTTTTCATTAGCAATACAATTCTTACTAACTTCATCCCTCCACTTGTTGAGCCCGCACTTGCCCCGGTAAACAATAATAGAAAAAACAAAAAAGTTACAAAAGAACCCCATAAAGTATAATCTGATGTAGCATACCCTGTTGTTGTCAGGATACTGGTAACCTGAAACAAAACCGCTCTAAAAGAGGCTTCAACACCATCTGCTCTGCCATACACAAAATATACAGTAGGAAAAATCACAAAACACAACACTATTATGGCTGCAACATACCATTTAAACTCATCGTTAATCCAAAACTTTTTAAAATTCAACTTGAAACCAAAATAAAGTAAAGTAAAGTTTGTTCCTGCCAAAAACATAAACAAAATAACAACATACTGAATATAAGCAGAGTCAAAATGACCTATACTTGCTTGTTTGGTAGAAAAACCACCTGTTGACATGGTGGTAAGTGAATGATTAATAGCATCATAAAAATCCATTCCTCCAAACATTAATAATACGCATTGAATGGCTGTTAACGAGAAGTAAATCAGCCACAATCTTTTCGCTGTTTCTTTAATTCTCGGATGAATTTTATCTTTAGTAGGTCCGGGAGATTCTGAAGCAAACAACTCCATTCCACCAACACCAAGTAATGGCAGAATAGCAATGGTTAACACGATAATTCCCATACCTCCAATCCATTGCGTCATACTCCGCCAAAACAAAATTCCTTTGGGAACTGATTCAATATCGTTTAAAATTGTAGCTCCAGTTGTGGTTAAACCCGAAATGGTTTCAAAAAAAGCATTGGTATAATCTGGTATGGCATTAGAAAATACGTAAGGCAAAGAGCCAAATATAGTCATGGCTAACCAACCAAAAGCTACTATCAGATACCCTTCTCTTTTTTTAACCTCATCATTTTTGTGTTTTTGAGTTCTTAATTTAACAATAAGCCCAAAAAAAAGCGTTGTTAAAGAAGATAAAAATAAAGGAAATAAGTCTCCTTCATCATAATACAATGAAAAAGGAATTGCGGTAGCCATCAATAATCCGGTAATGATAATCAGATTACCAATTACATTGAATACAACTTTAATATTTATTAGATTTCTTGACACTTCTAATTAATTGAAAAACTTCTCTAATTCAGAAATACTTTCTTTTTTCGAAAATACAATTACTTTATCGTTTTCTTCTAACTGAAAACCGCCAAATGGAATAAAGCCTTTGTTATTTCTTACCACACCAGCAACACCAACATTTTCAGGTAATTTTAATTCTCTTAAAGGTTTAGAAAGGATTTTAGTATTAGCCCTAACATTAAACTCAATAATTTCTCCATCTACCCCATGAAAATTAGCAATAGCACTTACGCCTTTTCTTAAATAAGTAAAAATATTATTGGCGGCTATAATTTTTTTGTTGATAAGTGTATCTATTCCAATATTGTGAGAAAGATTAATGTAATCTATGTTTTCTACTCCTGCAATGGTTTTTTTAACGCCATGAGATTTAGCAATTAAAGAAGAAATAATGTTGGTTTCAGAATCGCCTGTAACAGCAATAAATGCATCCATTTCGGCAATATTTTCTTCTTCTAATACAGAAACATCTGTTCCGTCAGCATTTATTACTAAGGTATGTTTTAGTTGATCTGCAATTCTTGTGGCTTTGTTTCTATCTTCTTCAATTAAAATTACATTATAATCTTTCTCAAGAATTTCGGCAGTAAGCACCCCTATTCTACTTGCTCCTAAAATCATAATGTTTTTAATATCATAAAACTGCTGACCACAAATTTTTGTGATTAAAGGAATGCTCTCCGGTGTAGAAATAAAATAAACAATATCGTTTTCTTTTAATTCTGTAGAAGCTTGTATTAATATTGTTTTTTCTCCCCTTAATAAAAATAAAGGTTTAAAAGAACGGTTAGGATTTAAATAAGCTGTTTCAACAACCGATTTATCTTTTAATGGAGATTTATCGCAAATAGGAATACCAAAAACAGAGAGTTTTCCTCCTTCAAATTCGTAATCATTAGTAAAAGCAGATTGGGTAATTAATCTGTTTATCTCTTTTGAAGCTAGCTCTACAGGCGAAATAATATTGTCAACCCCTAAAGATTCGTAGAAAACACGCATACTTGTACCAATACCTTCATAATTGTTAATTCTGGCTATGGTTCTTTTTGCTCCTAATTTTTTACCTGTTATACAAACTAATAAATTTGTTTCTTCGGAAGATGTTGCTGCTATTAGTAAATCGCAAGAACTGATTTTGTTTTCTTTTAAAACTTCTAAATCTTTTGCATCTCCCAACACACAAAACACATCTAAATGAGCTTGCACATAATTTACTCGGTCTTCATTTTCGTCAATAATATAAATGTTTTGCGATTCGCTCGACATCATTTTGGCTAAGTGAAAACCTACTTCTCCAGCTCCGGCAATAATTATTCTCATAGTTTATCAAAAAAGAGGACAAATGTAATCATTGAATTATATATAAAAACCTTTTAAAGTTTAAATTATTTCTAATCAACATTGTTGCACAAAAAAAGTCCTAAGTTGTTAATCTTAGGACTTTCAATTTAGTTAGTAGATTTATTAATCTAGTATTTTAATTAATTCCACTTCAAAAACCAATGGCATAAAAGGTTTTATTGGTCCTTTACCGCCTTGCGGTGCATTTGCTCCGTAAGCTAATTCTTGAGGAATAAAAAACTTATATTTTGCACCTTCTTTCATTAACTGAACACCTTCTGTCCAACCTGGAATTACTTGATTTAATCCAAATTCTGCAGGCTGACCTCTTTCTACAGAGCTGTCAAAAACAAGCCCTTCTGGAGTTAAGCCGGTATAATGTACCCTAACTTTTGAAGTAGCAATAGGTTGTTTTCCCTCTCCTTCTTTCAATACTATGTATTGTAATCCACTAGGAGTAACTTTAACATCTTTATTCTTTTTATTTTCTTCTAAAAACTTAAGTCCATCAGCTTTTACGCTTTCAAACTGTTTCATTTCTTCAGCTTGAGCAGCTTCTTGTTTTTTCTGAAAATAAGGACGAATAATTTCGGGAGATTGCTCTTGAGTGATTAAATAATTGGTATCCGTAAAAGCAGCTTCAATACCTTTCATTAAAGCTTTTAATTCTGCCTCACTAAACTCTTGTTTGATGCTTGCTCCCATGTTTAATCCAACACTATAGCTTACTGAATCTAACTGATTTTTTAGTTGGAAAGCATTTTTATCAACTTTTTCTGTTTTAGTTTTCTTTTTCTTTTCTTTTTTGTCTTTTTTCTGTGCCTGTACATTAGCTGATGCTAACAATACTACTGCTGAAAACAAACTTGCCTTAATGATTGATTTTTGCATACTCTTATCTTTTTTATTTGGTTAACTTGAAGTGCTTTTAGATAAATTCACTAAATGCACGTTGAGTTTTATTTATTACTTCACAACTTGAATTAACTCCACTTCAAAAACCAAAGGCATAAAAGGTTTAATTGGTCCTTGTCCGCCTTGTGGTGCATTTGCTCCGTAAGCTAATTCTTGAGGAATGAAAAATTTGTATTTAGCACCTTCTTTCATTAACTGAACACCTTCTGTCCATCCTGCAATTACTTGGTTTAATCCAAATTCTATTGGTTCACCTCTTTCTACCGAACTGTCAAAAACTGTTCCATCAGGTGTAGTACCATGGTAATGTACTTTAACAACCGATGCTGCTGTTGGGTTTTTACCATTTCCTTCTTTCAATACAATGTATTGTAAACCACTTGGGGTAACTTTAACATCAGGATTTTGTTTGTTTTCTTCTAAAAATTTAATTCCTTCTTCCTTTACATTACCAAATTGAGCTTCTTGTTGTTTTTGTTGCTCTTCCATTTGTTGCATTTGTCTTTTCATTGAATAAGCTTGTAAAACTGCTTCAACATCTTCAGTTGCCATTAAAGTAACTCCAGAGTCTGCTTGATGTTTAAAACCACTCAAGTAAGCATCCATATTAATTTCCGGAACGTTTTCTTTTAATCCCGTTGCTGAGTTCATGCCTATAGCATAACTTACAGAGTCAATATTAGTAATAAGTTCAACTTTTTTATCTGCCGAACCTGAATTGTTGCACGCTGCTAAGGTTAGTAAAGCTAATGCAGGTAATGTAATTTTTTTCATAATTAGATTTAAATTGTTTTTATTTATTGATTAAAAGATTTCATTATTTCGCTCAACTCCAAATTAAAAATTAATGGAGTTTTTGGAGCTACTATGCCTGTTGATGAGCCATATTCTCCAAAAGCAAGTTGCGAAGGTACTATTATTTTCACTTTCTCACCAACTCTCATTCCTTTTATTGCTATATTTATTCCTTTAACAACTTGGTTGGGTGTTCCGTACTCAAAATCCAATATTGTTCCTTCTGTAGCTTTATCAAGTGGTACGTGATTTAAAAAATAACCACTGTATTTGATTCTGATAAAGTCTCCATAAGCCACTTTATTTCCATCGGTTTTATTTATTGGAAATATATATACTCCTCCTCTTTTAATGTACTCCGATTTAAAAAATCTGTTTACATACCAAGTGATGTATTCGTGTTCTACTAAATCATCATCTTGTTCAATTAAAAAAAATTGGTGTTCTTCCTCAGAAAAATATTGATTTACCTTAACATACAACCGCAAAGTATCGTTGGTTATCTCTGGTAATTGAAGTTCAAAAAAATCTTCATTTAGCCAATGCGGAGCAATGTTAAAAACAGCACTATCTCCCGGTTTTAATACTGAAAATAAAGTACTAAGTAATTCACCTTTAATAGCAAATGTATGCTGGTAAAATCTATTAAAAAGTAAACTATCTCCATCAAACAATTGTAGTTCAGCACTAACAAATTCTTTACTTTCCGCAGATTTTTTGCTATCATCAAAAGCCAAGAGTTGGTAAGAAATACCATCTGTTAGTTCTGTAGTTTGTTGATTATTTTTCACGCAAGAAAACAACATCATAACAATACTTAAAAGAATAACCAGTTTTTGCATGATGTTTTACTTAATTGCGATTAGCTCTAAATTATAAATGATGGTAGAACGGACAGGAATTTTATCAAAATCGCCAGCTAAACCATGAGCCAAGTATGATGGAATAATAATGATGGCTCTATCTCCAACATGTAAGTAAGTAATTGCTTCATGCAAACCTGTTTCTACATTGTCTTTGCCCACCATAAATTCTTCTGGTCCTTTTTCTTTGGTAGAATAAACTATTGTGCCATCTATTAAGCTTACCTCATAACTTACTACTGCTTTTTTTCCTTCTACTGCTTTTTCTCCTTCACCTTTCTTTATTATTTGATAGTGCACCCCTGTTCCTGTGCTAATTACATCCAACTTTCTTCTTTCAATATAACCGTTTATTTGTCGTTGTTCTTTCTCTACCGCTTGTTTATTGGCTTCTATTAATGCTTCTTTTATTTCTTTTGGATCAGGTTTTTCTGTAGGTTTTTCTTCTTCGCACGATAAAAAACACAAAGAGAATAATCCTAAAAAAAAGTAAGTGATGATATGTTTGTTAAACCTCATTTTAAAAGTATTTCTTCTAATTTTTTAATGGTTTCTTCTAACGATAACTTAGAAATTCCTCCCGCAGCAAATACATGTCCGCCACCACCAAAATGTTCTTGAGCAATTTTATTTACATAAACCTCATTTTTAGAACGAAATGAAATTCTTATTCCATCTTCTTTTTCGGTTAATAAAACCGATAGTTTAATTCCTTTAATAGATAAAGGATAATTTACCAAGCCTTCGGTATCGCCTTTTTTAAAATTAAAGTCATTCATTTCTTTTGCAGAAAGTGCAATATATGCCAAGTGATGTTTTTCATAAACCTGCATTTTGTTGCTCAATGCATATCCCAATAACTTTAATCTGTCGGTAGTATTATTATCGTAAACTTCCTGATGAATAAGAGAATTTTCTGCTCCACATTCTATTAAGTGGGCAATTATTCGGTGCGTTTCAGCTGTTGTTGACGGATACCTGAAAGAACCGGTATCTGTCATTATTCCACAGTAAATACAAGTAGCAATTGCCTTATTCAGCAACTGTTCTTTATTGATTTTATGTATAAACTCATAAACTAACTGAGCGGTAGAACAACAATCGGTATCTACAAAGTAATGCTGAGCAAAACCTTGCGTATCTTGATGATGATCTATCATTACTTTAATTCCTGTAGCTTTTTCCAGCACACTTCCCATATCGCCTATTCTATTTAAGGCGTTGTAATCTAAGCTAAAAATAACTTCAGCAACATCAATTAATTTTTCTGCTTGTTCTTGGTTTTTATCAAAACAAATAATTTGGTCAGCTCCTTCTATCCAATTTAAAAAATCAGGAAAGGCATCAGGAACAATTACCGATACATTTTTATCTAATTGCTTTAGTAAATGATACAACGCCAACGAAGAACCAATGGCATCTCCATCAGGTCCTTTATGGGTTGTTATCACTATGTTTTTAGCGTTTTCTATTATGCTTTGCATTTCTATCATGGTGCAAAGGTAATGTTTAGGTAATAAAAAAAACAGATTGATGTTATATAAAAAGAAGTGTAATTTTGAGACTTCATTTTACACATTACTTACTATTCAATAAATGAGCAAAACCCTTAGTAAAGAAAAAACAGCTAAAACACATATTTTAATTAAAGGAGCGAGAGTTAACAACCTTAAGAATATTGATGTTGCTATCACTCGAAATAAATTTACAGTTATTACAGGTGTTTCAGGTTCCGGTAAATCTTCTTTAGCTTTCGATACACTTTTTGCTGAGGGTCAACGTAGGTACGTTGAAAGTCTTTCTGCTTATGCTCGTCAGTTTTTGGGTAAATTAGAAAAACCGGCAGTAGATTACATTCATGGAATTGCTCCTGCCATTGCCATAGAACAAAAAGTAAACACGGTAAATAAACGCTCAACCGTTGGTACTTCTACCGAAATTTACGATTACCTAAAGTTGCTTTATGCCAGAATTGGCAAGACTTTCTCCCCTGTTTCGGGCAAAGAAGTAAAAAAACATACCTTAAAAGATGTGGTAAATTTTATTACTCAACAGCCTGAGGGCGAAAAAATAATATTACTTTCTAAAATTGAATTTAAAGACAAAAAAAATACCGAAAAAACACTTTCTTCCTTATTACAACGTGGTTTTTCAAGGGTTTGGCTTAACAACGAAATGCTAAGAATTGACAAAACTCAAGAGATAAAAATAGATATCAATAACACTTATTTAATAATAGACCGTTTTGTTGCTTCCGCAGATGATGAGGAGCAGCTTAGCAGAATTTACGATAGTGTTGAAACTGCTTTTTTTGAAGGCAAACACGAATGTCAGGTACTTACGTACAACAATGAACAACCTATTATTACCCATTTTAGCAACAAGTTTGAAATGGACGGAATTCTCTTTGAAGAGCCTTCTGTCCACTTTTTTAGTTTCAATAATCCATTTGGAGCTTGTAAAAAATGCGAAGGTTACGGAAGCATTATTGGAATTGATGAAAACTTAGTTATTCCTGATGGCAGTTTGTCTGTTTACCAAGATGCTGTTGTTTGCTGGAAAGGTGAAAAAATGCAGCAATGGAAAGAACATTTTATTTTAAATGCTACTAAAGAAAAATTTCCCATCCACAAACCTTATGATGAGCTTACTCCTGAACAAAAAGATGTTTTATGGAATGGTAGCCCTTATTTTGAAGGAATAAATGATTTTTTTAAGATGGTGGAAAGCAATAGCTACAAAATTCAATACCGTGTTTTGTTGGCAAGATATAGAGGGAAAACCACTTGTCCCGATTGCAAAGGAACTCGCTTAAGAAAAGACGCCAACTACGTAAAAATTAATAAAACCGCTATTGCAGAATTGGTGTTGATGCCTATAGATAAGCTATCTAATTTTTTCAAAAAATTAAAGCTGTCAGAAAGTGATACTACCATTTCTAAAAGATTATTAATAGAAATTAATAACAGATTAAGTTATTTAGAACATGTTGGTTTGGGTTATTTAACCTTAAACCGATTATCATCAACACTTTCAGGAGGTGAATCGCAACGAATAAATTTAGCTACCTCTTTAGGAAGCAGCTTGGTTGGTTCTATGTATATTTTAGATGAACCGAGTATTGGTCTGCACTCTAAAGATACAGAACAACTTATTGGCGTGCTTAAACAATTACAACAATTAGGCAACTCAGTAATTTTAGTAGAACATGATGAAGATATCATGCGAGCTGCCGATGAAATTATTGATATTGGTCCAGAAGCCGGAACATTAGGTGGGAATGTAGTTTTTAGTGGAAACTTCAATGAGTTACTAAAAAAAGACAACACCTTAACAGCCAACTACCTAAATAAAACTCTTGAAATTCCTGTTCCTGGAAAACGCAGAAAATGGAAAAACAAAATTGTGGTAGAAGGAGCTAAGGAAAATAACCTTAAAAATATTACTACAGCTTTTCCGTTGGGCGTTATTACTGCTGTTACGGGAGTTAGCGGCTCAGGAAAATCTACCTTGATAAAAAACTGTTTGTTGCCTCAATTAAACCGATATCTAAACGGCTATTCCGATAAAAACACAAAAATAAAAGGCATTTCTGGAGATGTTAACTTAATTAATGCTGTTGAATATGTCAACCAAAACCCTATTGGAAAATCTTCTCGCTCTAACCCTGTTACTTACATAAAAGCGTATGATGAAATAAGAAATTTATTTTCCAACCATCCGCTATCTAAAAATAGAGGTTATAAACCTTCTCATTTTTCTTTTAATGTTGATGGCGGTAGATGCGAAACCTGCAAAGGCGAAGGAGAAATTACAGTAGAAATGCAGTTTATGGCAGATATCCATCTAAAATGTAGTGAGTGTAAAGGAAAACGTTTTAAACAAGAATTGCTGGATGTAAAAATTGGCGACAAACACATTAGCAATATACTTGATTTAACCATAGATGAAGGCATTGCTTTTTTTGAGCAACTTCCTAAAGATCAAGGTAAAAAGATTGCAGAAAAACTTAGTCCTTTACAAGAAGTTGGCTTGGGTTATGTACATTTAGGACAATCTTCTAATACGCTAAGTGGTGGAGAAGCTCAACGGGTAAAATTGGCAGGGTTTCTAAGCAAGAAAAACAGTAAGGAAAAACTACTTTTTATTTTTGATGAACCTACAACGGGTTTGCATTTTCATGATATTAATAAATTAGTAAAATCTTTTAACGGACTTATTGCTCAAGGACATACCATTATTGTAATTGAACATAATTTAGATGTTGTAAAATGTGCTGATTGGGTTATAGATTTAGGTCCTGGTGGTGGCGAACATGGCGGTCAGCTAGTTTTTGAAGGAACTCCTGAAGACATGATAAAAGCAAAAACATCGGTAACAGGAAAATATCTTAAAGAAAAACTGAACTAAGCAATCCTAATAAATTGTTATTAAAAGCTATTAGATTGTGTATAAATTAGACAGCTAAAAAATCTTCAACAAAAAAAGATTGTTGACTTTTGTTTTTATCTAACTACAAACTAAAAAGCTTACATGAAAGCATCTGATTTATTTATAAAAGCACTCGAAAACGAAGGTGTACAATACATTTTTGGTGTTCCAGGTGAAGAAAACTTAGATTTTCTAAACTCCTTAAAAAATTCATCAATTCAACTAATAATTACCCGGCACGAACAAGGTGCGGGTTTTATGGCTGCTACTTATGGTAGGCTAACAGGAAAACCTGGTGTTTGTATCGCTACGTTAGGTCCTGGAGCTACTAATTTTGTTACCCCAGCAGCTTATGCTCAACTTGGTGGTATGCCTATGTTTATGATTACTGGTCAGAAGCCCATTAAAAAAAGTAAGCAAGGTAGGTTTCAAATTGTTGATATTGTTGATTTAATGCGACCCATCACCAAATTTACCAAGCAAATTGTAAATGCCAATAATATTGCTCCTTTGGTAAGAGAGTGTTTTCGTTTGGCAACAGAAGAACGTCCCGGAGCAGTACATTTAGAACTCCCCGAAGATATTGCTATTGAAGATGTTGCCAATCAGGTTTTTGAAGTTTCTGATTGTAGAATTCCTACTGCTGATGAAAAAGTAATTCAGCAAGCTGTAGAAATGATAGAAAAAGCTAAAATGCCGCTATTGTTAATTGGTGCGGGGGCTAACAGAAAAAATACAAGTAAAGCCCTTACCGATTTTATAGAAAAAACAGGCATGCCTTTTTTCAATACACAAATGGGTAAAGGAGTTGTTGACGAAAGACATAAACTTTATTTAGGTACAGCAGCTCTTTCTGATAATGATTTCTTGCATTGTGCCATCAACAGAGCCGATTTAATCATTAATGTTGGTCATGATGTAATTGAAAAACCACCATTTTTTATGGAGCATGGCGGCACAAAAGTGATTCATATCAATTATTTCCCAGCACAAGTAGATGCTGTTTATTTTCCTCAGCTAAATGTAGTTGGAGATATTGACGATTCCATTCAACAAATGACCAATACGATTACGAATTCACCTAATTGGGATTTTTCTTATTATGAAAGAATAACCAATGAAGTAGAAATGCACTTATCTAAATATGCTCAGGATAAACGTTTTCCTGTTTTGCCTCAGCGTTTGGTAAATGTAATGAGAAAGCTTATTCCTGATGATGGAATTGTATCGCTTGATAATGGAATTTATAAAATTTGGTTTGCCAGAAACTACAAATGCTATCAAAGAAATACACTTTTATTAGATAATGCCTTAGCTACAATGGGAGCAGGATTACCCGCAGCCATGATGGCAAAAATGATATATCCAGAAAGAAAAGTAGTAGCTGTTTGTGGTGATGGTGGTTTTATGATGAACTCTCAGGAAATGGAAACTGCTGTTCGTTTAAAATTAAACTTAGTAGTTATCATTTTAAATGACAATGCTTATGGAATGATTAAATGGAAGCAAGAAGGAATGGGCTTTGATAGCTACGGACTAGATTATGCCAATCCGGATTTTGTAAAATATGCAGAAAGCTACGGAGCAATAGGTCACCGACCTACCAACGATGAAGAAATTGTTGCTACCATTGAAAAATGTTTAAATAGCGAGGGCGTACATCTTATAGATTTAGCGGTAGATTATTCCTTAAATCATTCTATATTAAATGTAATCTTAAAAGAAAAAACGTGTATTTTGTAAATTACAAAAAAATTCAAAATAATTTAAGCCATTTAGCTTACCACTTCATTAAATTTTTTTAAGATTTCTTTAGTGGCTTGGTTGGTGTATTGTTTACTTCTATAATGAGATACCCATTTTATACCTGCAATGGAGTTGGTTAATAACAATTCGTCTGCTTGCAATAACATGCTTCCTGTAACTGTTCCTTCTATAACATTTACACCCATAATTTGAGCAACTTCGATAATGTGTTTTCGAGTAATTCCATCTATACAACCTTCCGAAAGTGACGGGGTGTATAATGTATTATTTTTATATAAAAACACATTAGAACTTATGGCTTCCACAATGTGGTTGTTTTGGTTGACCATTAAACAATCATCTAAATTATTTTCGATTTTGTAAATTCCGGTAAGTACATTGGGAATTTTATTGGTAGTTTTTATTTGAGTTAAAACGGTTGGATGAACTCTAATGTCTGTATATAAATCTATCGATAATCCTTTTTCATTAAGTTCGTATAAGTTTTTGGAAATTGGTATTGCTTCTATAACATAAGATTTGGTATCGTTTTTTGGAGTATAAAGTCCCTCTCCTACTCTAAAAACTGTAATTCTTACTCTACCTCCTTTTTTTATGTTATTCTTTTTAATTAAATGTAAAATTTGCTCATGTAGTTCTTCAAAAGTAAGCGGAATGGCATTCATTCTAAGCAAATCCATTCCTTTTTTAAGGCGGGCAAAATGATCTTTTACAAAAACGGGAACTCCGTTAATTACTCTAATGGTTTCAAAAACAGCATCGCCATACTTAAACGCTCTGTTGTCTATTGTAAATACCTTCTCTTCTTCTTCATATAAAAAACCATCATAATTTATGTAGCGTTTTTCTATCAAAACAAGTAGTTTTTAAGTTGGTTTAGGTTAGTGTTTGGCTCAATTTTAAAAGACTTTATTCCTATTTTAGTTGCTGCATCAATATCTCGCTGACTATCACCAATCATAAACGATACAGTTTTGTCAACATTAAAACGTGCTATGGCTTTTTCTAATAGTAATGAGGCTGGTTTTCGACATATACATTCTTCCACATCTGAATGATGCGGACAATAATATACTTCTAAAATAGTAAT
Organism: uncultured Flavobacteriales bacterium; assembly: GCA_937901255.1. Taxonomy (GTDB): domain Bacteria; phylum Bacteroidota; class Bacteroidia; order Flavobacteriales_E; family Vicingaceae; genus BRH-c54. Next base: position 90,459 of record CALCHN010000044.1, on the reverse strand, counting down.
TCCTTCTTTTTTAAATTGAGTTAACATGTGAGCGTGTACGAGATGTACGTCATTTTTGTTATATATTCCTTTAGAAATGCCTCCCTGATTGGTAATTACAATAAATTCATAGCCTTTTTCTTGAGCCAATTTTAGGAATTCAACCACTCCTTCGTTTATTTCAAAATCAGTTAGCTTAAAAGTATATGTACCTCTTTCCTTATTTATTACTCCATCTCTATCTAAAAAAATAACTTTACGCATAGGGTTAGTTGATGAGTTTAATAGCCCCTCCCAACCTCCCCGAAAGGGAGGAGTTTCCAACACACAGAGCCATTATTATTTGTTTTATATATTTGATATCTGCATTTAAAAATTTATTGGTTATTAACAAAAAGCTTGTTCTCAACTCACCCCCTAACCTCCTCTCTTTAAAGGGAGGGGAAAAAGTTATCGCAAGATGACTTTGGGGTGAGTTAAAATAATACGAATGTAAAACGTTACTCTTTCTATTAGAAAAAAATCGAACTAATACTTTTTTTATCGATAACACTTCTTTATTCAAAACTGCTTATGTTTATAAGTTTAGAGCGTTCATTAATTGACCTATAAAATTCATAAAAGCACCTGGAACAAAAATTAATGTAAACAAAAACCCAAAAACAGCTCCCCAAGTATGTGCATCATGAGCTACATTGTCATTACTTCTTTTATCCATATAGATTTCATAGGCTAAATAAAGTACTCCAAAATAAAGAGGTTTAATATAAAAATCTTCAGGCAAAAAGATTATTCCTACCCCTCCTGTAAAAGGCATAAATGCTATAGCAGCAAACAATACTGCTGAAACAGCTCCTGAGGCTCCTACAGAGTTATAACCGTAATTATTTTTATGTCGGGCTAATGCCGGCAATGATGCTACCGCTATTCCGCCAACATAAATAAACAAATAGTAAACAACTCCCATCGTTCCCATTTCGTTTATTAAAATAGTTTCTACAATCTCTCCAAAGCTGTATAACACATACATATTAAAGATAAGGTGAAATATATTTTGTTTATCATGAATAAAAGCATGCGTAAACAGACGATACCATTCTTTATTATTATAAACTAAATAAGGATTGAAAAGTAGTTTGTGATAAAGTTGAACATTACTATTGGCGGCAAAAGATACAATAACGGTAATTATGATAATAATAAGAGTAATACTCATTCAATTTATTTTTAAAATGTTACTTATAATTCTGTTACAAGTTTATTCACAAAGACAATCACTTTTTAATCCTTCAAAGGAAATATTTGAAAGTGTTGCAATGTCTTCTTTTTCTTCTGCGGTAGATAACCTTCTTGGTTCGCAAGTTTCTATTAAAAGGATAACTTTTCTTCCATCCGCTAATTTACCTTCTATTTGGTATTCTGGACAAGGCTCTCTTGTTGTTGAACTTTCAGAAAAATTTACTTTAGCTTTTTGAAAGAATGTTTTATCGAAATCTTCAAGTGCTATATCATTACATTCTAGCACACAAGCTAAATGTTTCTGACTTATTTTAAGTTCTGTACCTTCAATAAATTCTAGCACTCTGCCTTCGGGCAACCAAGAAGAACGTGCATCGTCTCCAGTATAAAAAATGGCATAAACCATTACACATCCTAATCCGAATCCTATTAAATAATATTTTAACCTGTGTATAAATTTATCCATAATTTATTCTTGTTAATAGTTTCTATTTCATTGCGATGGGCTTCACCCATACGCTATATAAATTTCGCTCCGTTGGAGCTTAAATTTCCAATTATTACATCGCCATTAACAACAAATTGATGTCTTTATAAGGCATATTAAAAGTTTCTGCTAAATATTTATTGGTCAATATTCCTTTGTAAATATACACTCCATTTTGAATGCCTACATAAGAACGTATCATAGCATCTATTCCGCCATATTCTCCTGTATCTAATATGGTTGGAGCAATAACATTACTTAATGCATAAGAAGCTGTTCTGGCAACTCTAGAGGCAATGTTTGGTACACAATAATGTATTACACCGTGTTTAGCAAATACAGGTGCTTGATGGCTGGTTATTTCAGAAGTTTCTATACAACCACCTTTATCAATACTTACATCAACAATTACAGAGTAATCTTTCATACATTTTACCATTTCTTCGGTAACAATTATGGGAGCTCTACCAATTTTACTACTAATTGCTCCAATAACCACATCAGCTGATTTTAAAGCTTTAAGCAATACTTTAGGTTGTACTATTGATGTTTGTAATCGTTGTCCGACAGCTGTTTGCAGTCTTCTTAATTTATGAATGTTGTTATCAAAAACTTTTACGGAGGCACCTAAACCCACAGCCGTTCTAGCAGCAAATTCGCCTACTGTTCCTGCTCCAAGAATTACCACTTCTGTTGGCGAAACACCAGAAATTCCTCCAAACATTTGTCCTTGACCATTTCGCTGGTTACTCAAATATTCAGCAGCAATAAGAATAGCTGTATTTCCTGCAATTTCACTCATAGCAGTAACAATAGGTAAAATTCCATCTGGGTCTTTAATAAAATCGAAAGCTACTGCAGTAATTTTTTTAGAAATTAATTTTTTAAGGAAATCTTTTGGCTGAATGGGTAACTGCAAAGCCGAAATTAATAACTGCCCATGTTGCATCATATCAATTTCTTCGAGCGTTGGTGGCTCAACTTTAAGAATCATGTTGGCTTTATACACCTCTTCGGTACCGTAAACAATTTGAGCTCCCGCTTCACTATAATCTTTATCGCTAAAACTACAGCCTTCTCCGGCTCCTGTTTCAATTATAACTTCATGTCCGTTGTTTACTAATAATGCCACCGCATCAGGAACTAAAGGGATTCTCTTTTCTTGTATAGAAGTTTCTTTAGGGATTCCTATTTGTAAACTACTTTTTTTACGAGCCACTTCAAGCATTTCTTCTTGAGGCATAAAACCATGGGCTAAAGATTTTAGTAAATCATCTGATGTTGGCATATCCTTAATTTTTTCTTTATGAACAGTTACAAATTTATTAATTAGCAAGCACTTTACTAGCTAAAAACAAAACATTTATTAATACAAAATTGTTATTAATCTTTTATTGTCTTCAGTTTGTGATATGGAGACTTTTACTGCTTTTTCGGGAATAAGGTTAGGAATTTTTTCGGGCCATTCTATAAAACAATAACTTCCACTATAAAAATATTCTTCTACACCAAAATCTAAGGCTTCTTCCTCTTCTTTAATCCTATAAAAATCAAAATGATAAATTTGTTGATTATCATCCGTAAGGTATTCATTAACAATAGAAAAAGTAGGACTTTGAATAGTATCTGTAACTTTTAATGTTTTGCACAATTGCTTAATTAAAGTTGTTTTTCCTGCTCCCATTTCTCCATAAAAAGTAATGATTTTATGGTTTCCTATTGCCGACAAAAGCTGCTCGGCTATTTGAGGCAACTCTTCTAATGAAAAAGCGTTGAGTTGTATTTCAGAAACTTGACTCATATTAAATAGATAGTTTTATTCCTCCAAAATTAAGGCATTATTCAACTTAAAATGTCTTTTTAAATCTATATTTAAAAAATGGGTTGTATCGATGGTTATTTCTGCCGATGGCAAATATCCCGAATGAGGCAAAGGTTTTAAATAAACCGGTTGTTGATGAGTAACGTTTGTTTTTATTTTTGCTAGTTCATCCATACGCATATCATAAGCTGTTGCATAATTGTTATGTATTTGAAAGCTAGCCACAACAAACACCAATACTCCTACTGTGTTTATTACCAAAATAACTTTTTTCAGTTTTTCTGAAATAGTAATTTCACTTCCCAATAAAAATAAATATCTGATTAACAACAATAATATGAATACGGAAGAAACCATAGTAGCTCTATCGGGAGGAATTGCTCCTAAAGGAATTACCACAATAAAATGATTGATAATTACAATGGAAACGATAAGTAATAAGGAATACAGCAACTCTCTTACAGGACGAAAATTCACTGATTTAAACTGAGCAGTTGTACCTAACATATAAAATGGAAATGCCAATAAAATGGCAGGTATAAAAGTATAATGAAGTTTAAACAGCAAACTTTTTACCGTGGAGTAAGCTGTAAATAAAACTACATTTGTCCATTCTAAACTTGGCGTGAGTTCATCTCTAATTGCAGTTCCTGAGCTAAAAAATATTACACAAAAACCTGAAAAAAGCAATGTCGCAGACAGTAGATAAGGTAATTGTATTTTAAATTGTAATGGTTGTTTTACAGCAAATATTGCTAAAAATAATAAAAGAATAAGTGCCATTGGCTCATTAGAACCTCCTATATAAACTGAAGATACCACTAATAAAAAATAATCTACATTATTTTTTTCATTTTTGAAAAATACGCTTAGCAAAAAGAATAATGTAATGGTACTGTATAAATAAACTACCGACCCAGTAAGCCAAAACCAAACATCATTAGGAGAAAGTGTTAGAAAGAAGAATACAGTTATCGCTAAAAAAGCAAACAACCTTTTATTCTTTAAATTAATGGCATAAAAACTTGCTACATTTTTGGTAAGTCGAATAATAGCCATATAAAACAGTAAGCACGAACTTAAATTAAACACCATTAAAAAAAAAGGAAATTTAGTAAGCGGCAACAAATAAGCTATTAAAAAATTAGAGGCGAACCTTCCATGCCAATTAAACTGTAAATGATTAAAAATTTCAACTGCACTATTATTTTTGATTTCAGAAATAAAATAAAAATCATCTGCTGCATACCTATTAAAATAAGCGGTTGAGATGAAGAAAAAGCTCCACAATATTATTTGTATTATTAGGTATGGTTGTAAATATTTTGACAATTAATTTTTAATTTAATAATAAATGTGAGTTTCCACTAATGGTTCTATTTTTACACAAATTAAGTATTAATTTCACTAATTGTCACCAATTAAAAACATCAAAGATGTTTTTGTGTTCATTTTTTTTCTTGCTTCACTAATAAATTTGTGTAATTTGTGATGATTTGTGTTTTGATAAAACAAGTGTAAAGAATATCAACTATTTATTTTATACAAACCTGACGCTAAATAAGCTTTTTTACTATTTTTGCTAAAATTATTCGGGGTGTAGCTTAGTCCGGTTAAAGTGCGCGTCTGGGGGGCGCGAGATCGGAGGTTCGAATCCTCTCACCCCGACTTTTTCACCTTATTTAGATATTCTTTAGAAAATTTATTAAGGTATTATTTATTTTAATCCAAAGTAGTATTACTTCTTTAACAACGGATTATATATTTTACAAGAGAAAGTAATTAATAAATTAGATATTTCACTCTTCTATTTCTTTCCAAACTAATACCATAAAGTAGTTTGTTAATTATCTGATTAAATTAATCACACCAATTTTTTCATAGTAACGGTTTAAATCCGTTTTAACTATAATTTTCCAAGTGTAACTATCTATTGGAGCTAAATTTCCATTAATTGTACCATCCCAACCAATAGCTTGATCTTTAGTTTTAAAAAACAGCTCTCCCCAGCGGTTAAATAACAATAATTCATATTCTTTTACTCCAGAAATTATGGGTAGAAAAGTATCGTTTAAATTATCGCCATCAGGCGTAAATGCTGTAGGAACAAATAATAAAAATTCTGAATGTACCCATACTAATTTTTCTAATGTATCGCTACATCCAAACTCATTAACAACAATTTGTTGCACATTAAAATGACCTGTATCTTGATAAGTGTGAGTTGTTGAAATTCCGTTAAAAATAGCTCCATCATCAAAATCAAAGAAAATTTCCAACTCTTTCGATAAGTCATTAACCTCTATATGAGGGTTAAGTATGGATAATTTTGTAGGATGAACTGAAAAGTTAGCAGTGGGTTTTGGGTTTACAGTAATTAAATCAGCTAAGTAGAAAGTGTTGGTATCGATGCAACCTGAATCAGTTCTAATGGTAAGCATAACATCAAAAACACCTGGTAGTAAATAAGTATGCGAAGGCGAAGGGGCTGTTGAGGTTGATCCGTCTCCAAATTGCCATAAATAACTTAACGGAGTGGTTGACAATGAACTATCATGAAATTTAACCTTAAATGGCTGGCATCCAACTTCAGAAGCTGCAAAAAAGCTAGGTGTAGGAACTAGATAAACGCCTAGGGTGTCGTTATAAGTGCCTTGACAACCATAGTTTTGAACTGTAATACTTACGGGATAAAATCCAGTATCTGGAAATGAAACGGCAGCACTTGTTCCTACAGCGTTGGTTGGTGTAGCTAAACTTCCAAAATTCCAACTAATAACTGCATTAGTATTAAAATTACCTTGTGCAGTAAGGTTAAATAAATTATTGGGTAAACATTGTCCTTGTTGAGTTGGAAATGAAATTGTTAATTCGGGGTAAATTTCAAATGAAGCAAAAGTAGTATCATAACACACATTACTTTGATTAGCAACCAACATAACATTGTAAGTACCACTATCTTGATAAATATGAGTTGGGTTAGCTAATGTAGAGGTATTATTATCTCCAAAATCCCATAAATAGCTTGTTGCAGAAGTGCTAGCATTATTAAAACTAGAGGTTAATCCATCACAAAAAACAGACTGAGGAACTATCTGAGCTGAAGGTGACGAAAGAATTTTAACAGTATCCATATATGTTTCCGTACAACCAAAATCTTGAACAGTTAGTGACACTAAAAAATTTCCAGTTGCATTGTAAGTAACTTGTTGCTGGGCTATGCTACTATTTTGTGGTGAAGCGGAAGCAGTAAAATCCCAAGCGTAAACTGCATTTGGCGAAAAATTACCTAACGCATTAAATGTAAATAAATTACCATTTAAACATTGTGTGCTTTGTGGAAGAAAGGAAGGGTGAATAGTATCTCTAATCACATAAGTCTGATAAGTAGTGTCAGCACAAAAATAACCCGGGTTAGCTATTAGCATAATGGTATAAGTTCCTGTATCAGAAAAAGTATGTGTAGGATTAACAACTGTTGAAGTATTATTGGGAGAGTTAACATCTCCAAAATCCCAATAAAATAATGATGCATTTATACTGTTATTATTAAAATCTATTGTTAAACCGGTACAAAAGGTAGTTTGAGGACTTATGTCAGCAATAGTATTGGTAGAGCAGGTAGTTACAATTAATAAAAAATCTCTAACCACTTCACTAATTAACATGCCATTTCTATACTCTTTTATTTTTATTGCAAAAGTATAAAAACCATTAACGGTTGGTGTTCCAGATAAAAAACCTGTTTGAGGGTTAATGGTAAATTGAGGATTAGAAGGAATTTGGTTGTTTGTTGAATATCCTGTACTCCATGGAATTGTTGTATAAGGAGGTGTGGTTGGTGGGTTTGGAGCTGGATTGGCCTGGCTACCTCCATTAATTGGGTCTCCAAATTCGTAAACCAACGAATCGCCATCAATATCTGTAGCACTTAAATCATAGGTAAATTCAAATCCATTACACATCATTACTGGAGGTGGATTATTAAAGGTAGGACTACTGTTGCAAGTTGCTAATCCTGGGTCTGGAATTTCTACCTTATAAGTGGAGCCCATACTTATTGGGTTTACAATATTAAGGGCACTACCATTTCTACAACATCTCTGATAAGCAATGGTGTAACCTCCAGCTAGTGGCGGTAAATTTATGATTATTTGATAATCTGCTCGTTCAACACAAACATTAGGAGGGGTAATTAAACATGGATTATTTAAGATTATAGGTACTGGTGTTGAACCTGGAAATGAAGCAGAAACTACATTCAATAAACTTCCAGTTGCATTAAAAACCCCAATAGGAGCAACCTGATCGAAAGGTGCTCCAGATCCATTGCAGTCTCTATAGATAGTTAAATTTATTTGATAATTGTTATTTCCTAAGCATTGATACGTCATTACTCCACCAACAATATGGCTAGCAGCAACTTGATTTGAAGAAAAAAGTGAAAAAATAAAAACACAGCAAACTACTAAGTAATTGGGTAGCGTGCTTAACAAACTAATATTGCGTATTTTTAACTTCATCTTTTAATAAAGAATAAAAATACGCAATTGTTTAAAAATATAATTAAAAATTAACTATAAAACTAAATTCGATTACAAGGATTCTAAAATCCGCTCCCCTACTTCACCAAACTTTTATTCGCTACAATGGCTTCTTTTGCCATAATCTTCATTACTTCTCCGGCTTGTATAATTAAGGCTTCAGAAGGCGGAAAAGGAACTGCTTGTGTGTTGAGTTCTTTTCTTGTTTCGGGTGTTAATGCATCTAAATTTCCAACGGCAACTGTATAAAAATGTTCAAACATAGCATCAGAAACAATTGGCTCGGATTTTAATTTGCTTTCAGTTAAATTATCATAATAATTCATAGAGCCGGTAATACGTGCTGCTTTCTTTTGTTGGTAACGATTTACGGTACAACTAATGGTTTTATATTTTTTAATTTTTATATCGTTTCCTAAACTATCTTTGGTAACATTTCCGTTAGCATCTAACACATAATCAAAACCATCTTCCACCTCTTTGGTCTCTACTGTGGTAGTTTCTTTCAATTCTTCTGGTGTTACCTCAATTAAATCTAAACTTAATATAATGGAATAGTGATATAACTTAGAATTATCTACAAAGGCATCATAATTTATCCAATTGCCATCTAAATCATTAACCTCTATATTCTGTACATTGTCCATCATTGCTTTTGGAGCTACCAACTGAGCATTGTCTTCTATTTTAAAATAAACATTGGTAGTTCCTATCTGTAAAGCTTGACTAATTTTATCGTCAACATCATTATAATTTGGAGTATATTTTTTTGCTTCTAAAAAGTAATCGTGTGCTTGTCTGGCTTTAAATCTATCGTTGGTTAACAACAATTCATTTCCTTTTTCATAAGCATAAACGGTAGCTTGGGTTTTAGCGTTTTCAACATCTGCAGCATAGTTAGTTTCATCGTAATTGATACCAACAGGAGGTAAAGTAGCTGCTAATTCTTGTCTTCTAACTAAATTACCATATAGGTTATAAATTTTACCCCAGTTGGCAGGGTCGCCAATGTTTTTTAGTCTGTCAATTTCAGTTTTATCTTTGTGGTTGGCTAATTTATAGGCATCATTAAACACATCTACTTCTTCAAATTTACCTGGGTCTTTCTTTATTTTTTTAGCAGAAATTTGCATGGCAGTATCGTAATCTCCTTTATCTAATTTTTTTGATGATGATGCACAACTGTATAAAAATGTAGTTATTAATAGCAGGTAAATTATTTTTCTCATAATCAGATGATTTTAAATTTGTAATTAGATTTCCAAAAATATAAATATTTTGGGGTTTTACATAAAAAGTGCCAAGTTTTAAAATGGATAACCAATACCTAAATTTAAGTTGGGCGTTCTCCATTGTAATTTAAATTCTTGCGGTTTTTCCGATGCGGGATCTTTCAGTTTTGCGGCTAAATCAAAACGGAATAAGAAGAAACCAAAATCTAGTCGTAACCCTATTCCTGTTCCTACTGCCACATCTTGCCAAAATCTATCTAATTTAATTTCTGCATTAGGTCGTTGTTCATCTTCGCGAGTAATCCAAATATTTCCAACATCAACAAAAATAGCTCCTTCAAACAGTTTAGTAATATCAAATCGATACTCTACGTTACCTTCTATTTTTATCTCTCCAATTTGATTTACAAATTGTGATGAAATTAATGAATCGGGCAAAGAACCAGGTCCTAATGTTCTGGCTTGCCAAGCTCTAATTCCGTTTGCTCCTCCACCAAAATAACTTTTTTCAAAAGGCAATACTTTTAAATTTCCGTAAGGTCTTCCTATTCCAAAAGCAATTCTACTAACTATATTTCCGTTGGCTGATTGATTGTAGTAACGGTAATCAAAATCTGCTTTTACAAACTGAGCATATTGAATATCAAAAATTTCAAAACTACCATTTTCGTTTCTTTCTGTCCCTGCCATTCTATCGTACAAAGTATGTGCGTTTCCTGCTCCTTCTAAATTAAATCTAAAAAATTGAAAATCTCTTACTTTATTAAAAGTGTGGTTGGAATAAATAAATGTGTAAGTAGATGAATTGATAAAATGATCGGTAAAACTATTTACGATAAACGGATTATTTTCCTCTTCTATTCTATCTCTAAACTCATCAGTAAGATCTATCTTAATTAAACTTATACTAATTGGGTTTAGATAATGCTTAACAAACCTGCCTTGATTCCAAAAGTAACCAAAAGTAAACTGGGTAAGATTCCTTGTATATTCTGGTCGGTTTTGATAGTTTAATAAATAGTTTAAGGTAGTTTTCGGATTTAAACTTTTAGCAAAATTGTCGGTATCAACAAAAGGTAATATAAACCTAGGAAACTCTAAATTAACCTCTGGACCAAATTCTAAGGTATTAAATGGCAAGCCTAAAAACTCCACCTGCTCTGCCGATTGATTAATAAGTTGCTGTGCTTCTAAACCACCATTTAGCCTAATCGTTAATCGTTCGCCACCTTTAAATAAATTTTTATTTACAAAAACTATCCCTCCTTTCATTCCCAAGTTGCCTCCGCTGTTTGTTCCTGTTGCTTCTAAGGATAAGGATTTTATTTTTAGAGGAGTTAAATATATGTTTACATCTAACTCATTTTTATCGTTATCCGTACTGCTTTCAGCATTATTAAACTGAATATTAACTGTTCTAAATAAGCCTAATTCTGTAAGGTATTTGTAAGTTAATTGTTGATCTTCTAAAGAATAATCTTCATCTGGTTTTATGTTTATGGCATGATTTAACATTTTCGGACGATAAATTAATTCTTCTTCATGCCCGATAGTTATTTTTTTGTAGCTAACCGTATCGAAAGTACTCACATTTTTGTTTAGGAAATCTTTACTTAAATAAACATTTATATCGTTAATAGCATATTTCTTATGTCTTACTTTTTCTGTGTTGGTAGTATCATTTTTATCGCTAACTTTTTTATTTAATACTTTAACCGTTACATCAACTCTTCGGTGAGCATTGGTAGTATCTACCAAAAACTCCACATACTCTTTTGTAAAACTAAAGTACCCTTCATTTCTAACTACATCTCTAATTCTTTCTCTTTCTTTATCTAAGGCTTCTAAATCTAACGGTTTTTCTTTTTTAATAAACGATTTATAATGTTTTAAGATGATTAAAGTTGTTAAAGCGGTATCTTCTACATAATACTTAATACTATTTACCAAGTATGGTTCTCCAGTTTCTGCAATGTATTTAACTTTTACTTTTTTCTCGCTCACATGCGTTACTTTATAGGTAACTACATTATCAAAATACCCCTTACTATTTAAATATAAACTTAGTTGATTTGCACTTCTTTGAGTTAAAAGTGAATCATAAACCACTGGAGCTTCTCCCACATTCTTTTTTACAAAACTATTTTTTTTGTTTGCGACATTATAAACACCTAAATGAAACCTAAAAATTCCAAGTATTTTCTTGTTATGCTTTTGTTTTACATAATTGTTTAATTCATCTTTGTCTATCTTATTATTATCTACCTTAACACTAGATTTTTGCAGAAATATCTCATTAGGTTTTAAGTGTTTAGTGGGATTACAAGCAAATAAAATTACAACTAAAAACGAAGCGAAAACTGCCCTAAAAAATTGATAGTATGGTTTATGATTTAGTCTCAAAAAAAAAGTTTTAGTATCTGTTTGAATTGCTTATGTTTGCTTTTTTTTAATTTCTGCAAAATAACTATTTATAAAATTATGAAACGACCATGAATAAAAATTTTCTCACACAAGGGAATAATTAACTTGGAGTTCCATATAAGCGAAAAAAAAATATTAAAATTAAACATATGAAAATTAAAATAAGCTTACGATTATTAACTATTTTAATGTTATTAACTTCTATGTCTGTTTTTGGACAAACTGATGTAGAAAATTCTCTTTCCAAAAAAGAAGCCAAAGACCTATTAGAACTTGCCGAGCAAGATTTTGAGGAAAGAAATTATTTAGATGCACTAGATAAATTCTCTCAGCTACACGAATACGACCAAAAAGACATTTATTATAAAATGATGACGGGTATTTGTGCTACTTACGATCCTAATCAGAAAGAAAAATCGATTAAACTTCTAGAAGAAGTTAAGCAAGAAAATCCAGAATATGGCATCATCAATTTTTATTTAGGTAAAGCGTATGCTGTAAATTATGATTTTGATAAGTCTATTCAACATTTTAACTTCTATTTGGCTACCGCTCCGGCAGACGAAGCTGAACAAGTAAGAGATGCTAACCAAATGATGAAAAATGCTCAAAATGCAAAAGAAATTTTGGCCGATACCATTCATGAAAACATTATAGAAAATATTGGTTACCCAATAAATTCTCAATATTCAGAATATGTTCCTGTAATTTCTGCCGATGAATCGGTAATGATTTATACCTACAGAGGTGTAAAAAGTGTTGGTGCCGATAAAGTTCCTCAATCTATGAGTTCTGAGCCTTATTTTGAAGATGTTGTTATTTCCTACAAAAAAAATGGCGAATGGACTGAACCTGTAAGTATTGGTTCAAATATTAATACTGAAGGACATGATGCTGCAATTGGTTTATCTGTTGATGGACAAACACTATTTATCTACAAAAGTGAAAACGATAATTACGGAGATATTTATGTGAGTCAGTTAGAAGGAAATAATTGGACAAAACCTAAACGACTTGAGGGCGATGTGAATAAAAAAGATAGTTGGGAAGGAAGTGCCAGTTTATCGGCAAACGGAAAAACATTATATTTTTCAAGCGATAGAGATGGCGGAATGGGCGGTAGAGATTTATACAAAGCCGAATTACAAGCTGATGGTTCTTGGGGAAATGTTCAAAATTTAGGTAGTATGATTAACACCATTTACAATGATGATGCTCCATTTATTCACCCTGATGGAAAAACGCTTTATTTTGCTTCCGAAGGACATACCAGCATTGGTGGTTACGATATTTTCTCTTCTGTGTTGGATGAATATGGTGCGTTTACTGAACCAAAAAACATGGGTTATCCTATTAATACTATTGATGACAACCGTTATTTTGTGCTTTCTGCAGATGGTAATACAGGTTATTATTCTGGTGGAGGAGTTGCTAGTATGGGAGAGCAAGATATCTTTAAAATTACAACAGGAAGAATTGACAAACCCGTGTTAGCGTTATTATTAGGAAACGTTTACTTTAATGATGTGCCAACTGGTTCTTTTATGAACTTATATAAAAGTACGGATGGCGAGTTAGAAGGAATTTTTAAATCGAATGAAGAAACTGGGAAATACGTTATGGCATTAACACCAGGAAGATACGAAATTGAAGTAGAACTTGAGTCTGGAGAAATTGTTAGAGATTCTATTCGTTTAGACGATATTACCGAATATATAGAAATTTATAAAGATTTTAGAATTTACAGCGATTCAGCATTGATTGTAAACAATAACAAAGCACTTGCTGATGCTTTAGCCGAAGCGTTGAAAAAAGAAAACAAAACCATTGACACACTTTATACCGATGATATCAAGAGTGCAAAAGACCTTACTGCTGGGAAAACGTTTGTGTTAAACAATATTTTATATGATTTCGATAAAGCCAGTTTAAGAGCGGAATCGAAAGCTGAATTAGATAAATTAATTGGATTATTTAAAGAATATCCTGAATTAAAAGTGGAAATTTCTGCTCACACAGATAGTAGAGGTAGCAATGATTACAACCAACGATTATCTCAAAGAAGAGCTAATAGTGTGGTAAATTATTTGGTTGCTAAAGGCGTTAAGAAAAATCGTTTTGTAGCTAGCGGAAAAGGTGAAACCGAACCTTTTGAAGATTGTAACAAATACTCAGAGTGTGGCGAAACTAGAAATGATGAATGTGCTTGCTATCAAAAAAATAGAAGAACAGAATTTAAAGTGTTGGATAATTGAAAATAAATTTTAAATGAGTTTGTCTAACCAACAAAAGAAGTTTGTAAAATCACTTCAGTTAAAGAAAAACAGAATAAAATACAATCTCTTTTTAGTGGAAGGAGAAAAAATAGTGGAAGAACTATTGAATTCCGATTTTGAAGTGGTAGGAGTATTTGCGACTAAAGATTGGAGTGGTTCTTTTGTAGGAAGCCTGACTGAGGTATCTGAACAGGAGTTAGCCTCTATTTCTACACTAAAAAATCCCAATCATGTGTTGGCTGTGGCAAAACAAAAACAACAGCAACTGAGTAATAACTTTTCAAAACCAATTATTGCATTAGATACCATCCAAGATCCAGGTAATTTAGGTACTATCATTCGTACAGCAGATTGGTTTGGCATAAACAATATTGTTTGCTCCGAAAGTTGTGTGGAGATGTACAACCCAAAAGTAGTACAAGCTACTATGGGTTCTATTTTTAGATTAAATATTGTTTATATCTCTTTGGCTGAATTTTTTAAAGAAAATAAACATTTACAGGTTTATGGAGCATTGTTAGATGGAAAAAATTGTTTTACTACAACGCTTCATGCCGACAATTCCGTATTGCTTATGGGCAACGAATCGGTAGGTATAAACCCTAAATTATTTCCTTACATTCATGAAAAAATTGCCATTCCAAAGTTTGGACATGCTGAATCGTTAAATGTTTCTATTGCTACTGGAATCTTATGTGCAGAGTTTGTAAAGTAAAAACTACTTCAAAACAGTAATATCTTCAACACCCAATACTCTTTCGGCAACAAAACCTTCTGCATAATCGAATCCTGCTTCTCTGCCAAGCGTTATCATTCTTCCTTTAATAAAATCCATAAAGGTTTTAGTGGTTAATGGTGTTTCCGGCTCATTGTCGTTTTCTTTAAAAAACTGAGAACTATAAGCCGCAATAGCTTCCATTTTTTTATCTACATGTTCACTTACATCCACCACAAAATCAGGTTTCATGTATCTATCCTGAATATAATGATACACTACTTTTGGTCGCCAATGTTCCTGAGGATAACCTTCAATATCGGTTTCAATTTTTCTTAACCCGGAATAAAAACATGCATCCGAAATCAATTTAGCAGCTCTACCATGGTCAGGATGTCTGTCTGAAATAGCATTTGCCAACACAATATCTGGTTGATAAAGTCGGAGCATTTTTATAATAGCCAACTGATGTTCTTTGTTATTCTCAAAAAAACCATCAGCAAAATTTAAAATCTCTCTGGTATGTACACCTAAAATTAAAGCTGCTTTTTTAGCTTCTTGCAGACGCAACTCAGCACTACCTCTAGAGCCTAACTCTCCATGAGTTAAATCTAAAATACCTACTTTTTTACCTAATTGAATGTGTTTTAAAATTGTTCCGGCACAGCTCAACTCTACATCATCAGGGTGAATGCCTATGGCTAATATATCTAATTTCATATACTTAGTTTATAAGTTTAGATGGTTTTAAGTTTAAAGATTACCTAATCTTCAATTTACAACCTCAATTCTCTATTTTTCAACAACTATTTTAATAGTTTAATAATTTTTAAAATTATTCATATTTATTTAACCATACAATAAGTATATTTATATTTTATTTACAACTTATATAATCTACGTATGAAAATTGAATTTAAAGGTGCAGCAAGAACAGTTACCGGAAGTAAACATTTGATTACAACCAGAAATGGAAAAAAAATTTTACTAGATTGTGGATTGTTTCAAGGCGAAGATGCAAAACGAAAAAATTACAATAAAGATTTAGGTTTTGAAGCGTCAGAAATTGACTATTGTATTCTTTCTCATGCTCATATTGACCATTCGGGAGCTATTCCCTATTTGGTAAAAAAAGGTTTTAAAGGTAAAATTTATTGTACGCTTGCTACATTAGATCTTTGTCAGATAATGCTTATTGATAGTGCTCATATTCAAGAATCTGATGTGAAATATATAAACAGAACACGAATACAAAAAGAATTAGACCCCATTGATCCGCTTTATACCATTGAAGATGCTCAAATAGCACTCCAACAATTTGTAGGAAAAAACTATGATGATTGGTTTGAAATTGATGAAGAAATTGAGGTATGTTTTACGGTTGTTGGACATATCTTAGGAGCTGCAGCGGTAAATCTAAAAATTAAAGAGGAAGGTCAAATTCATCGTTTGTGTTATACTGGTGATATAGGTAGAAAACAACATCACATTATAAAAAGTCCCAAGCCTTTTCCTCCTGCAGACTATATTATCTGCGAATCTACTTATGGTAACCGTCTGCACGAAAGCACTTTAAAAACCATTAACAAACTTCTAAATGTTGTTTATTACACTTGCGTAGAAAAGAAAGGCAAATTGATAATTCCTGCTTTTAGCTTGGGAAGAACCCAAGAAATTATTTATGCTTTAGATCAGTTAGAAACAGCAGGAAAATTACCTAAAATACCTGTTTATGTTGATAGTCCGCTTTCTACCAATGCTACACAAATATTAATAAATCATCCTGAAGCATATAATCAGGAGATAAGAGAGTACATGAAGAAAGACCCTAACCCTTTTGGTTTTAATGGTCTGTTATATATTAGAGATGTGGAAGCATCCAAGGCTATTAATAATTCTGAAGAACCTTGCATTATTATTTCAGCATCAGGGATGATGGAAGCCGGAAGAGTGGTACATCACCTCAAAAATAATTTGGGCAACAAAAAAAATACAGTTTTAATTGTTGGCTATTGTGCTCCATTTACCTTAGGAAACAGGTTAATGCAAGGAACAAAACAGGTGAAAATTTACGGAGAAGAAATAGATGTAAAAGCCGATATTGAAATAATTACAGAGTATAGTGCTCACGGAGATTATGAGGAAATGATAGATTTTTTAAGCTGTCAGCACCCAGCAACAGTTAAAGAAATGTTTTTGGTGCACGGAACGTATGAAGTACAACAAGAATTTAGAGAAAAATTAATGGAGAAAGGCTATCGCAATATAAGAATTCCTGATGAAAACTCTGAATACTTAATTGATTAAACGAATTTAATAAAATTCTTTTAATTTACCTCACCCATATTTACTTCGTAAATCTGACCTCTCCAAAGGAGAGGTGAAAGCGGAAACCTTGGGGCAAACCCCAAGGAATTCTTTAGATTAAAAAATCATAATTTTGGACACCAATAAAAAACGATTACATTCATGACTTCTAACGGACATTTTCCTATTTGTTATTTTGCCCCCATTAGTTATTATTACTATTTGTTGCAACATCCTACTTGCTATCTTGAAATGCATGAACATTTCATAAAACAAACTTATCGTAATCGTTGCCAAATTTTAAGTCCGAATGGTATCCAAAATTTATCTATACCCATAAAAAGTGTTAAAAGCAGAAAAACCTACAAAGCAACCAAAATTGCTTATGTAGAAAATTGGCAAATAATGCATTGGCGTTCTTTAGAGGCTGCCTACAGAAGTTCTCCATATTTTGAATTTTATGAAGACCATTTTGCTCCCTTCTTTTTAGAGAAAAAATATGGGTACCTACACGAACTCAATACCGCTATTAACGAGTTAATTATTAAACTCATTAATATGCCTGTAAACATAGAGTTTACCACCATTTTTGAAAAAACTCCAGAAAATTCTACTGACTACAGAGGAATAATGTCGCCAAACAAAATGCCTACAAATTTAGAATTAAAACCTTACATTCAGGTATTTAGCGACAGACATCCATTTATGCCTAACCTCAGCATTTTAGACTTACTGTTCAACCAAGGACCAAATAGTATTAGTTATTTAAAAGGGATAAAGGAGATTTAAAGTATGGTAAATGTTCCTTTATAAATGGTTTTCCCTACCTCAACTATATAGAAATAAGTTCCTTTTGGTACTAACTCTCCAGACGTTGTTCTCGTATCCCACATTTCTGTTGTTTTACTTTCGTAAAGTAATTGTCCCCAACGGTTAAATATTTTATAACTTGTACAAGCTTCTAAATCTGCATCAACAGGTAAAGTAAAATAGTCATTATGTCCGTCATTATTAGGCGTTATAACATTAGGAATTATTAACTGAAGTTCTGCAATTACTAAATTATAAGCATGACTATCATTACAAATACTACTATCAACTGTTAGTACTACATTATAATTTCCTGAAGTTGAAAATACATGTGTTGGATGCTCTTCTGAAGAAGTCATTCCATCACCAAAATTCCAGAAATAACTATTAGCATTTGTGGAATTATTTATTAACTGTACTTGAGTTCCCTCACAACTTAGGTTCATACCAACTACTTCAAAATCTGCTGTAGGCTGAGGAATAACTGTTACTGTAGTTTGTATGATACTGTCACATCCATTCGATGTGCTAGTTGTATCAACAAAAACTCCTGATGTGGTTTGATAACTTCCTCCTACGTAAACACTATCTCCTTGACATAAATCTAATGATAAAGTATCATAGAAGTAACTATTAAAAACTAATGTTGTTGCTAAAATACTATCACAATTGTTGCTTGTTACTAAAGTATCGTAATAAGTTCCTGCTGTTGTTTGAAATGCTCCTCCAACAAAAATGCTATCTCCCTGACAGGTAATTACAGTGTCTGTACTTGAAGTTACTGGAAATATTGAAAGTATCGTAGTCAATACACTATCACAACCATTAACTGCTGTTAATGTATCATTATAACTCCCTGCTGTGTTTTGATAAGTTCCTCCAAGCAATACACTATCACCTTGACAAATGCTTAAATTAGTTGTAGATGTTGATGGACTTATTACAGTTAATACAGTCGTCAATATACTGTCACAACCATTTGTAGCAACTAAGGTGTCGTGATAACTTCCCGAGGAAGTTTGGTAAACTCCTCCGAGCAGTACACTATCTCCTTGGCAAATGCTTAGGTTGGCAGTAAATGTTGATACAGGTAATAATGCTAGTGTAGTAGTTAAAATACTATCACATCCATGAACTGAAGTTAATGTGTCATAATAATTTCCTGCAGTTGTTTGGTAAGTTCCCCCCACTAATAAACTGTCTCCTTGACAAATTTCTACATACTGACTATCTGAAACATTTGGTAATACAGTATCTACCACCAATGTATAAGTTGTATCGCAACCTAATGCAGTATTAGTTACCAACACATTATATGTTCCTGGAGCTAAATTAGTAGCCATCGAATCTGTTTGTGCTAAAGGATCATCCCATAAATAAGAAAAATGGCTACCACAATCGGGAGTTACAACAGCAATTCCTGAATTCACTCCATTATCACAAACATTTATATAGGTTGAATCAGAAAAATTAAATGGTGGACAACCGGCAGGATTAGTAGTGTTTGGAGGGCAGGTAGCCGTCCCACAACTAATAATAGGACAAATTTGAACAGAACCACAAGTTCCTGTAACAGTATAACATATTGTTATTATATCTCCGGGAGTATAACAGTTTCCTCCACCTGTTCTTATTCCATTTGTTATTAAATTACAATTGTTGTCATAAGTTGCTGACCCCGAAATATCTGAACTTGTATTGTTAGCTGTATTACAACCTCCTCCTCCTAAATTGGATTGGTTTACAGAAGCAGTATTACAGCCGCTTATACTTAAAGATACGCTTGCATCAACACCTGCCGGTGGAACTACATACTGAAAACATACGGTTTGAGGAAATGGACCGTTAACCGTATAACACCATCCATTAGCATTGGCTGTACTGTAATTTACAGGATAAGTTGGAGAAGTATGAAAAGTTCCTATAGTATTGGGACAGTTAAAAGAAGTTGAACCACAATCATAAGGGCAATTTGTTGCATTTTCTCCGGGGTCACAAACTCCATCACCACAGCATTGTGCATTAAGTTTAGAGCTAAGTGCAAAAAGTGTTACAAATATTAATAGTTGAATTAGTTTCATGGCTATATTTTTAATTTTTAATAATCAATTTTTCGTTGAAATATTCTCCTATTTCAGTTTCTACTTCAATAATGTACATCCCTTTTGCAAGAGAAGAAGCATCTATTATTGTTTTCTTTACTGCTAAATTATTTTGATGAAAAACCACTTGACCTAAATAGTTTTTGATAGTATATGCTTTAATGTTTTGAGATGACTGAATAGATACTTCATCTTTTGCCGGGTTAGGATAAATAATAATATCTGTTTTGTTTTGACAAGTAACTGCGATAATATCCGAATATGAAAAACTACCATCAAAATCAGATTGTTTTAATCTGAAATAAGCTGTTTCATCCGTATTTTCAGTCAAAACTTGATGTTCGTAGCTAAGTATTTGATTGCTATTTCCTGCTCCGGCAATCTCAGCTATAGGATAAAAAACAATGCCATCGCTACTTTGCTCTATCGTAAAGTAATCATTATTTATTTCTGATGATGTTACCCAATTAAATACATAGCTTCCATTTAAGCACTTTCCTTCAAATGACATTAAACTAATTGGAAGTGTTGTTTTACAAGAACTAGCACCGCAAAAAGCAGTTGGACAAATGGTAATTGGCTCACAAACCGTTGAAGTGTTAATGTTAAAACAAATGGTTAAAATATCACCGGAAACTGCTCCTCCACAATAACCTACATACGCTGCATTTCCTATCAAATTGCAATTGGCATCGTAAGTAGCTGTTCCGGTAAAAGTTGAATTCCCCGAGCTTATTGAGCTACAACCTCCTCCATAGTTACCTGTATTTATTGAGCTTGTGCCTCCACAAGCATTTAGGTGTAAGGAAAACAACACTGTATCTGAGTATGGCACCTGATACTCAAAACATAAAGTTGGAGGGTATGGAGGTGTAAAGGTTAAACAATGTCCGTCACTTTGTGCGGTAGCATAACTAGTGGGCCATGATACTATATTGTTAAAGCTACCAACAACGTTTAGTGACGGACAGTTTTGGGCATAAGCATTATTGAAAAACAAGCTAATTGCTATAATAAGTAAAAAGGGATATAAGTAAATTCGTGTCATAATAATGAGATTTTAATTAAATCTTGCTTTAGATTTTCCTGAACCAAAAGGACTAGGGTTGACGAATGTTAACGTTATCTCAAAACCACCTACTCCATCGCTTGCTACTGCTAAATCAGAAATATTAGCATCATAACTCACACATAATTTCCAATGAGAAATTTCGTAAGTTATTGATGGAATTAAGGCGTCTCCCCATCTAGAGTGAACTCCAAAAGCTATGGCTGATTCTTGAAAAATTCCGGTATATTTAGAATCTTCTTTAATTCGATGTCTCAATAAGGCTCCAAATAATAATTCTGAATTAGGTCCTTGTTTATTAAAAACCACTATTGGTAATACTGATAATGAACTATTTGCAATTCCAATATTAGCAGCCGTATGAAAAGTTATTTTATCATATAAATTATCAGCAACATCTCCATAAGAAATATCCGGTTTTGTTAGGTGATTATATACTAATCCTGCTTTTACTGAAAATGCATCATTAGAGGTGATTGTTTTTTGAGCATCGGAATAAATCCAAGCAACTCCCACATTTACATCAGCAATTCCGAATGGTTTATTATAATCTCTAAATTCAAAACTAGGAGCGGTTGGTATGTATGTTTGTCCATCAAACTGATTGTCCCAAATCATGTTAGATTGGTTAATGCTTCTTTGGTCAAATCCTCCGTGAACACCTGCTGTTAAATGTTGTTTATCGTGTATTTTTACAATACCACTTACAGAAAGTCCTGCACTTGTAATACCCAACTCTGTATCTCCGGCAACATCTTTATACACATTAAAACCCACTCCAAGCAAAAAGTTTTTTCTACTTTTTTCAAATAATCGTGTGTCAAATGATACTCCATAAGTTTTGTAGGGAGAAGCCACACTTGCCCATTGATTTCTGTAGGCTAGCATAGCACGTTGGTCTCCTCCAAAAACACCTGTTAATGCAGGATTTATTATTAAAGGAGTATTAAAATATTGTGAAAAATGAATGTCTTGACCTTTGCTATTGGTGTAAATAAAGGTTAAAATCAAGATTAAAATGGCCGCTTTTTTCATAGTGTTAAATATTTGTTTATTAGTTAATTACCTTACCAATGTAATGTTTCCTTGTTTTTGAATTTTTTCACCGTTAAACAACTCTAAATTGATGTAGTAAACAAAAACTCCAGTATTCATTTCTTGTCCGTTAAATGTTCCATCCCATCCGTTATTTACATCATCACTTTCAAAAACTTTTTGTCCCCATCTGTTAAATATATTGATGCTTATGGATTTAAACCCTTGTCCTCTCACATAAAATACATCATTTTCATTATCTCCATTAGGTGAAAAAATATTAGGGACAAAAAACACAAAACTGTCATCCATAAAAATGGTTACTTGGTCGGTGGAAGAACATCCATTAGCATCTGTTACTGTTAGATAAAAGGTAGTTTCTCCTGTAATGGTTACCGAAGGATTGGCACAATTAGAACAACTTAAGCCTGTTGAAGGACTCCATGTGTAAGTCGTTCCTCCCGCCCCATTTAGCGTTATAACAGCGTTATAACCAACTGTTGTGTCATTTCCTGCAGAAGCTAAAGGTAAAGGATGTACTGTTAAATTAGTTGTAACAAGACTATCGCATCCATAAATGGAGGTATAAGTATCTACATACGTTCCACTTGTTGTTTGATTTGCTCCTTGTAAAAAAGCACTTTCGCCATCACAAATACTCATATTATTGATAACATTAAACGTATCTCTTTGTATGATTTGATAAGTAATAATGCTATCGCAGCCTACAATATTGGTAAATGTATCTACCACAGTTGTATTTGTATTATAAGTGTTTCCGTTGACTACCACACTTCCTCCGGCACAAAAGTTTACAATTTGAGAAGTAATACTAGGCGAATTTAAAATCAAGGTAACTTGCTCTATGCTATCGCAACCATTTACATTCGTATAAGTTTGGGTATATATGCCTGCTGTTGTTTCATAATTACCATGTATTAAAGCACTATCTCCTTGGCATATAGTAATGCTAGATGAATTTGTATTGATAAGATTTACATTTAACGTAGTGCTAATAATACTATCACAACCGTTAGAAGCTCCACCAGAAACGGTATCTATATAAGTACCTGCTGTGGTTTGGTAAGCTCCACCTAACAAAATACTATCTCCTTGACAAATGGTTGCTGAAGCTGTTCCCGTTGCTACTGAATTTATGGTTAAATTGGTAATTACTATACTATCGCATCCGTTTGTAGCTCCAGCAGTAAGAGTGTCATTGTATGTGCCTGCTGTAGTTTGAAAGCTTCCTCCTAGTAAAATACTATCTCCTTGGCAAATACTTGCAGTTGTATTAGTAGTTGGCACACTCAATACCGTAATTATCACTGAATCGGTATCTCCACAAGAAGAATTTATCGCATAAGTAATAGTATGATTTCCTGTTCCGGCAACACTTGGGTCAAAAGTACCGTTTGTAGTGTTCGTTATTCCCGTTCCTGACCAAGTTCCACCACCATCTACAGCTGTTAATGTAAATGGAAGTTCATTTTCACAAATAGTTGCTATAGGCGTAATGGTGGCATTAGCTCCTGAAGTTATGTTAATAACAAAAACACTATCCGAAGGACAAGTCCCATTGGTAATGTAAGTTACATTAAAGGTTCCTATTCCTGATGATGCTATATTAAGCTCTCCGGTAGTAGCATTAATTACTCCACTATTGTCTATTGTAAATGTTCCACCTGACAATCCGGTTATTGTTGGTGATGGATTTGGATCTGATAAGCAATAAGTGCCGGCTGAATAACTAAAGCCAGCATCATCTGCCGGACTTACAGATAATGTAGTAGTCAACACACTATCACAGCCAAAAGTGTTTGTTAAAGTATCATTATAATTACCTGCCACCGTTTGGTAAACTCCTCCTAACAAAATACTATCTCCCTGACAAATAGTAGCTGTAGTTGTACCAGATGTAGGAGCTAATACCGTAATTACAATGGTAGTATCATCCGTATTTGAATTAGCATCTGTTACCTGAAGCGTTATATTATGTGTTCCTGGAGTAGTATAGCAAATATTTCCAGGATTTTGGTTCGCACTATTTCCAGGAGTTCCATTGGCAAAAGTCCAATTCCAATTGGTTATATTAGTTCCAATACTGTTATCAACAGGAATAAAACATTCTCCTACACAAATTGTGTCAGAAGGTAAATTAAAAGATGCTGTAAGAGTTTGAGGAACACAAGGATCTGTTATTGTAAAATTATCTGTAACCACACAATTATTTTGCCCTGTTATAGTTACCGTATAAGTACCTTGAGATAAATTGCTTATATCTTCAGTTGTGTCTGTAGTGGACCATAAAATAGTGTATGAATAAGGAGCTAAACCTTTTACTCTAATGAAATCAAACGCAGATTGACGTAAACTTGAACCACTCATATCAGTACTTACACGTACCTCAATGTTTGTACCTGTTGTGGGAACTTGATAACAAAAATCCTGAAAAGTAGTTGACAAGGCTGTTCCATCACCAAAACCATCATTATTGGTATCTTCTGCTAAACCGGAGGGAAAAGTTCCTGAAGGTGGTCTGAAAGTAGCTAACGTATTCCATCCCAAACCATCTATGTTATATTCAACTGTCATGTGGTTATTAGGATCAACACTCATATTATTTCTTCCTAATGCCAATAAAACACAAACTTCAATATTTGAATACCCGGCTATGTTAGTTGGATTAGTGGTAACATCGCAAGTTATGGGAAGACTAGAAAATCCTGTTCTCCTAGCTCCAAAATAAAAACTTCCTTCTTCGTTGGTTGGGTTGGTTGAAAAGTCAATAGTATTATCATCTCCTCTTTTAAAAAAGTAAAAGTTACTTGGTGTTCCAGGGTATGGGTTGGCTGTATATCTAGTTCCATGTCCATCTGTTTCAAATCCTTCTGCCAATAATGTGGTAAGTGTATCTGAACCAACTACACTTAGGTGTAAATCTATAGCTCCATCAACCCCTCCACATGTAGAAGCATTGGTAATGGTAGCACTATCTATAGAAATTGTTTGTGGTTGATTAACATAAATACTATCAGTTAATGTACATCCACTTGCATCAGAAATAGTAACAGAATACATTCCTCCGCTTAAGTTATTAATGGTTTGAGTTGTTCCTCCGTTAGACCATAATATATTAAATGGTGGTTGACCTTGTAAATTGATAACACTCGCAGAACCATCATTTACACAACTGGCATCAACAGCAGAAAGAGAAAAATCTAACATGGTAGAGCAAGGGTCTTCAAAAAATGAAGCACAAAAGTTAGTTAAACAATGATTAAAAGTTCCTGAATTAATGGTTACAGCATTTTGTACAAAACCGCTTCCGACACCAAAAACATTAGGGCTATTAAATGCTGAAAGATAATTTCCACTTGACGGCATGGCGTACAATCTACAATCCGGGCCTAATTGTAGTGCTTTATAGGATGAACCCGAAGGAGAAACCAAAGTCATGGAGTTTTCAAAGGCAGTAACATTTGCTGCATTCAAATCAAACTGATATATTCCACTTCCTTGACGTGTGCCATATAAAATATTTCCATCTGGAGAAAATTCAAATGATCCCATAAATGGACTGACTACCGCTTGCCACTTATGAACCAAAGCTCCTGTAGAATTATCAAAATCATATACATTAAAATCAGGATGTGCTGTTACTAAGGCATTGCCTTGTGGCGACATATACATCCCATAAGAATTCCAGTTAATCATTGGACCTGTTGTAGATATAACCGGCACCGGATTTACACCTGCTGCTGTAACTTCATAAGCGTGAAATTCATTGTATCCTTGGTTTGAACTAGAGGTTGATGTTGGATGAATTTTTAGAACTACTATCCAATATCCGGTTGATGTTGCATTTCTTACTGCTACTAACCTTTCTTGAGTTTTATCGGTAAGCATATTGTTTTTAGTAATAACATCACCATTACCGGCATTTAATGTCATATCCACCTCATGCCATTGCAAACCATTAATACCATTGTTTTCAAAAATAGCATCTGTGGTAAAAATAAAATACCTGTCGTTGTTGCCGGGGTGAGGAACGATAACAGCAGCCTGAACAGAAGAAGGGTTTCCTAACAGTCCTGTACCGTTGGGCATTACATTGTTGTTTCTATCCCAAACTGTTGTTCCTTGTGTGAAAAATTGTAAAATTCCATTAGTATCACTAATAGTAGCGGAACCTTCAAAAGCATTCATTGGGCTACCACTAAAACTAACGGGCTGACAAGTAAAATCTAATGCTGCTTGATTTCCAAAATGCCAAAAGGTGGCTCTTTTCTTCTCTTGAGCTTCACTTTTAATTGAAAAGGCTAAAAAAATTGCAGATAATACAACTGTTTTGTAAAAATTAAAGAATTTGTTTTTCATGGCTAAAACTAATTATTTGTTTTTCACAACAATATTAATCTAGTTCACCATTACTAAAAAATAAGCAATTGCTAATAATTACTATTTAAACCTGTTTTTTGCACAAGTTTTTAGTTAAATACAATAGCTTAAAAAGGTAATTTATATCAACATTAAAACTATTGATATCTTTAAGAGAATTTAGTATTATAAGTTTTTAAACACTTTGCCATTTCAACACCTTTTATTTCACTTTGCACCCAACAAAGAATGTTGAAATTACTAAGTAATTGACGTTCTTTAGGTGTTTGAACAATCTCTAATAATTTTGCTTCATATTTTTTAAAAGCACCAACATTATCATCATGCATTAACTGTTTTATAAACCTTAAAAAACTATGATATAAAACGTAATTTATATTTTTTTGCTCAAAAAGGTATTTCATTGAATTATAAAATGATTCATATAAATCTATATTTTTCATCTTATAATGAAGAATAAACTGAATTATTTTAGAAATAAGGTAAACATCCGACCTAAATGTATCATCTTTTTCGTTTACAATAATAAAATTGTAATACTGTGCTTTTTTATAATCTTCTAACAGAAAATAGGCATAGCATAAATTAAATTGAATAATTTTCTTAAAAAGTGGTGTTATTTTACTATGGTATTTTTTTAAGCCAAGTTCTATTTTAGGAAGCTCTTGCTTCATTTTATTTAAATCTACCTCCTCAATTAAAAGATTTAAATAATTACATGATAGGTATTCAAAAATTTTAATCTCAATTTGATTTGAATTAGGTACAATAGCACCTAGTTTATTGAAATAATACTGAGCTTGTTCCCAATCTTTATTTCTTGAACAACCAACAGCATAATTATTCAAATAAGTAACATAATTATATTGGTCGGAATCTTTTCTTAAAGGGTAATCTTCATAAAGTTTAATTACTTGATACAAACATTTATGCTCTTCTTTATAATTATTTGTTGCATAATGATAATTAGCCCAAATACTATGAAAACACCTTGTAGAAATAAAACTATTAGTTAAAACATCTTCCGATAGTAAAGGATTATTAATAATTTCATTAAATTTATTTAAGTTTTCTTGAGATTGTAACAACCCACTTTTCTTGGTTAATATAAACCCTTTATTACTTAAGTTTAAATATTTTCTTTCAACACTTAACTTATTTATTGCCTCATTTTGAATTTTTTGAAGCCTATCATACTTTGCCTGATATTTTTTTCCTTCAAAGGTTTTTAAGGCATTCATATACCAACTTATGGTTTCTATAATGTAAGCTTGGTTATCTATTTTCTGAGAAAGTTTAAGGGTTTTGTCAGCCATTACAACAGCCTGTTTATATAAGGCTTTGTTATACAATATTTCTATTTGATTAATTTTTCTCCTTACAGTAATATTGATAGATTTTTGAGCATGATAATCTTCTAAGGCTTTTATTACAATATCATAAAGGTAATTCTTAAGTCTTGAAGGATGTTTGGTGAAAATTATTTTCCCCTCTATATGCTCAACGGATTTGCCTTCTTTTTTTAGAATTAAATCAAATAGCTTAATACTTAATTGATTTTCTTTTCCAATATGTTTTGTCATAAACAGCTTTACATACCTCTTCTCTGTACTAGATAGCGAAAAAATTAATTCGTACAAATGATTTGATAGCGTTTTTGACATAACTCTAATTACTTTTATCCCTATTTTTCATGGCTATGGAAAATAAGCTAATAAATACCAATAAAAAATAACCACTAAAAAGTATCGTATAAGTATGCGTCCATTTAGGAATATAATTTATAATAAAAGTAACCATAACAGCAGCTACAACAGCAATCATTATCACAATAATAGCCACTTGTTTTTCATTAAAACCCAAGTAAGATAAATGATGTGTTGTATGATCTTTACCTCCAACAAATGGCGATTTTCCTTTACTTGCCCTCTTAATAACAACTGTTGTTGTATCAATAATTGGGATTATAAAGCTTAACAAAGGAATTATAAATTGTCTGGAAATGGCAAATTCATTTCCATTTTGAACCGGATTCCATAAATAATGAATACTTAAGGCTGCTAAAGCAATTCCTAAAAACTGACTTCCAGTGTCTCCCATAAACATTTTAGAAGGGTGCCAATTAAAGTATAAAAAGCAAAACAAAGTAGCTATTAACCCAATTACTATGGTTAAATATGTAGGATTATGCTCATGTCCTAACATTACCGAAAGAATTACAATTAAAATAATTAATGAAATAGATGTGGTAATGCCATCCATATTGTCCAACATATTAATTGAATTCATTAAACCAACCACCCACAATATGGTTAAAGCATAGTTCCAATTATTATTCTCAAATAAATGAATAAATGTTCCTGAATAAATTAAAATAACACCGCAAGCTATTTGTACAATTAATTTTAATAAAGGTTTAGTATTATAAGCATCATCAGCTAGTCCCATTAAAAAACCTAAAGAAACTGCCCCAATAATTCCGGTTGTTTGGAAATCCATAGCTATGTTTTGGTAAGAAAAAACAAATGGATGCAAGGTAATTGACAATAAAAAAACAATGTAAAAAGTTAATCCACCAAGTGCGGGCTTAGATTTAGCACTCCATCTAACATCAATATCTTTATCATTTCTAATTCCAAGAGTTTTAACAAACCTCAACAATATGCTATTAATGAAAAATGAGAACAACAATGCTCCTAAAAAGAAAAAAATATGTTTGTTAGAAAACAGTTCCATTTTAGAAAGGTGTTGAAAATGATTTTAAAGTAGGTGCCTCTTTATCTTTACCTGATAAAATAGGAGTGGTAATTCCCCAATCAATAGCTAAATTCTGGTCGTTCCATAACAAAGCTCCTTCTGATGCTTTATTGTAATAATTAGAACATTTGTATGAAAAAATGGTATTATCTGCTAAGGTTAAAAAACCGTGAGCAAATCCTTCAGGAATATAAAGTGTTTTTTTATTGGTCTCCGAAAGTTCTACTGCAACATGTTTTCCGTAGGTGGGAGAGTTTTTTCTTATGTCAACTGCAACATCTAACACTGCTCCTTTTATCACTCTAATTAGTTTAGCTTGTGCATAAGGTGGTGCTTGAAAATGCAATCCTCTTAACACTCCTTTTTGAGATAAAGATTGATTATCTTGAACAAATTCGGTTATTATCCCATTATTGGCAAACAATTCTTTTTGATAGTATTCAAAAAAATGCCCTCTTTCGTCTTCAAAAACAAGTGGTTCAATAATTATTACACCCTCAATAGCTGTCTTAATAAAATTCATCTAATTCTATTCTTTATTTTTTTATCCCAACTTTCTTTAATAGCTTATTAAAAAATGTTGCTGATTCTTCACTACTATCGTAATAATAGCTGTTTTTGCTTCCATAACTGTAGCTATAATTATATCCATAGCTGTAAAACTTATCGCTAAAATCTACCCCATTAAGAATGATGGATAATTTAGAAATCTCGTTTTCGAGTACTAATTTATCTATGTTGTTGATAAAGTTTTTTCTAGAATACTCGCTTTTGAATACATAAATAGGATAATCAGCAAATTTTAATGTTTCCATAGCATCCGAAACTAAGCCTATTGGCGGATTATCAACTACTACATAATCATACCCAAAATCATTCTTTAACTGATTAATAATTTTTTCAATTCCTCCACCGATAATAAGTTCAGAAGGATTTGGTGGTATTGGCCCTGAAGTGATAAAATCTAAATTTTCTAATTCGCTATGATGAATACACTCTTCAATAGTGCTTTTGTTGATTAAAATGGTACTCATCCCACAAGTATTTTTAACCCCAAAACCCATGTGTATTTTAGGTCTTCTCATGTCCAAATCTATAATCACTACTTTTTTACCCGACATGGCAATAATTCCTGCTAAGTTGATAGCACAAAATGTTTTTCCTTCTCCAGATATGGTTGATGTTACTGCTATGGTTTTCTTCTCATTTTTAGTTGAGATAAACTGCAAATTAGAACGTACCGACCTAAACGATTCTGAAATAACCGACTTAGGTTCTCTGTTGATAACCAATTGAGAAACTGGTATTTTATTATGATACAATGGAATGTTCCCTAAAAACCCTACTGAAGACCTCACATATCTGTTTATTTCATCTATAGTAGAAATGGTGTTTTTAAATACATATCTAATTATTAATACTATCAAACTAATTACTACTCCTAACAACACTCCTGTTATTAGTATCATATTTCTATTTGGCGACATTGGTGCTGTTGGCACATTGGCTTTATCTAAAATAGTATGCTGAGGAACAAAACCTGCTTCAGAAATAGAGTATTCTGTTCGTTTTTCCATTAACAGTGTAAAGAATTTTTCATCTATAGATAAAACTCTTTGCAAACGAGCATATTCTAACTCATTTGCTGGAACTGTTAAATATTTAGCTTGTATTTCATTTACTTTATTAACTACTTCTTTTCTTCTGAGTTCTAATTTGCTAATAAGTGAGTTTATCGTTGTAAATAATATTTCTTTTTGAACATCAATTTGATTTTCTAACGATTGAATATTACCGCTATTTACAGTTACTTCGCTAAGCAAATTTTGCTTTTGCACCATTAAACTTTGAAGGTTGGTAATTAATGCAGAAATGCTTGCTTCATATTCTGTTCCAGTAAGTGTTGGTAATAAGTTATATACATCTATGGTATTAATTTTTCCGGTTACTGATTTACTTATTTCTTTCAATACGCTTGTTTGAAAATCAATATCTATTAATTGGTTCTCGAAACGATTAATTTTATCTAAATAGATGGAAGATACTTCATTTGGATTCCCAATTTTTTTAGAGGTCTGAAAATCTTGAATTTTATTTTCTGAAAGTTTTACTTTGTTGTAATACTTATCCAATTGGTCATCTAAAAACTGAATAATTTTCTTAGAACTTTTACTTCTTTCTTCAATATCATACAAAATATATTCGTTTGCCAAAGAAGTAATGATGTCTGATGTTTTTATTGCATTATTATCATTAAATGAAATACTAATGGTTTTAGCAGATGGGTTTAGCGGATAAACTCCTAATTGCTGAATGTATTTATTGGTTAATGCTTCAGCATCATTAATAACAAAAAACATAGAATTGTTTTTATCATCATCAAAATTATCATAATTATCAAAAACAATTCTTAACGTAACTTCCTTTAATTCAATTGCTTCATTAGAATTAAACTCTCCTATTAATTTTTCCGATTGGAATAAATTGAATTTTTCGTTATTGGTTTTTTCTATGTAAAACTTTTTACCTAAAACGGAAGAGTCTTTTACCTCAAAAAACACTTTAAAAGGCGAGTTTTTGTACAACTCATACTCTAAAATTTTACCTTGATTAAAGTAACTAACTTCTAAAGGCAATTTACTTAAAGCTCTTTTAAGTAATAATTTAGATCTTAACAATTCTACATCTTTGGCTACATCTTCTGTTTTACTAAAATTATCAACCTGAAGTACTTTGTTGGCTGTATTTTCGCTTCCTACTTGCAGCACCAATTTAGATTGGTAAATAGGCACAGTATATCTTAAATAGATAAGTGATAATGCTACACATACGGCAATAATACCCACAAAATAGATAAAGGTCTTTTTAAAAACCTTTAGCAATAAAATAATATCTAACTCTGTATTAAAGTTAGATATTATTTCTTTTTTGTGTGCAAATTGTTCTTCTTGCATTAATTTTTTTAATTATTCAGCCCCTAGCCTATCTATAACAATAATAAGCGTTAATGTACTGGTTATTAAACTAACTATTGGAGCTATATCTCTAATGGCTTCTCTCACAAAATTATTTCTAAACTCCACATAAATTATATCATTTGCCTGAAGCGGAAAGTCAATGGTTTTTAATCCATCAATCGTACTCAAATCAAATAAAAACACTTGCGGATTGCTCAAATCTCCTCTTACCACTTTAATTCTTTTAGCTTTAGAATCGTTGGTTAAACCACCTGCTAAACCTAGAGCTTCTATTAAAGTTACATTTTCATTATTAAGAGGAACTACTTTTCCACTTCCTCCGCCACCTGTAAATACAGTTACTCTTCTATTTTGAACCCTTAACACTACAAATGGTTTAATGTAATATTTTGAATAAATTTCCTCTAAATATTTTTCTGCTTCTCTTAGTGTTTTTCCTCTCAATTCAACTCTTCCTACTATTGGTAGTTTACAAAAACCATCATAATCTATTAAATACTGAACCTGATTTACTTGTTGTCTTGCTACTCCTGCTCCACCTCCATCAATTGCGGTAAAATCTACCAAAGAAGTTCCATCATTAGTGTAAAGTTTAAACTCTAAGATATCACTTACTGCAATAACATACAAAGGGTTACTATCTGTTGGAGGTGCAGCAAAATCATAACCTTTAGGGGTTTTCAACATCCTGTTGGAGTTATAGTTACAACTCACAAAGGATATTACCACAAACAGACCTAATGTCCATTTTAAAATATTCAATTTCATATGTAGATATTTAACAAATTATAATTGTTAATGATAAATTCTTAACTTACACTATATGACAAAACTATAAAAATTGATTGTAAAAAATGATAAATTTACTTTTTATTGTTTGCTAACAAGGAAAAATAGAGTTCACTCATATCTTTCACTAACCTTTCGTAATGAAATTTTTCTTTTACAAACTCCCAACCTTTTTCACTCATTTGCTTTCTCAATACATCATTTTCAATCAACTTTAAGAGTGCTTCAGCAAAAGCGTTAACATTTCCAGATGGCACAATACATCCTGTTTTGTCTTTCTGCACTACGTTTTCAACCCCACCAACGTTGGTTGTTACTATTGGATTATTTGCTGCTTGTGCTTCAATTAAGCTTACTGGTGTGCCTTCATTTAAAGAAGATAATGCAATAATATCTAATCCGGCATTTGCCCAATCTACATTCTTAACCCACGAGGTAAATGTAATATTGGCTTTCTTTTTTTGTTTATTAAACTCAGTAAAGTCTAGCTTAAGTTCTTTGCAATACTGAGTTAAATTTTCTTTTTCTTCACCATCTCCAATAATAAACACCCTTATTTTTTTGGTAGATTTCTTTAATAGTTGATTTATTGCTTCTAAAAACAAGCTGTGGTTTTTAATTGGTACGAGTCTGCCGATAATTCCAATGGCAATTTCATCCTCTTCAAGCAAATAGTGTTTTCTAAAATCAGCTCTTTTGGTTTCATAATCTTCTTGAAACCTGCTTAAATCAAACCCTAAAGGAATAACCGCTACTTTGTTCTTATTGCAAATTTTATGTTGTTGAGTTAATTCATTTTTTTGAATATCGCTAATAGCAATAATTTTGGTAGATTTTTTGGCTAAATAGCGTTCTATATTCTTGTAAAAAATGGTCTTTGTTTTACCAAAATAAGAATGGAAAACATGTCCGTGAAAAGTATGCACAATTACTGGTACTTTACATTTATAAGCTGCCATCCTCCCTAAAGTACCAGCTTTTGAAGCATGTGTATGCACAATGTCGGGCTGAAATTCTTTAATGATTTCTTTTAGTTTTTTGTAGGCTATTTTATCTTCTTTAAAACCAATTTCTCGCTTCATTTCTGGGATGATGGTTGGCGTTAATCCCAAACTATCCAAAATAAAAGTAGAACTTTCTTCTGTCTCATCCTTTTCTCCTCCAATTAACAAAGTCTCAAACTCATCACTCATATATTTGGTTAAATAAGCTGCATTAAATGTTGGTCCGCCTAAATTAAAGCGATTGATTATTCTTAGTATTTTAATTTTTTCCTTCAATTAATTATCAAGTTAAATTTATACTAAAATATACTTTCTCCACCAAGTATTAAAAACCACAATTGCCCAAACTGTTGCCGGAGTATCTTCCGGATTATTGGAGAATAATTTTTGCTTCAACTCTTCTATTGCTGAAACATTAAAAACTCCTTGTTCCTCAATAAATTCCTTACTTAATAAATCATCGCAAATGGTAGTTTTAAGCTCATTTTTAAACCAACTTAAAAGTGGTACCTCAAAGCCATGTTTAGGTCTGTTATAGATTTCTTCTGGTAACTCATCATAAAATGCATCTTGAAGAATTTTTTTCTTCATGTTCTCATTAATTTTAAAAGCTCTAGGAAGGTTAAAAGCAAAATTCACTATCCGATGATCCATAAAAGGCACCCTAACCTCTAAACTGTTTGCCATACTCATCATATCTACTTTTCTGAGCATATCGTTGGGCAACACCATTTTGGCATCCGAATAAAGCACATCATTTAAATCCCCCTCTTTTCTGATGTATTTAAGCAATTCGTCTTTGCGTTTTTTGTAAGTAAACGCATCATCTGTTAGTCGCTGTGGATTAAAAACCAATTCTTCTTTCAATAAATAATTAGCTTTTTCTTCATTAATAATAGATGCCCACAACCAATACCTATCTTTATGTGACATGTTGGCTCCCAAACTAAATTTATACAATTGTCGGTTTAGGTTAGTAAGTTTAGTGTTTCTAGATTTTGGCAACCTTTTCCATAGTGGATATCCCAACTTTACCAGAGCTTCTTTCATTCCTAAGTGCCTTATTTTATATTCGGCCATATGTTTGTTATAGCCCGAAAATAATTCATCAGCACCATCTCCCGAAAGGGCAACTGTAACATGTTTTTTAGTGTATTTACTCAAAATATAGACTGCAATTGCTGATGAGTCTGCAAAAGGTTCGTCAATACTGTCTAATATATCATTAAGATGCTCGTACATTTCGGCATTGGTAAGCGAAAAAACATGATGCTTACTTCCTATTTTATCTGCAACAGCTTTAGCATAAATCGTTTCATCAAAAAAAGGTTCATCTTTATATCCTATAGAAAATGTATTAAGGTCTGATTTGTATTTCTTAGCAATCAAACTAATAATAGAAGAATCTACTCCTCCACTTAAAAAAGTACCGACAGGAACATCAGCTACTAATCTTTTCTCTACTGCATCATGCAAAAGCTCATAAAGTTTTTCTTTAGATTTATCGTAATTTAAAGCCGACTTTTGAATGGTTTCTTTTTCGGTATAAGGAATACAATAATACTCCGTTTCTTTAATCTCTTTTACATCATCAACATCATAAATAAAAATAAAATGTCCGGGAGTTAATTTATTTACTTGCTCAAGCATACTAGAATTTGAAGGTATGTAATTAAATTGCAAATAATTAAACAAGCTTAACTTATCTATTGATTTGTTGATTTTAAACTGTAAGATGGCTTTCAATTCCGATGAAAAAATAAATTTTTCACCATCAAAATAATACAATAAGGGCTTTATTCCAAACCTATCTCTTGCAACAAACAGACTTTTCTTTTCTTTATCATAAACAGCAAAAGCAAAAAAACCATTCAACATTTCCAAGCAATCTTTTCCGTGCTTAATATACAGATATAAAAGCACTTCTGTATCGCTTTGGGTTTTAAACTCAACTCCTAACTGTTCTAATTCTGTTCTTAGTTCTTTGTAATTATAAATCTCTCCATTAAATATGATTACATATCTTTTAGTAATATCAAAAAATGGTTGATTAGCACTTTCAGAAGTATCTATAATAGATAAACGAGCATGACCCAATGCAATGTTTTCAAAAGCAACTGTTGCCTGACAATCTGGACCTCTTTTATCCAATACATTAGTAGCAACTTTTATTTGCTTAAGGTCTGCTTGTTTAGAAGAAATTACGCCTACAATACCGCACATATAACTTTTTTATTCAGTTGCTTTTTATAAATCAAATATACATTTAAGATTATAAAGATACCTTTAAATTATATTTATTTTGAGATTTAATAATCTTATCTTGCACAAAGTTTTAAAAAAATAAATCATGTTCAAAAAAATCTCTATTGTATTTTTAATTTCAGTTTTGGCTTTAACTGCTAATGCTCAATCTAGTAAAAACATCAACTTACTTTCTAATTTAACATTCACAGGAAACCGAGGTGATTTAAATGATGTTTGGGGAATAAAAAAAGGGGCTAACGAGTATGCTTTAGTAGGTTTTGAAACTGGTGTAGCCATTGTAGATGTTACTACTCCCACCAATCCGGTAGAAGTATTTTTTGCTCCAGGAGCTAACTCTACTTGGAGAGACATTAAAACATGGAATAATCACGTTTACATTACAAATGAAAATACGGGTGGTTTAATGATTATTGACATTAATCCGCTTCCGGGAGCTTTAAGTGCTGCCAATGTTACTAGTTACGGAGGAAGTACCTATCCTTTTCAATCTGCACATAACTTATATATTGATGAAAATGGTGTATGCTACATATTAGGTGCTGATAATGGAGTTGGCGGTGCAATTATGCTTGATTTAACCAATAACCCAAAAGTTCCAGTTGAGTTAGGAAGATATGATACTTATTATTTCCATGATGCAGTTGTTAGAGGAGATACATTATGGGGAGCTGCTGTTAATGATGGTTTTTTTGTAGTGGTTGATGTTGCTAATAAAAATGCTCCTTCAACCATGGCTACTCAACCAACTTCTAACTTTTTTACTCATAATATTTGGTTTTCTGATGATGGACAAACTGTTTTTACAACGGATGAAAAAACAAATTCATTTATAGATGCTTATGATGTTAGCAACCTAAATAATATTACTTTTTTAGATAAAATTCAATCTAGTCCGGGACAAGGAGTAATTCCTCACAACACCCATTTTTTTAATAACTACCTTATAACTTCTTATTACAGAGATGGAGTTACCATACATGATGTTTCCGACCCTTCAAATATAATTGAGGTTGGGCATTATGATACTTCTCCACAGTTTAGTGGTGATGGTTTTAATGGTTGTTGGGGAGCTTATCCTTGGCTACCTTCTGGGGTTATTTTAGCTAGCGATATTGAAAATGGTTTGTTTGTTTTAGGTCCCAACTACGTTAGAGCAGCTTATTTAGTAGGAAACATTACTAATTTAAATACTACTGCTGCCATTAGTGGAGCAAATGTTGAAATTCTAACAACAACTAATAATACCACTTCAAATCTTAATGGAGATTACAAAACAGGTATAGCTGATGCAGGTACTTACGATGTGGTTTATTCTAAATTTGGATTTTATCCTGACACTGTATTTAACGTAGTACTTACTTCAGCACAAACCACTACTGTAAATGTTCAATTAGAACCTGTTCAACCTTTTAACCTTAGTGGACAAATAATTGAAAACACTACCAATACTCCTATTGCTAACGCTCAAATTCGTTTTAGTAACTCACAATTTTCTACTACTGTTACTACAAATGCATCAGGAAATTTTACCCTAAACAATTTTGTTCCTGCAACTTATGATGTAAATATTGCTCATTGGGGACATCAATCAGTTTGTTTAAGCACCCAAAATATTAATTCAACAGGAAATCCTTATACTTACTCTATGGATGTTGGTTATTACGATGATTTTGATTTTGATTTAGGTTGGACAACTTCAACATTAAATAATCCTTCTTCTGGTTTTTGGGTAAGAGATGTGCCTGTAGGTACTTTTTTAAGTAGTGTTCCTGTAAATCCAGGAAATGATATTAATAACGATTGTGGAGAAAAAGCTTTTGTTACTGGCAATGGTGGCGGACAATCAGGAACAGATGATATTGACGGAGGGACTGTTATTTTAACTTCTCCTGTATTCGATTTATCAACATCAACAGATCCTTACCTTCATTTTGATAGATGGTTTGTTAATGGTGGCGGCTCAGGAAATCCAGATGATTCTATGGTGGTTATTTTAACTAATGGTATAAACGAAGCCAGATTAGATTATGCTGATGTTAATACTCCTGATTTTTCTACTTGGGTACATAAATCATATAAAATAACTAATTTTTTACCGCTAACCGCTAATATGCAACTTATTGTAAAAGCCACTGATGAAGGTCAAGGACATATAGCTGAAGCTGGTTTTGATGGATTTGCAGTTTATGATTCTGCTTTAGTTTCTGTAAATGAAATACAAACAACTGACCTTATAAAAGTGTATCCTAATCCTTTTAATGAGGTGGTAAATATTGCTATTGAAAACAATGATTACAAAACTATAAGTGTTGAAATTTTCGATATAACAGGAAAAACTATGTTCAATAAAACCATTAATAACAGCAATACTTTACAAATAAACACTAACTACCCTGCTGGAATTTATTTTATTAAAGTTATTGGAGATACTACCTTACTAAAAACTGAAAAGTTAGTGAAGTTTTAAAAAATTATCACTAAACATAACTTACAAAAAAACGCCTTGAGTAACTCAAGGCGTTTTTTTTTGATAAGCTAGTTTTTAAATATTATTTCAAATACCTAAAATCTTGGTTATTTTTAATTTGTAATAGGGTTTCATAAATCAGCTGAATTACATTTTCAACATCATCTCTATGTACCATTTCTACTGTTGTGTGCATGTATCTTAATGGCAAAGAAATTAAAGCAGAAGCTACTCCTCCTGTTGCATAAGCAAAAGCATCCGTATCTGTTCCTGTTGCTCTAGATGCAGCGGCTAACTGAAAAGGTATTTTCTTTTTGTTTGCCGTAGTTTTTATCAGTTTTAATAAATTGTTCTGAACAGCAGGTCCAACTGTTAAAACAGGTCCTTTACCTGCATGATTGTCTCCTTGCTCAATTTTATTAATCATTGGTGTTTGAGTATCATGACAAACATCGGTAACGATAGCCACATTAGGCTTAATGTTTTGAACCATCATTTCTGCTCCTCTTAACCCAACTTCTTCCTGAACAGAATTAGTAATGTACAACCCAAATGGTAATTTTTGTTTATTTTCTTTTAATAAACGTGCAACTTCAGCTATCATAAAACCACCAATTCTGTTATCTAAGGCACGACCAACAAAATAGTTTTTGTTCAATACCATAAATTCATCTTCGTAAGTGATCACATCTCCTATGCTAATTCCTAATTTTTCAACTTCTTCTTTAGTGGTACATCCGCAATCCAAGAAAATATTATTTAACTGAGGAGCTTCCTCTTTACCATCTTTTCTGGTATGAATTGCCGGCCAACCAAAAATTGCTTTTACAATTCCTTTTTCTGTATGAATGTTCACTCTTTTTGATGGAGCTATTTGATGGTCAGAACCGCCATTTCTTCGTAAATAAATAAAGCCTTTTTCATTAATATAATGTACAAACCAAGAAATTTCATCGGCATGTGCTTCAATTACCACTTTGTATTCTGCCTTAGGATTTACAATTGCTGCAACCGACCCATAAGTATCTACAAAATAATCATCTACATAAGGTTTTATATACTCCAACCACATTTTTTGTCCTTCAGATTCAAACCCTGTTGGAGCCGGATTATTAATATAATTCTCTAAAAATTTTAATGATTTTGCTGTTAAAATAGATTTTTTTGCCATAGTGTTTTAGATTGTTTAAGAAAAAAACAAAGCTAATCATTTTTATACTGAATGAACTTAGGTTTGCTAAGAATTTGACGAATTTATTTTTGTAGATAACAAGACAATTTTTTCAAGCATAGCTTTATCTACGGTTTAAAAATTTAAAGCAGTTAGCTTCCAAAAATTGACAAATCTGGGGTTATTCAGTATTACAAAAAACCTTACTTTTGGTGCATCTATGATAAGCCATGAAACATATATGCTTCGTTGTTTGCAACTTGCAAAAAAAGGCGTAAGAAATGTTTATCCCAACCCAATGGTAGGTTGTGTTATTGTACATAAAAACACCATAATTGGTGAAGGCTATCATAGAAACTATGGTGAGGCTCATGCAGAAGTTAATGCTATTAATAGCGTCTCCAATAAATCATTACTTGCAGAAAGTACAATTTATGTTAGCCTCGAGCCTTGTGCTCATTTTGGAAAAACGCCACCTTGTGCTGATTTAATTGTGCGATTCAACATTCCTCATGCTGTAATTGGCTGTATAGATACCTATGCAGAAGTTGCTGGAAAAGGCATTGAAAAACTAAAAAAAGCAGATATAAAAGTAACCTTAGGTGTGCTTGAAAAAGAATGTTTAGCCATTAACAAACGTTTTTTTACTTTTCATCATAAAAAAAGACCATATATTATTTTAAAATGGGCTCAAACACAAGATGGTTTTATAGATATTGATAGGTCTCAAAATATAGAAATAGATAATTGGATAACCTGTGCTGCTTCAAAAACATTGGTGCATAAATGGAGAAGTGAAGAACATGCTATTATGATTGGAACAAACACAGCACTTAACGATAATCCATCTCTTACCGTTAGAGAATGGAAAGGTAAAAACCCTATTAGAGTGGTGTTAGATTTAAATTTAAGACTTCCCAAAAACTTGACTATTTTTAATGATGAAGCTCCAACTATTGTTTTTAATAGCCTAAAAAACGAAGTTGCTAAAAACATCACTTACATTAAAATAGAGCCAACCGAAAATATATTGCAACAATGTATGTATAAGCTATACGAACAACAAATTACTTCTATTTTTATTGAAGGGGGAGCTCAATTACTACAAAGTTTTATAAATGAAAACTTATGGGATGAAGCTAAAGTATTTACTGGAAATAAAAATTTTGAAAAAGGTTTAAAAGCACCAATAATTACCTCTACTCCTATTTCTACTGAAATGATTGGTGAAGATGAGTTATTACTTTTTAAAAATTAGACATAAAAAAACTCCTGAATTGCTTCAGGAGTTTTTATTTTTTTTATTGATTCAATTTAATCTTCAAAATCATCTTCAATCTCGTCTAATTTTTTATCGGCATCTTTAGCATCTTTATCAATAACCACTTTACCTTTT
The DNA here is from genome assembly GCA_937901255.1 of uncultured Flavobacteriales bacterium. Classification (GTDB taxonomy): domain Bacteria; phylum Bacteroidota; class Bacteroidia; order Flavobacteriales_E; family Vicingaceae; genus BRH-c54. The sequence goes on along the minus strand of CALCHN010000044.1, from coordinate 49,187 downwards.
TTCAAGTCTTGATTATCTTCATCATCTTCATCACTATAAAACTTCTTCATCACCACATCTTTCTCTTTTGCTTTTTGTTTTTTCTCTTCTTGTTTTTTCTTATCAAGTACTTCAGGGTCATATTTTTTAAATACTTCTACCATTTTTTTAGCTTTTGCAGCCATTTCCATATCTCCTTGTTGAGTGAAATATTCTTCTAAAATAAGCATCCCAGAAGAAATTACTCCAGCAGTAGCAGTTGAAGGTTCAAATTTTTCATCTATCAATTCCATTGCTGCTCTGGCATTTTTTTCACCTTCTACAGCATTCATAGATTTAATTTCACTTATACCTTGCCAAAGTTGCAACACTGGGTCGCTAGGAATTGCTTTAAAAGCATATTTATATTCTAACGCTGCTTTTCTTGGTTTCTCCACCAAAAATAAATGCTGTCCTAATTTATTGGCTGTATCAGCTATGTTGATGAAGAATTCTTTATAATCGTCCATTGTTGGCTCATAATCATCAAAATACTTTTGAGCTTTTGCCTCAGCTTTTACATATTTATAAATGTATTTTTCAGCATCTTTTAATGGTTTAGGATAATCCGAATCTCTTTCTCCTACACTATATTTTTCTGGTAATTTAGAAATCTCGTACAATCCCATTGCAGCATATAGATAAGGCATAGGATGTTTTCTATAAGTAGCATCATCCATTAATTTTATAGATTTATCTACTAATTTATCATACTTTTCGTCAACATATAAAAAGTTCAAATCCTCAATTTTTTTATCTTGAGCAACTGCCTTTCCAAAGGTGGTTAGTAATAATAAAGTAATTAATTGTATCGAAAATTTTTTCATAGAATTTTTAGTTTTTTTAGTTAATTACACATTTAATAATTTACATCGAACTTTTACAAAGATAATGCCTCTTTATGGAATGTATAAATTTTTTGTTAAAAATTACATAAAAAGTTAAAAAAAGTAGGAAGTTTGACCTTTAAAGCATCAAAACACGCTAAAATGGAAAATAAAATAGAATATATTGAAGAAAACAATGAGCTAACTATTTTAATTTATCCACTTTATGATAAAAGAAAACAAAATATGCTTACCACTTGGTTAGTTTTGTTTTCTCTTTGCGGGTTAGCCATAATTAGTCAGTTTTTTTACGATTACCCTTCTAGTACAAAATTATTTTTTGTTGTTTACCTTATCTTTTGGTTGTTTTTTGAATTTAAAGTTATCTACGCCATTCGATGGAGAAAATTCGGTAAAGAAGTAATAACTATTGATAAAGAAAGTATTTATCTCACTAAAAAAATTGGAGAAAGAGGAGTAACTGAAAGATACGACTTAACTGCCATAGATAGTATTGAAGCATTAAAACACAAAGGAAAATTAGTTTATGAAATGAGCTCTTCATATTGGAATTCTAATCATTACACACTTTGTCTAAACATTAATAAGCAACAAATTCCTTTTGGGATTGATTTAAATGGACAACAAGCAAAAAAATTGATTAAAACACTAAAAGAAACTGTTAAAAACCGTGTTGAAAACAAGCTTTAATCAACCCTACATTCCTTTTTATTATTGCTTAACATTACATTCATAAAAACACCACTACATTATGAAGCGTAATCAATTAATTATCATCCTTACACTATTTTCAGCAACATTATTAATTTGGTCTTGTGGTTCAGACAAGAGTGATGAAGCTAAATTAAAAGTCTTTAAATACAACGAAGCAGCCGGAATTACCTCTCTAGACCCAGCTTTTTCTAGAAACCCAGAAAATATTTGGGCGTGTAATCATCTTTATAATGGTTTGCTAGAAATGGACGACCAACTCAACGTCCAACCTTCTATTGCTAAAAGATGGGAAATTTCTGATGATGGAAAAACCTATACTTTTTTCCTGCACAACAATGTTTTTTTTCATGATAACGAACAATTTGAAAATGGTAAAGGAAGAAAAGTTACTGCTCATGATTTTGTTTATAGTTTCAACAGAATTTTAGACTCAAAAGTTGCTTCACCGGGAACCTGGATTTTTAATAATGTTGCTTTTGAAGAAGAATTTAACTACCAACCTTTTGAAGCAATTGATGACACTACCTTAAAAATTCACTTAAACCAAGCCTTCCCTCCTTTTTTAGGAATTCTTACCATGCAATATTGTGCTGTAGTAGCTAAAGAAGTGGTTGAGTACTACAAAAATGATTACCGAAGCAACCCTGTGGGTACAGGTCCTTTTATGTTTAAAGTTTGGGACGAAAACAACAAACTAGTTTTATTAAAAAATCCTAACTATTGGGAAAAAGATGAAAACGGTAAACAATTACCTTATATAGATGCTATTTCTATCTCCTTTGTTAAAGACAAGGAAATGGAATTTTTAAAATTTTTAAATAAAGAATTAGATTTTGTTTCGGGGAGAGATGGTGATAATAAAGAAAGTATTTTTACTGCTGACGGTAAACTAAAAAAAGAATATACCAATAGAGTTAAAATGCTTACCAACCCTTATTTAAATACCGAATATTTAGGTATTTTAGTAGATGATGAATTGGATATTGTTGCCAAAAGTCCGCTGAAAAAGAAATATGTAAGACAAGCCATTAACTATGGTTTCGACAGAAAACAAATGATTTCTTACTTACGAAAAAACATTGGAACTCCAGCTGAAGCAGGTTTTGTCCCAAAAGGTTTGCCATCTTATGATGAAGAAAAAGTGAAAGGCTATAACTACAATCCTGAAAAAGCCAAAGAGTTACTTTACTTAGCAGGTTATCCAAATGGAGAAGGAATGCCAGAAATTACACTTTTTACTACCGCTAATTATGTTGATTTATGCGAATTTATTCAACATCAATTGGGTGAAATAGGTATAAAAGTGAAAGTAGATATTGTTCAGGCTACTACACACAGAGAATTAGTGGCTCGTTCCAAATTAAATTTCTTCAGAAAATCATGGATAGCAGATTACCCTGATGCAGAAAATTATTTGGCTTTATTTTATAGTAAAAACTTTACGCCTCACGGACCAAATTACACGCATTTTAGCAACGTAGCTTTTGATAATTTATATGAACTTTCTCAAAAAGAAACTAACGATTCTATCCGTTACGATTATTACCAACGTATGGATAACATTATAATTGAAGAAGCTCCTGTAGTAATTTTATATTACGATGAAGTGGTAAGATTAACCCAACCTAATGTGGAGAACTTAGGTATCAACCCTATTAATTTATTAAGCCTAAAGAAAGTGAAGTTGTTAGATTAACCCATTTTTCTGTTCCAAATAACTTTGTAAAATAATGGTGGCACTAATCTGATCTACTAAAGCTTTATTCTGTCGAGCTTTTTTCTTTAACCCACCATCTATCATGGTCTGAAATGCCATTTTTGAGGTAAACCTTTCATCCACTCTTTCAATTTTTACTTGAGGAAATTTTTTAGTGATGTGTTTTACAAAAGGTTCTATAAACCTGGCAGATTGTGCAGGTTGATTTTTCAAATCCATTGCTAAACCAACCACAATAGTTTCTACCTCATATTTAGTAAGATAATCTTCCAAAAAGGTAATGATATCTTTTACATGAACAGTTGTTAAGCCGCTGGCAATAATCTGTAAATCATCTGTTACAGCTACTCCTACTCTTTTTTGTCCGTAATCTATTGCTAAAACCCTAGCCATTATTTAAAATTCTATTTATTTATACGTGAAGTTATTTAAAGTTCATAGTTTAAATAACTTCAACGTTAAACGAATTATCCCCATTCAATTTTAGTAATTTTGCTAAAAATAATTCATACAACTTAATGGAAGCAAAATTAAACAAAATAGAAGAAGCGATTGAAGATATCAAAAATGGTAAAATTATTATTGTTGTTGATGATGAGGACAGAGAAAATGAAGGTGATTTTTTAGCAGCCGCAAGAGCTGTAACTCCCGAAATGATTAACTTTATGGCAACACACGGTAGAGGACTTATCTGTGCTCCACTAGTTGAAGATAGATGCGATGAATTAGGATTAGAGTTAATGGTACATCAAAATAATGCTGCTTACGAAACACCTTTTACCGTTTCTGTAGATTTAATTGGCGAAGGCTGTACAACAGGTATTTCTGCTTCCGACAGGTCTAAAACCATTAAAGCATTAATTAATCCTAATACTAGAAAAGAACAATTAGGTAAACCAGGACATATTTTCCCACTTAGAGCTAAAAGAGGTGGCGTTTTAAGAAGAGCTGGACATACCGAAGCGGCTATAGATTTTGCCCGATTAGCAGGTTTTGAACCAGCGGGTGTAATTGTAGAAATTATGAATGAAGATGGCACTATGGCTCGTCTTCCGGAATTATTAAAGATTGCTGAAAAACACCAACTTAAAATAGTTAGCATTAAAGATTTAATTTCTTATCGTTTACAACACGAAACGCTAATTAAAAGAGAAGTGACCATTGATTTACCTACAGAATATGGAGATTTTAAAATGGCTGCTTACAAGCAAACAACTAACGATATGGATCATTTAGCCATCTTTAAAGGAGAATGGGACAAAGATGAACCTGTTTTAGTTAGAGTTCACTCATCCTGTATGACTGGTGATATATTTGGTTCTTGCCGATGTGATTGTGGCCCTCAATTGCACAAAGCAATGGAAATGATTGAAAAAGAAGGAAAAGGTGTAGTGGTTTACATGAACCAAGAAGGACGAGGTATTGGTTTAATGAATAAACTTAAAGCCTACAAACTTCAGGAAGAAGGTAGAGATACTGTTGAGGCTAACATAGAACTTGGTTTTAAAGCTGACGAACGTGATTATGGTATTGGAGCTCAAATTTTACGTGATTTAGGTGTTTCCAAAATGAAATTAATGAGCAACAACCCTAAAAAGAGAACAGGTTTATTAGGTTATGGTCTTGAAATAGTTGATAATGTAGCCTTAGAAATTGAATCTAATTTGCATAACGAAAGCTACCTTAAAACTAAAAAAAGTAAAATGGGACACCAACTTAATTTGAAGCCTTAGGAATTACTTTTACTTTTATTTATAGTTACTTCTTATTTCAACCACATGAATAAATATTGCGGCTATTATTTATAATTTACGAATACCTTCTTATTATTCAAATTTTCAATATCTTCTTTAATTTTAGAATTAATTTTCACCTTGTATAGATTGATTTTCTTGATTGAATCCATCTGCTTAACATCAGGAATTGTTGTTAATGTGTTAAAACAAAAATCAGTACCATCAACAAATTTTCTAGCAGTTTCAGCATTATTAAAATCAAGATATTCTAATTGTGATAATTTAATTACGGAAGATGGAATTTGAGTGAAACAATTATTTGTAAGATCTAACTCTCTTAGTTTTGTTAAAGCAGAAATTTGTTCAGGAATTCTATTTAAAAAGTTTAAGGTTAAATCAAGATATTCTAAATTACCGAGACTGTATATTTCATTTGGAATTGTATTTAATCTACTCCCCATTAAAGACAAGTATTTTAGTTCTGATAACTTCTCTAAATCACTAAATCCTTCGATAGTTAAATTGTGTAATGAAACAAATTCAAGTTTTTTTAATTTCCAAAAACTTTCAGGTAAATTTAATTGATATCCAAAGAAATTGTCAATAACCACTTTCCTTAAATTTATAAATTTTTCTATGTTAGCAATAAACTTTTTGTAATCTATCGTGTCCGTTCCAATATTTATCTTGAGTGAAATAACTTTCTTTGGATCTAATAATGCTTTATGTATTTTTTTGAACGTCTTTGCCCTTTTAAGACTATCGCTAAATTCAATTGATTTTTTTATATTAGAATAATCCTGAGCTTTTGAACTATAACTCAAGCTGAAAAGGATAATTAATATCGTTAAAATTTGTTTCATAATAATTGTTAGTTTCTAACTACACATTTCTTGTTCTTTTTATAACATATTCTTATTTAGACAATTATATTTATTGTTAATTCTTCTTCAAATTTAAAAAATTTCCACACTAAACAATAAGTTTTTCTAAGATTAAATCTACATTAAGAATAAAACGTTATTTGTTAATTGTACACTCTACCGACCTTTGTCTTTCTTTTGTATCAAGACAAAAGAAAGACTAGTTATCTTACAAAGTTCAGCAAGCAAATATTTGTAGCTGATTAAAATTTTCCTATTTTTAACTTTTAAACTTAAAAATATAAAAATATGGGATTTCCTTCTGACATTGAAATAGCACAAAACACTAAGCTAAAACACATTACAGCAATATCTTCTTACTTAAATATAAATGAAGATGACATTGAAATGTATGGAAAATATAAGGCTAAACTTCCATTAAGCCTTATTCGTCAGGAAAATATTGATAAAAGCAATTTAATTTTAGTTACAGCTCTTACTCCTACTCCTGCCGGAGAAGGAAAAACTACTACTTCTATAGGTTTAACTGAAGGACTTAATAAAATTGGAAAGAAAACCACTGTAGTTTTAAGAGAGCCTTCTTTAGGTCCTGTTTTCGGAATTAAAGGTGGTGCTGCTGGTGGCGGTTATGCTCAAGTAGTTCCTATGGAAGATATCAACCTGCATTTTACAGGAGATTTTTCTGCTATAGAAAAAGCCAATAACCTTTTGTCAGCTTTAATAGATAACAATATTCAAAATAAAACCAATAATTTAAATATAGACCCTAGAACTATTGTTTGGAAAAGAGTAATGGACATGAATGACAGGGCTTTAAGAGAAATTGTTATTGGTTTAGGTGGTACAGGAAACGGTATTCCCAGACAAGATGGTTTTAATATTACGCCTGCTTCAGAAGTAATGGCAATTTTATGTATGTCTGAAAACTTTGAAGACTTAAAAAATAAGCTAGGAAATATTTTTGTTGGATTTACTTTCGATAAAAAACCTGTTTATGCAAGAGATTTAAAGGCAGAAAATGCAATGGCTATCTTACTTAAAGATGCTATTAAGCCTAACTTAGTTCAAACATTAGAGGGAAATCCTGCTATTATACATGGTGGTCCATTTGCTAATATTGCTCAAGGTACGAACACTATTTTAGCAACAAAAATGGGATTATCTTTATCGGATTATGTAGTTACAGAAGCTGGTTTTGGTGCTGATTTAGGTGCTGAAAAATTCTTAGACATAAAATGTGTTTCTGGTGGATTAAAACCTAAAGCACTAGTGTTGGTGGCAACCATAAGAGCTTTACGTCACCACGGAGGAGCTACCAAAGAACAATATAACGATGCTAATGTTGAAAGAGTGAGCAATGGTTTTGCTAACCTTGAAAAACACATAGAAAACTGTAAAAAATTCGGATTAAATCCTGTAGTTGCTATTAATGCTTTCCCTTCTGATAGTGCTGAGGAAGTTAAACTTATTCAGGATAGATGTGCCGATTTAGGTGTAAAAGCTATTGTTGCTGAAGGTTTTGCTAAAGGTGGTGATGGTATGACAAATCTGGCACAAGCTGTTGTAACAGAAATTGAAAGCGGTAAAAATAACTTTAAGCCACTTTACGATTGGAAACTTCCTATTAAAGAAAAAATTGAAATTATTGCCAAAAACATTTATGGTGCTGATGGTGTTGAATATTCTAAAAAAGCCCTAACCGATTTGAAAAAAATTGAAAGCTTAGGCATGAATGAACTTCCAGTATGTATGGCTAAAACTCAAAAATCTTTTTCGGATAATGAGAGTTTAATTGGCAGACCAACAGGATTTACCATTAGCGTTAGAGAATTTGAATTTGCTTCAGGAGCAGGTTTTGTTATTCCTATTTTAGGTAACATGATGCGTATGCCGGGATTACCAGTTGTTCCAGCATCTGAAGGAATGTTTATTGATAATGACGGTAAAATTAGTGGACTATCTTAGTTAGGTTATGAGGTTATGAGGTTAAAAGGTTATGAGGTTAATTTCTAATGCCGTAAAAACAAGAATTGTTAATTCTTTATTTTTACGAGCATCCTCGAAAAATTAGTTTTTCACAAAAACATTTTTCGGGATCTCTAATTTCTATAATTACCCTAATAAAAAGATACACGGTCTTTTATTCAAATCAATAGTGGTATTTTTCCATTCTGCAATGGTTTTGGTAGCAATTTGCTCCGAAGCCATTGTTATATCTACCGCTATACACAATTTTGTATTTGGATTGCAGTTGGCTAATAAATCGGTTAATACGTGTTGATTTCTGTAAGGCGTTTCGATAAAAAGCTGCGTTTGCTTTTGAGCAATAGCAATTCTTTCTAGATCTTTCAATTTTCTTACCCTGTCTTTTTGTTCTTTAGGTAAATAACCATTAAAACAAAAACTTTGTCCGTTAAAACCACTTGCCATTAACGATAATAAAATTGACGAAGGTCCAACTAACGGCATTACTTTTATGTTTTTTTGATGAGCTAAAGCCACAACATCTGCTCCGGGGTCGGCAACACCAGGACAACCAGCATCGGATATAACACCAATATTTTTTCCTTCATCTATTGATTTCAGAAAAGTGGGCAACATATCTAAATTGGTTCTTTTATTTATTTCGTGAAAAACTAAATCATCTATTACTTTCTCAGGTGCCGTTTTTTTAATAAACCTTCTAGCAGTTTTAATATTTTCTACAATAAAAACATCTATTTCTTGTAAAATAGCATTGTTAAACGATGGAATAACCTGATCGTAAGCAGATTCTCCCAATGTGGTTGGTATTAAGTATAGTGTTCCTTTATTGTTCATTATTAATTTGTTTTATAAATACCTCACAAGCATTATCTAATAATTGATAAACTTCTTCAAAGCCTGCCTCTCCTCCATAATAAGGATCTGGTACATTTCTATTTTCGTTTGGATAAACTAAATTTAAAAATAGGGTTACTTTTTGTTTATCTGCATAGGTTTTTGCTAGGGTTAAAATATTATTGTAGTTAGAGCTATCCATCGCAAAAACATAATCAAACTCCTGAAAATCATTATAGATAAACTGCCTAGCTTGTTGCTGAGAAATATCTACATCATACTCTAATGCTTTGGCTTGCATTCTTTCATCAGGTGCTTCTCCAATATGATAATCGGATGTTCCGGCAGAATCTACCAATAAATTTAATCCATATTGTTTGGCTTTAGCTTCTAAAATTCCTTGTGCCATTGCCGACCTACAAATATTTCCCAAACAAACAAATAATACTTTTTGCATCCTCTTACTTTTTAGTTTTCTTCGTTCATTATATTACTCTGAAGCTTAATAGATTCAATATGAATTTCTGTAAATAAATTTCTAATAAATCTTTCGCTCAATCCTTTTTCTTTAGCTTCTTCTAGTGCTTTTAACAAAATTTCTTCCCAACGCTTAGGTTGTAAAATCTGAATATTATTTTCTTTTTTATACTGAGCCAACTCATTAATCAGTTCCATTCTTTTTGAAAGTACATCTAATAATTCGCCATCAAGCACATTAATGCTTCTTCTTATTTTATCAAGTTCTGTTGTGAGTGTTGGGTTTAATTTTGTTTTTCTAACTACCAACTGGCTAATAAACTTCTCAAGTGTTTGAGGTGTTATTTGTTGTAAAGCATCACTTAACGCATTGTCCGGATCAAGATGAGCTTCAATCATTAGTCCATCAAAATCTAAATCCATTGCTTTTTGAGCAACAGCAAACAGATTATCACGCTTACCGCAGATATGACTGGGGTCGCAAATCATAGTTAAATCTGGGTAATGCTGCATTAACTCAATAGGAATTTGCCACTGAGGTGGATTTCTATAATACGAATCGCCATATTTTGAGAATCCTCTGTGGATAGCTCCAATTTTAGTAATACCTACTTTTGCAAAACGTTCTATTGCTCCTTCCCAAAGTTGTAAATCTGGATTTATTGGATTTTTTATTAAAACCGTTGCATCTGTTCCGTGTAATGCGTCTGCAATTTCTTGAACCACAAAAGGATTAACAGTAGTTCTAGCTCCTATCCACAATACATCAACATCATATTTCAACGCTTCTTCAACATGTTGTGTATTGGCTACTTCTGTAGCAGTTTTTAAGCCTGTTGCTTTCTTTGCTTTTTGTAACCACTTTAAGGCTTCTAAACCAACGCCCTCAAAACTACCGGGTTTTGTTCGGGGTTTCCATATTCCTGCCCTTAGCACATCAACTTTATTAAGTGCCTTTAAAGCCTTAGCTGTTTCCATTAACTGTTCTTCAGATTCGGCACTACAAGGTCCACTAATAATAATGGGCTTATCTTTTTTGCTAAGTATATGATTGATTGATTTCATTAATGAAGCAAAATTAGCTAAGTTAAATTGAAGTTGACGAAATAATTAAATGTAAAATGAAAATAGATAAGCCACAATAAAAATAAAAAGTGCAATAACAATGTAAAACAAAACCTTTTGAGCTTTTTTGCTCATTGGTTTATAAATTGAAGATGGTTTGTCAAATCTGTTAAACATAGGTTTTTAAAACAAAAAAACAGGAATCTCTTAGTTAAGAAATTCCTGTTTAGTTAGTGCAAATTTTAAGTTTATATTATTGTAAACTAATTTTCTTTTTCAATTCCTCTATATAACCTCTAAAACGTTTATCGGTATCCATAAGGTTATTAACTGTTTTGCAAGCATGTAATACTGTTGCGTGGTCTTTTCCTCCGCAATGCATACCAATAGAAGCCAAGCTAGATTTTGTCATTTGTTTAGAGAAATACATGGCTATTTGACGAGCTTGTACTACTTCTCTTTTTCTAGTTTTAGATTTTAAGGTTTCAATAGGCATATCAAAATAATCGCAAACTACTTTCTGGATATAATCTATAGAAACTTCTCTGGCTGTATTCTTAACAAACTTATCCACCATTTGTCTAGCCAAATCAATAGTTACCGCTTTTTTGTTTAGAGAAGATTGAGCTAAAATAGAAATTAAGGCTCCTTCTAGTTCTCTAACATTGGTAGTAATACTGTAAGCAATGTATTCAACAACATCTTTAGGTAATTCTAACCCTTCGCTATACATTTTCTTTTCTAAAATAGCTATTCTAGTTTCCAAATCAGGCGATTGTAAATCAGCAGCTAAGCCCCATTTAAAACGAGATAATAATCGCTGTTCCATACCAATAATTTCTACTGGAGCTTTATCAGCTGTAAGAATTATTTGTTTTCCTGATTGGTGTAAATGGTTAAATATGTGGAAGAAAACATCTTGTGTTTTAGCTTTTCCTGCAAAAAATTGAACATCATCAATAATTAACACATCTATCATTTGATAGAAATGAATAAAATCGTTTTGTTCGTTATTTTTTACTGCATCAATAAATTGTTGAGTAAATTTCTCCGAAGAAACATACAATACAATTTTATTTGGAAATTTATTTTTTACTTCAATACCAATAGCGTGAGCCAAGTGGGTTTTTCCTAAACCTACTCCACCATATACTAATAATGGGTTAAAAGAAGTTCCTCCAGGATTGTTAGAAACTGCAAAACCGGCAGAACGTGCTAACCTGTTGCAATCTCCTTCAACAAAATTATCGAAAGAATAATTTGGGTTTAATTGAGATTCTACATTTAAATGAGCAATTCCGGGAATGATAAATGGATTTCTGATAGATTTATTTTTATTTAAATCTATAGGCATATTTACCGGATTGTTTTTAATATGCGGTTTATTGGTAGCAGGAATTTTTAAGGTATATGGATTATTAGTTTTGCTGTTGTTTTCTATTACGATGCTATACTCTAACCTACCTTCAGCACCTAATTCTTTTTTAATGGTTTTCTTTAAGATAGAAACGTAATGCTCTTCCAACCATTCGTAAAAAAACTGACTAGGCACCTGAATGGTAAGTACTTTGTCTTTCAGTTTAACAGGAACAATGGGTTCAAACCAAGTTTTGTAACTCTGTAAGCTAACATTGTCTTTTATTACCTGAAGGCAATTTTCCCATACTGAAGTAAAGTTTTTATCCATTTTTAATAACTCCTATTTTTATGTTTTTACTAATTTCTCTCTAATTTACTAAGAGTCAAAACTCTTTTAATACTGCTGTGAAACGGCTGTCTAAATTAACTAAAATAATTTTAATAAGCTGTTTAAAATCAATGATTTTTAAAACTAAAAACCACCTCTCTTTTGTGCTAACAAATATTTGAATAAAAAAATGAAAAAAAAAATTTTTATCTATTGTTTTTTATCTTTTTTTTATTTAGATAACGCTTATTTTATCATTAATTGAGGTAAAGGCTTTATCTAAGGGGTTGATATAAAAGTCTATCCTACCTAAATATAGTCCTGCCCAGCCAACTTGGTTAATTAAAGTAACTTTATTGGCTTTGTTTTTAACCTTAGTTGGTTCTTCTAAAAATGTATGTGTATGACCTCCAGTTATTAGGTCAATATTTTTTGTTTCTTTAGCCAATATATTGTCAGAAACTTTATTGCTTTTGTATGCATATCCCAAATGCGACAAGCATATAATTAAGTGGCATTTTTCGTTATATTTTAAGTGTTCTGCCGTTTTATTGGCAGCAATTATCGGATTATTATAGTGTGTTTCGGCATATAATTTTTTATCTACCAAACCAGCTAACTCCACTCCAACTCCAAAAATGCCAATTTTCACCTTATCTTTTTCTATTATTTTATAAGGAGCAATTTTTCCATTTAATATGGTATTTGTAAAATCATAATTTGCATTTACAAAAGGAAAATTAGCATGAGGTAGCATTTTATTTAAGCCTTCAATACCATTATCAAAATCATGGTTGCCAATTGTAGCTGCATCATATTTCATTAAACTCATTAGTTTAAACTCTAACTCTCCGCCATACATATTAAAGTAAGGTGTTCCCTGAAAAATATCTCCGGCATCTAACAACAACACATTTTTTTCTTCCGTTCTGATTTTATCTATCAAAGCAGCTCGTTTAGCAGCTCCTCCCATATTAGGATATTTAGGATCATTACTCGGAAATGGTTCTATGTGACTATGCACATCGTTGGTATGTAAAATAGTAATTTTTGTATGATTTTTTTTAAGAATAGCAGCCGAAAGCGGATTTAATGCTGCAGCCCCAAGCAAAGAAACGCCACCTAAAAAAGATTGTTTTATAAAGGTTCTTCTGTTACTCATAAACTATCCTCCCTTCTAATTTTCCGCTTAGTTGTTTTCCTTGTGCGTGTTGTTCTACACAATATTGTATAATGGCATCTCTTAATTTTATCCCTACTTTTTCTATTTTAATAGGATTTAAAAAGAAAGTCATGTTATCACCACCATTGGCTAAATAGTCGGATGTTAATATTGTGTAAGTCGTATTTAATGATTTATCATTTTTTCGATATTTATATTTTACCTCTTGATTATCTTGAGAAAATTCAACTTTAACTCCCGAAACAGGTTGTCCTCCAACTCTATTTAAGTAATTTATTAAACTATTTAAACTATCTTGACTAATACTAACCACCACCAACTCATTTTCAAAAGGCATCAATTCAAAAATTTTTCCTCGGGTAATTTCGCCTTTGGGAAGAGAAGTTCTTAATCCACCAAAATTCAACATACAAAAATCTATATTACCTTCATACATTTTATTAGCTATTTCAAGACTTAAATCCGCAACAAGGTTTCCCAATTTAGTTTCTGGCTTACCTTTTTCTTTAGGAAATTCTTCAGCAGACAAAACCAGTACTTCATTCATTTCTTTTTCTAGACTATCTTTAAAAGGAGAAATTAACACTGTTGCTTGTTGGTGTGCTGTTGTTGTTTCACTAATATTAATGGAAGTATCTTTGGTTTTCTCATAAACCGCAGGCTGACAAGCAAGGAGAAAAACAGTAAAAACTGTTGCCAACACTCTCTTAATAGCTGAAAATGGGTATGTTGAGAAAAAAAACTGCATGTTATTGCTTAATAAGTTTGCCTGAGTTGACCAAATTACGAACTTTACCGTAAATTTTTCATCAATTTTATATTATGTACACATCAACAACAAAAATAAGAGTTAGATATGCCGAAACCGATATGATGGGCTATGTTTATTACGGAAATTATGCTACTTATTTTGAAGTAGCTCGTGTAGAAGCCATTAAAAAATTAGGGTTTAGTTACAGAAGAATGGAAGATGAAGGCATAGCCTTGCCTGTTTTAGAGTTTTCTATAAAATACTACAAACCTGCTTTTTATGATGATGAATTAAGAATAGAAACAACCATTAGCGAACTCCCTCAAGCACGAATTTCATTCACTTACCAAACCTTTAATGAAAAAAATGAGTTGATTAATGAAGCTTCAACAACATTGGTTTTTATTAACAAAAATACACAACGACCATGTGCTGCACCTACTGATTTTATTGAAGCTATGAAGGCTTATTTTTGATTTACTTTAACCACCTATTAAATAATACACAGGCGGTTAAATCTCCAGTAACATTTATGGCTGTTCTGAACATTCCAAGCACTCTTTCTACTCCTATTATAATTACAATACCTTCTGTTGGAATATTAGCACTCTGAAGTACTGAAGCTAACACCACTACTCCACCTCCAGGAATAGATGGAGTTCCTATAGAAGCGGCAACAATAGTTACCATTATTAATCCAATGTTTACTAATGATATTTCTATTCCGTAAGCCTGAGCAATAAAAATAGTACTTACACATTGAAAAAGAGCTGTTCCATCCATATTAATGGTAGCACCAATAGGAACTATAAAATTGCTTATTTGTGGCGAAATACCTAATTTTTCGTTGGCTGTTTTAATAGATAATGGCATTACAGCTGCCGAACTTGTTGTTGAAAATGCCAATAATTGCACATCAACAATGTTTTTCATAAAAGTAAAAGGGTTGGTTCTTCCAAAAATAGCCAACATCATCATATAAAAGATAAGTAAAATAGCTAATCCTAATACTACAACTCCTACATAAAACCCTATGCCTGCCAAACTATCTAATCCTATCCCCGATATTAATTGAGCAATTAAACCAAAAACAGCATAAGGCACTAAACGCATAGCCCAAGAAACAATAGTCATACAAATTTCTTGAACGGCATATAATAATGATGTTATGGGATTTTCTTCTTTTTTAGTTAATTGGGTGATGGCTATTCCTATAATGATTGAAAAAATAACGATGCTCAACATTTCTCCTGAAACCATTGATGCCAAAGGATTTTCAGGAAGTAAATTGCTTATAGCATTTGGAATATCAAAAAAAGAATTTGTACCGTTATTATCTATCAGGTTTACTTGAGATTCTGATAATTTAAAAGCTCCTTTTCTAAAAATAGATGCTCCGGGCTTAAAAAAGCTTACTAATAAAACCCCTAAACTTATGGCAACAGCTGTAGTAAAAATAAAGTAGAGTAATATCCTTACTCCCATTTTCTTTAGCTGCTCTCCTGAAGTACCTACAATTCCGGAAATTATTGAAGTAAAAATTAGCGGAATCATTATCATCTGCACCATCTTCAAAAATAATTTTCCCGGTAAGGAAAGCCAATTACCTATAACGGTACTCAACTCTTTTGAAACCCAACCAAAGTTAGGACTAAGCATTATTCCTACTATTACTCCTAAAGATAAAGCAACTAATACTTTAACCCATAGCTTACTAGAAACTAGTTTTTGTAAATAATGACTTAAGGTATTTAACGAAAGGTACTCCACGTATTTACGCCTTAAAATAATCTTTTACCCAAGCAACTATTTGATTTTCTGTCATGCTATCGGCACTTACCACTTCCAACAGCTTTTTAGCTAAAGGTTGATTTTCTTTTATTTGTTTCTCCAACTCAATTTTCATTTGTGCAGGACCAAAAACAACAATTTCTTCGGCTGTTTTAACATTTTCAATAATCTCAGCCAAATATTCAGCAACTTCGTGCTTTCTTCTGTTTTCTTGTTTATTTTCTAGTGAAGCATATTGATCTCCAAATCTACCATATTCTTTTCCTTCACCTTCAATTCTGGTTACTCCTTCAATTTCTGATGTTATTACTGATAAATTAGCATCGCTACCTGAAAGGCTTACGATATACGCTTTTTTGGAGTCTATCCAAATTCCTGTTTTTCCCATAGTTATATTTGTTTTATTAGTGTTTAAAAAGTACCGCTTTCGGATAAGTAATTGGTTAATTTTTATTTTAAACTCATTAATTGCTCTTCCAACACTTTAATTTTTGCTTCAGCGTCAGCTTTTTTCTTTTTTTCTGCTGCTACCACTTGCTCTGGAGCTCCATTAACAAATTTTTCGTTGGCTAATTTTTTATCCACAATTGCCAACAAGCCTTTAGCATATTCCAACTCTGTTTTAATTTTTTCTAGCTCAGCATCTACATCTACATTTCCTGCTAAAGGTATAAAATATTCATTAGATTTTACCACAAAAGAATAAGTTCCTTCTACTTTATCTTCAACATAAGACAATTCAGATAAGTTGGTAAGTTTTGAAATAATGGCATCCATTGATTGATCAACGCCTTCGTTTAATTTCACTTTCAACTCCAGCTTATCTTTGTTGGCAATGTTTTTAGATTTTCTAAAATTTCTGATTTCAGTAATAACATTGGTGGCATAATCAAAATTGGTCAATATTTCTTCGTCAATGGTATCTGCTTCAGGAAAATCGAGCAACATAATGGTTTCTCCATCTTTTCTTTCATCTAAATTTTGCCACAATTCTTCCGTAACAAAAGGCATAAAAGGATGCAAGATTTTTAACAATTCTTCAAAGAAATAGATGGTTGTTTCTAATGTTTTTTGGTCGATTGGTTGTTGATAATCGGGTTTTACACTTTCTAAATACCAAGAGCAGAAGTCGTTCCATATCAATTTATACGTACTCATCAACGCATCCGATAAACGATATTTTGAGAAATTATCCTCTATTTCTTTGATGGTAGTATTTAATTTAGACTCAAACCAATTAATAGCCACCTTAGCACTTTCGGGTTGCTCCAATGTTTTGTTTACCTCCCATCCTTTTACCAATCGGAAAGCATTCCACATTTTAGTAGAAAATTTACTTCCTTGGTCGCACAATGCTTCATCAAACAATAAATCGTTGCCCGCAGCGGCACACGACAACATTCCAAAACGAACACCATCAGCTCCATATTTATCTATTAACTCCAACGCATCGGGCGAATTCCCTAAGGATTTACTCATTTTTCTGCGTTGCTTATCTCTTACCATACCAGTAAAATAAACATCCTTAAAGGGTTTTTCGTTTTTAAACTCATAGCCCGCAAAAATCATTCGAGCTACCCAAAAGAAAATAATATCCCAACCCGTTACCAATACATTGGTAGGATAATAATAATCGAAATCCGGTGAATTTTCTTCAAAACCATCAAACACAGAAATAGGCCACAACCATGATGAAAACCACGTATCTAACACATCTTCATCTTGTATTAAATCATTTTCTGTTAAACTGTTGTTTCCCGATTTTTCTTTAGCCAATTGTAAAGCTGCTTCTTTGGTAGATGCTACTACAAAATCTTTTTGCTCATTGTAATAAAAAGCCGGAATTTGCTGTCCCCACCACAACTGACGAGAAATTGGCCAATCTCTAATATTTTCTAACCAATGTTGGTAAACATTTTTAAATTTTTTCGGAAATAACTGAATATCATCATTCATTACGTGTTTCAATGCCGGCTTTACCATTTCGTCCATCTTTACAAACCATTGTAAAGATAATTTTGGTTCTACCACCGTATCAGGATTTCTTTCAGAATACCCCACATTGTTGGTAATTTGTTCTGTTTTTTCCAGCAAACCTTGTTCTTGCAATAAGGCAGCCGCTTTTTTACGTACCACAAATCTATCCTCTCCAACAAAAATTCCTGCTGCTTCGCTGATAGTGCCATCATCATTAAAGGTGTCTATCACATCCAAGCCGTGTCTTATTCCAATTTCATAATCGTTAATATCGTGTGCCGGAGTAACTTTTAGCATTCCTGTACCAAATTCTCTGTCAATATAATCATCGCAAATAATAGGTACTTCACGGTTTACCATGGGAACAATTACTTTCTTTCCATGTAAATGAAAATACCTATCGTCTTTGGGGTGCACACAAATAGCCACATCGCCCATAATGGTTTCCGGACGAGTGGTAGCAACAGTTACATAACCTTCTTCACCAACAATTTTATACTTTACATAATATAGGTTGGAGTTTACTTCTTTTCGGATAACCTCCTCGTTAGAAAGCGTTGTTTGGGCTTTAGGGTCCCAGTTTACTATCTTCCAATCTTTATAAATGTATCCTTTGTTATACAACTCTACAAACGATTGAATTACTGCATCCGATAATTTGGGTTCCATGGTAAAACGAGTTCGCTTCCAGTCACAGCTGGCTCCTAAACGTTTTAACTGGTCTAAAATAATTCCTCCGTATTTTTCTTTCCACTCAAAAGCGTGTTCTAAGAATTTTTCTCTGCCAATATCTCTTTTATTAATCCCTTGCTCTCTCAACAAGTTTACTACTTTCGTTTCGGTAGCAATAGAAGCATGGTCGGTACCTGGCACCCAACAAGCATTGTAGCCCAACATTCTGGCTCTACGAATTAATACATCCTGAATGGTATTGTTAAGCATGTGCCCCATGTGTAAAACTCCAGTTACGTTTGGTGGAGGAATTACAATTGTGTAGGGTTCTCTTTCATCAGGTACTGAGCTGAAAAAATCGTTTTTCATCCAGTAGTCGTACCATTTTTTTTCAATATCGGTAGGATTGTATTTATTGTTGATGCTCATTAATAAAAAAATTAAAAATTGAGCCGTAAAATTACGTTAAAGATTAACAACAGCAAAGTGGAATTTTGGAGAATTAGAAAATAAAGCAAAAGCTAGCTAATCCAGTTAAAATCTACAATGTAAAAAAATAGTTTATTAAAAACTAAACTTTTAAAAGAATATTTAATTCTAATCACATTGTGATATTCGTGATAAAAAAAACCTTAAGCAAAGAAATTTAAATCTGAACCTCTACCAAGTAGAAAATGGGGAGCCAAAGCTATTGTCGAAACCTGCTCCAATACCGGAGTTAAAACCTCCAAATCTGTTGTATGGATTAAACCTATCGTTTACTCTAACTTCGCCAGTAATAGTAAAACCACTAGGAGATTTATATTGTACAAAGCCAGAGTAACCTACTCTATCCATTGGAGAAATGTTGTTGTTAGAATATGCGTAATAAGGATTATTAAAAGTAATGGCATTATAAAAAACAGAACCTCCTACTGCCCATCTTTCATCTATTTGGTACTTAGCTGCAACATAACCGTAAAACTGAGATATATTACCTGTAAAAGGTTGGTAACCAAAATCTGTTAGCATGGGCATATTATTGGCACTTACATTCTGATAAGTAACGCCCGCATTTACACTCCATTTTTTTGAAAGTTGATACGTAACTGATGGGTTATAATAGGTTCCAAAACTTCCATTAGACATTATCATTGCTCCAAATCTGAAATTATAATTTAATTTATCTATCGGACTTAAAGAGTCGTAAGGAATTGCATATTCATCACCCTGATTGTAAATTAAGCTATCCGACTTATTAGTTTGAGCCGATAAAACAAGCACAAACATCAATATAAAAGTGGTGAGTAGAATATGTTTAGAAAAGCTTTTCACAATAGTTTTTTAAGAATCGAGGTAAAATTACATAATTTTTAATTCATTGATGCCTTAAGATTTGTTAAAAAAACATGGCACAATAGTTGAAATGAAATGATTGTTAGTTTTTTAATTAAAAGTTTTAGGTTTAAAAAGGTCTTTGGGAATTACTTCTCAAAGGCTTTTTTTTTAATCATTCGCTGTTTGCTTTTTAGTTCTTCTTTGAAAAAGACTATAAAACGATCTAAAAAACTCGCCTATAGTATCAAACTCTTCTTTATAAGAAATACCCACACCCTGTGTATAGGGACTATTTATTTCTAACAACGAAAACTGATTGGATTTATTAAATGCTTTTACCCTTAGCTTTCCGTCTTTTGAGATTTTATACTCCAACACCACATCACCAATAAGGTTATTCGTATTTTGATTTGCTGTAGAACCATTTTGCCTATCGGCAATTCCAAAGTTAGAATCTATAATTAACCTATCGTTTAGTAATTGTGTAGAAAGTGCCACTTCAAACTCTTGTGGAGAAATTTCATCTCCAGGACGATAATTTACACCTATATCAAACTCATTACTAATTTTAGAGAGCCAATTACTTAATTGATTTGATAACAGTTCACTTGTAGCTGTTTTTTCAAGACCTGCGTTACCTGCAACACCGTCTGCTCCTGGTGGTGGTAAAAACCTGTTTAGTACTAATAAAGAAAATACTTGTCGGTTAAGCTCCTGAATATTTTCTTCCTGACTACTAACATACAACACACTTTTTACCTTGCTTTTGGTGTCTTCATCTGCTGTAGGCAAAACAATATCAAAGTTAATGTCTGGTGCTAATAAAGAATTTTTCATGTGCAATACTAAGTCAACTGGAATTCTTTTTTTCAGCACATCAGAAGTATCTATATTCATTAACAAATCATACAATCTTGCTCTTGTTCTGTAAGATGTACTAACATCTAGTTGTGCGTCTAATGGATCTCCATTCCATTTAATAATACCTCCTTCGAGAAGGTTAAATCTTTTATTAATTACATTTTGAAGTGTAAATAAGTAATCTCCACTTTTAACAACATAATCACCAAAAATAGAAAAATCTCCAGCTGAATTAATTTCTAATTTTAAATTACCATTCCCTCTACTTTTCATGATGTCTCCAATTTTTTCATCAAAAATCAGTCTTACTTCAGCATCATCAGTAACCTTTAAATCAAAACTCATAAAAAAGTTTGATAAATCTACTTCTTCTTCTTCAACTTTATTAGCTAAAACGGAAGAATCTATTTTAGTAACAAAAGTAATGTAACTATTTTCTTCAATTTCTTCATTACCATCAAGTGGTATATTAAATATGGTGTTTTTTGATGTGGTGATGTTTGCTTCTATTCCTGTTTTAGAGGTATATTGATCATAATTAATCCCAACAACACCGCTAGCAAAAGCAATTCCGTAATAATCGGGATTATCTAGTCTGTTTGTATTTAGCACCATAAAATCTTCTAAACGCATGCCTAAATCGAAACTGAAGTTTTTAAAGTTATCATGAAACAAGGTTGCTGTACCAAAGGCTTTATTTTTTCTTTCATCCAAAAAAAGTGCATTATCAAACGCAATCATATCAGGAGTAACGTTTATTAAAAGTGATGGTACATTGTATTTAGTTTTTAAGTAATTAACCGTTCCACTTGTACCTATAAGGCTAATTTTACCTTCTAATTCTGGAGCTTTCATACTTCCTTTAACCTTAATGTTAGCAGTAGCTTTGCCATCTAAATCGGTTACATAATCTTTTACATAAGCATCTAAAATACTAAGTTCGGTTTGGTTTAAGGTTATTAAAAAATCTAAATTGTCTTCAACAGATTTATTTGGATAATAATTTCCATACACTATAATAGAAGGCATTCTTTCGTTAAAGAATTTTGCATCAACATTTAGGGCTTCTTTTTCGGTTATCCATTTAGATTTTATGTTTCCTTGACCGATTAAATAATCGTTTAACTTAAAATTATTTATGTTTAAATCGGAGGTAAATAGTAGTTCGTTGTTTAATTTTTTTAGTGAAGCTACTCCATTAAATACGCCTTCTAATTTAGCTACATTTTTAGGAATTAATGACTTAAATAATCCT
The DNA here is from genome assembly GCA_937901255.1 of uncultured Flavobacteriales bacterium. GTDB lineage: Bacteria > Bacteroidota > Bacteroidia > Flavobacteriales_E > Vicingaceae > BRH-c54. Next base: position 27,414 of record CALCHN010000044.1, on the reverse strand, counting down.
AAATTAAAATTTTCGAACATCACATCCATTTGTTGTTTACTATTGTCGTCACTAATAGTTCCATCCACTACTAATTTTTGATTTTCATTAGCAAACCTAAAGTTAGCTATACCTATGCTATTAGAATCTATAACAATTCTATTTCCTTCTGACAGTTGCCACTGTAAATTATCTAAATAAATAAAAGCATTACTAAAACTACTGGTAATTTGTTCTGTTTGGAAATAGGTAATGTTATTTAAAGATGCGTCTAAAGGTCTTCCGCTTAATGAATCGTTTAACCAAGTTATGTCTGTAATTAAGCTATCTTGTCGTAATAATCCTTTAAGTTTAAAATCATTCATAAACAAGCTATCTACATTAAATACCAACACTTTTTCAATATCAACATCTACTTGCAACTGAGTATTGTTTGCTTTTCCGCTTAGGTTTATAGCTTCAAATTTATTTCCATAAGCTTTTACACTATCTGCTGTTCCAGTAACAACCAAATGGTTGGCTTCAGAATTATACTCTCCAACTACACTTGTGTTCGGACCAAATCTTATGTCATTAAAAAACAATTTGGTTAAAATGTCTGTATTTAAAATAGTGGCACTAAAATTAAAATTGTTAGTTACTTTTTGTGGTGTATAAATTTCTTTGTTTTGAGAAGGCAAATAAGTATAAATCAAGTTGTTTACAACAGCCCTAAAGTCGGTAAATTGGTAATTTCCACTTACTTCCATAGTAGCAAAATCTGAATTTAACTGAATAGTTTTTGAACCATTAGTTTTAGTAGCTTTTAGGTAGGTGTTCGGGATAAAAATAGTATCTAGTTTATCAATATAATTGGTGTTGTGCATTTCAATTTCGCCAACAATATTATCTATGTTGCTTCCTATTAAATCTATTTTAACATCTGTAGAAAAGCGAGTATTCATTTTTTCTTTCGTCTCTATAAAATTTAGCTTAGCTAGTTTGGCTTCTTTTATTTCAGATACAAACTGTAAATGAGGCAACTCTCCTGAAAAATCTACATTTCCGTTAAAATTAAAGGTTAAATTTTCGTCTTTCACATCCAAAAAACCTTCAAAAATTTCATTTTTAAATTTTCCATCCACTTTTATATTGGTATAAGGATATCCTTTAAGTTCAATTTGATTTATATTCCCTGTTAGTTTGGCATCAATGTCTTTCAGCGAAAATCCACTTCCTACTATTTTAGTGTTTAACGCTATTTTTCCAATCTGATTTTGTGCCTCAAAAAACTTTCCTAAATGAAAACTACGGGTACTTATTTTTCCTGAATAAAACGTTTTATCTGGTTTCATCTTTAAAGCTAAATCGGTATGGATATTTCCTAAAGCGGTGCTAAAGTTTCCATAAGCAACAAAATCGTTTAAAAAACCTGATACTTTACCTTTAAAATTAATATTTCCAAGGTGTTTCAAGTTGTCTGGTAGTTGTAAAAATGTTTCACTAACAAAAGGATATAAAGGGATTTGTTCTAATCTGTTTTTAGAAGTAATTAAAGATTTTATATCTAGGTAAATAAAAATCTCTTCCGTCTTTGGGATGCCACTAATATCAGTATTTCCACTAAAATAAGTGCCGTCATCAGTTGTTATGGAAAGGTTTCTTCCTTTTAATTTATCTATTCTTCCTCTTACATCCCCATCTAACATAACATATTTGTTTAAACAATCTAATTCTTTGGTAAAAAAACAGATGTCTCTAAAACTTACTTTAGATGAATCAAAATGTGATTCTATATCAACATTGGTAATAAATTCAGATAAATCGGCAAAGCTATCTGTTGCAAAAGCTACATCGCCATTTATAACAGAATTAGGAGTCTTTAATAACATTTTTTCTGCATAAATTCCTTTATCAGAAATAGCAAAATTGGTAGTTAAATCGTCTAACTGAAAACCAGATTTCTCATAAAAACTCATGTTGTAAATTTCAGTTGCTACACCATTAGGGATAAAATCTATTTCTTTCAACTTTGTGCTTAAGTAAGTAATTTCAACGTGTTGATAATCTACTCCGTACCCAACTGGTTCTACTCTATTATTGTGATAAATAAATTTACCTTTTGTGATGTCAACATCATTAAATTTAACTTCCCATTTTAAAGCTGTTGTATCTTTAGGTTCGTTTGTTGAAAAATAATCAACTATAAAAAATAAATTATTACGCACACTATCTTGATGATGATGTAAGTTAAAAAATGGTTCTTTTAAAGTGATGGACTTAATATCAATTTTGTTATTTCCTAATGAAAACACACCAATTTTAGCTTCAATTTCGTTGGCATAAAAAAGGGTATCGTTTTGCAAATCTTCAACATATAATTGATTAATTTTTAAATTATTAAAGAATGAAACTTGAACATTTTCAACACTAATAGTAGTGTTTAATTCTTTTGATAAATGATTCAGGTATTTTTTTACTAAAAAAGTTTGAAATGCATTGTTATAAACCGTCAATGAAAGAAAAACAGCTACCAGCACAACAAATGCTGCAATAAATAACATTATTTTATTTCTTTTTTTGATAGTTTTGAACTTTATTTTGAGACCTCAAAAATACATTTAATGCATCAATCTTCCATTATAATTTTAGGAATAGAATCATCTTGTGATGATACTGCTGCTGCTGTAATCTCCGATGGCAAAGTCCTTGCCAACATAATAGCCAACCAAGAAGTACACAAAAAATATGGTGGAGTAGTTCCCGAGCTTGCTTCTAGGGCTCATCAGCAAAACATTATACCTGTGGTAGATGCTGCACTTAAAAAAGCTGGTGTAAGTAAAAATGATATTACTGCTGTGGCTTTTACAAACGGTCCGGGTTTGTTGGGCTCTTTATTGGTAGGAAGTTCTTTTGCCAAAACCCTTTCAATTGGTTTAGACATTCCCGCAATTGCAGTAAACCACATGCAAGGACATATTTTAGCTCACTTTATTAAAGAAATTGATGAAGAAAAAGAAATGCCTGAGTTTCCTTTTTTGTGTTTAACCGTTAGTGGCGGACATACTCAAATTGTTAGAGTAGATGATTTTTTTAAAATGGAAGTTATTGGCGAAACCATTGATGATGCTGCTGGAGAAGCGTTTGACAAAGTTGCCAAAATGCTCCAACTACCCTATCCTGGTGGTCCGTTAGTTGACAAATATGCTAAAGAAGGTAATCCTGATAGATTTTCATTTCCTCATCCTAAAGTAGATGAATTGAATTTTAGTTTTAGCGGATTAAAAACTTCTGTACTGTACTTTTTACAAAAAGAACTTAAAACTAATCCCGATTTTATTACCGAAAATATAAAAGATATTTGTGCGGGAGTTCAAAAAACCATAGTTGACATCCTTATCGGGAAATTACTGAAAGCTGTAGAACAAACAAACATTAAGCAAATTGCTATTGCTGGTGGTGTTTCTGCCAATTCCGGATTAAGAGCTGCTCTTCAATCTCTCACTGAAAAAGATATAAAAGTATTTATACCAAAATTTGAATACTGCACCGACAATGCCGCTATGATAGCTATTACTGGTTATTACAGTTTTTTAGAAAATCATGATTTTTCTAAAAATTACACACCAAACGCTAGAATGAAACTATAAATTGCTTATTTTTATCGACAAAATTTACCTAACTAATATTTAACCTTTTTGGTAGCAGTCGATTATATAGAAACAGAATCAGCCGTTTTAGAGCTAAGAGATAATTATTTATTTATAGCGTTTAAAGATGACTCAGTTGTAGAACTAGAACATGTTGTAGCCAATAAAGAAGCTCGAGAAAAACTTCAACAAGGAAAAAAAATGTTGGTACTCGGAGACATCCGTAAAATATGGCACATTTCAAAAGAAGCTCAAGATTATTTGGCAAGCAAAGAAGTTACCGACTTAAATATTGCTATGGCTATTTTAACAAAATCAATGACCACTGTTTTGTTAGCTAATTTTTTCATCAAATTTAAAAAACCAGCTACCCCTACCAGAATGTTTAAAAATGAAGAAAAAGCCATAAAATGGTTGCTATCGTTTAAACAGTAATTCTTTTCTTGCTTCAGTAATTATCCTCAACAACAAGTTATCAAAATGTATTAACAACTATTGAATTAAAATCATTTTTAATCGACTTTTGTATTTCATAACTTTAATAGAAAAAAACATGCAGCAATATTTAACTTTATTAGATCATATTTTAAAAAATGGTGTGCAAAAAGGCGACAGAACCGGAACAGGAACCTTAAGTTGTTTTGGCTACCAAATGCGATTTGATTTAAGTGAAGGCTTTCCATGTTTAACCACTAAAAAACTACATTTAAAATCTATTATCCATGAACTACTTTGGTTTATTAAAGGCGATACCAATATTACTTACCTAAAAGAAAATGGTGTAAATATATGGAACGGTTGGGCAAATGAAAATGGTGATTTAGGACCTGTTTATGGTTACCAATGGAGAAATTGGAATGGAGAAGGAATTGATCAACTTTCTGACTTAATTGAGCAAATTAAAACCAACCCTAACAGTAGAAGATTAATGATTTCGGCATGGAACCCAAGTGTTTTGCCTGATACAACTGTTTCTTTTGCAGAGAATGTTGCTAATGGAAAAGCCGCTCTTCCTCCTTGTCATGCTTTTTTTCAGTTTTATGTTGCTAATGGAAAACTATCTTGCCAACTTTACCAACGAAGTGCAGATACTTTTTTAGGCGTACCTTTTAATATTGCTTCTTACGCTCTATTTACTATGATGATTGCTCAGGTTTGCGATTTAGAACCTGGAGAATTTGTGCATACATTTGGCGATGTTCACTTATATAACAACCATATAGAACAAGCTCAACTTCAACTACAAAGAACTCCCAAAAAGCTGCCCACCATGAAAATTAATCCAAACATTAAAAATATTTTTGATTTTACTTATGAAGATTTTGAATTGGTAAACTACGATCCGCACCCACATATAAAAGCTGAAGTTTCTTTATAATTTTAACCGCTATTTAGCATAAAAGTAGTGAGTTTTAATTATTTTTGGAAAATACAGACTAATTGCTGTTTTCATTTATGACTATACCTATTATCATATCTTTATGTGCTTTAATTATTATTGCTTACCTGTTCGACCTTAGTGCACCAAAAACCAAAATCCCCTCTGTAATTTTACTGCTTACCTTAGGTTGGGCAGCAAAGCAATTACTCAACTTTTTAGATATCACCTTACCCGATTTAAATTCATTACTTCCTATTTTTGGTACTATAGGTTTAATTTTAATTGTTTTAGAAGGTTCTTTAGAATTGGAATTTAAAAAGTCTAATTACCCATTAATAAAAAAGTCTGTTTTTGCCTCACTTATTCAAACGGTTGGTTTAAGTTTTATTTTAGCTTACGCTTTTTATTACTTTGGAGATTATTCTTATAAAGATAGCTTATTAAATGCCATTCCGCTTTCCATAATAAGCAGTTCTATTGCTATACCTAGCGTAAAAAACATTACCAAATCGAGTAAAGAATTTATTATTTACGAAAGTAGTTTATCTGATATTTTTGGAGTAATCTTTTTCGATTTTATAGCTCTAAATGAAAATATAAATGCAGCAGCTTTTGGGAGTTTTGCCATGCAAATTCTTTTAATAATTGTTATTTCATTTGTTGCAACACTTGGCTTGGCGTTTCTTTTAAGCAAAATTAAAAACCACACTAAGTTTGTTCCCATCATTATTATGATTATAACTATTTATGCTGTATCTAAAATGTTCCACCTGCCGGCATTAATATTTATTTTACTATTCGGAATATTTTTAGGAAACTTAGATGAATTGAAACACATTAAATGGATTAGAAAAGCTAAACCAGACAAACTTAATACAGAGGTTATGAAATTTAAAGAAATAGTTATGGAAGGAACTTTTCTTATTAGAACTATATTTTTTATGCTTTTTGGTTATTTAATGAATACTGCCGAAATAATTAACCAAGAATCTTTATTATGGTCGGGAGCTATAGTTGGTGCAATTTTTATCTTCAGGTTTATTCAACTTCAGTTTTCTAAATTACCGCTACGTCCTTTACTTTTAATTGCTCCTCGTGGACTTATTACCATACTTTTATTCTTAACCATTGCTCCAGAACAAACTATAGGCTTAGTCAATAAACCATTAATTATTCAAGTCATCATACTTACTTCTTTTATTATGATGTTGGGCTTAATTACCAACAAAAGAGAGAAAAAACAAGAGCAAGCACTTCCTCAAGAAAATGAATAAACACCTAACACTAATTATCTTATTCTTTATCGGATTAATATGGTCGGGCATACAGCCGTTTGATTATTTTACTTGGGGTTTGGAGGTTTTTCCAGCAGTTTTAGGAATCATTATTTTAATTTTTACTTTTAAAAAATTTCAATTTACCTTCCTAACCTATTGTTTTATCTTACTGCATAGCTTTATTTTATTTGTTGGCGGACATTATACATACGCTGAAGTTCCTTTGTTTGATTGGATTAAAGAAGTTTTTGACTTATCTCGCAACAATTACGATAAAGTCGGGCATTTTGCTCAAGGTTTTATTCCTGCAATGATAGTAAGAGAATTATTTGTTAGAAAAAACATTGTACCAATCAAAAAGTGGTTAAACTTTATTGTGGTAAGTATTTGTTTAAGCTTTAGTGCTGTTTACGAATTTTTAGAATGGTGGGTAGCATTGTTCTCTGGCGAAAATGCGGATGCTTTTTTAGGCACACAAGGTTATGTTTGGGATACACAAACGGATATGTTTTATGCAACTATTGGGGCTATTACTATGTTAGTTCTTTTATCTAAAGTACAAGACAACAACATTTCTAAATTGAGCGTTTAAAATCTTTTTTTCTTGTAGGCATTATGCTTAATTTTGGTTTAATAATTACGATTTAAAAACAACTATTATGAATACAATGACGGAAAACAAGCTATCTTCAAAAGCGGCAATGGAATTAGAAAATGAACATGGAGCTCACAACTACCATCCTTTACCTGTTGTGTTAGCCAAAGGAGAAGGCGTATTTGTTTGGGATGTGGAAGGAAAAAAATATTACGATTTTTTGTCAGCATACTCTGCTGTTAACCAAGGACATTGTCATCCAAAAATTATTAACGCACTTACCGAACAAGCAAAAGAACTTACCTTAACTTCTAGAGCTTTTTATAATGATACTTTAGGTATTTACGAAAAATATGTAACTGAATTTTTTGGTTTCGACAAAGTATTACCAATGAACACAGGAGCTGAAGCTGTTGAAACAGCTATCAAATTATGCAGAAAATGGGGCTACGAAAAGAAAGGGATTGCCGAAAACAAAGCAAAAATAATTGTTTGTGGTAACAACTTCCACGGAAGAACAACTACCATTATCTCATTTTCTAATGATGAAGATGCAAGAAAAAACTTTGGTCCTTATACAGAAGGATTTGTGAGCATAGAATACAACAACATAGAAGCTTTAATAAAAGTATTAAGAGAAGAAAAAGATGTTGCCGGATTTTTAGTAGAACCAATTCAGGGTGAAGCCGGAGTTTATGTTCCTACTGATGGTTACTTAAAACAAGCCAAAGAAGTTTGTGAAGCAAACAATGTGCTTTTTATTGCTGATGAAGTACAAACGGGTATTGCAAGAACAGGTAAAATTTTAGCATGTGATCATGAAAATGTTAAACCAGATATCTTAATCTTAGGAAAAGCTCTTTCAGGAGGTGTTTATCCTGTTTCGGCAGTATTAGCTAATAACGATATTATGGAAGTTATTAAACCGGGGCAACATGGTTCAACTTTCGGGGGTAACCCATTAGCTGCAAAAGTAGCTATTGCTGCTTTAGAAGTAGTTAAAAATGAAAACTTGGCAGAAAATGCTTACCGTTTAGGAGAGCTTTTTAGAACTGAAATGAACAAAGTTATTGAGCAAACAGATTTAGTAAGTGCTGTAAGAGGAAAAGGCCTATTAAATGCTATTTTAATTAATGATACAGAAGATAGCTCAACAGCTTGGGATATTTGTATAAAACTGAGAGATAATGGTTTATTAGCAAAACCTACTCATGGTAACATCATCCGTTTTGCTCCACCTTTAGTTATGAATGAAGAACAATTGTTAGATTGTGTAAGCATAATCAAAAAAACATTGTTGGAGTTTAAGAAGTAATTAAAGTGTTCCTACTAAGCTTACCCTAAAAAAGTAAGTTTGGTAGGAACATCCAATAACCAACCAGTTATACTTCTTCTTTCGTTATTGCAATTTTTAACTTCGTGGAGGGTTTCACTTAAAAAAACAGCTAATCTGTTGGCTTTTGGTGCAATAGTTTCTATCTCATTTTTATCTTCATCAAATAAAACCAGTTCTCCACCATCTCCTTGTTGCCAGTTTTTATTCAGATAAAAAACAAAGGAAACTATTCGGTGAGGATTGTTTTTAAATCTATCTCTGTGCATTTTATAACCTCTTCCTTCTGGGTAAAAAGCATAATGTGTTTCGTAATCTTTAATTCCTAAATAACAAGTTCTGTTGAGATGAATAATTAACTCATTAATATATTCATATAACTTAAAAACAGGTGCGTTTTCATCTTTTGGATCTATCCAACGAATAAAATCACCTCTCACCACTTTATCTATCGTATAATGAATTTGTTTACCTATTCCGGCTTTTGAAAACTCGTCTTCTTGTTGCAGTTCTTCAAACCTATCAATAATATGATTTAATTGGTTATCAGGCAATAAACTATCTATTACAGCATATCCTTTTTCGATAATACCATCTGATATTGTTTGAGTTACATCTAAATATTTTTGCATGATTATTAATAACTAATTAAATAATATGACCATCTCCCATCATGATAATTCTGTCGGTTTTGTTTGCAAACTCTTCATCATGTGTAACGATTAGCAACGAAAGGTTTTGTTGATGACTTAATTCCTGAAAAATATTAAATACATTTTCAGCATTTTTACTGTCAAGATTTCCTGTTGGTTCATCTCCCATAATTATACTTGGACTATTAATTAAAGACCGAGCAATGGATACTCTTTGTTTTTGTCCACCAGAAATTCTTGAAGCTAATTTTAAAGCTTGATCATCAATGTGAAGTAGTTTAAGTTTTTCAATTGCATCATGCTCAATTTCTTCGAGACTTTTTTCTCCCAGTTTTTTTGCTGGCAACATTACATTTTCTAAAACTGTAAATTCAGGTAATAAATAATGAAACTGAAATACAAAACCAATGTGTTTATTTCTAATAAAAGCTAATTCATCATTGGTTTTTCCGCTTGTTAATTCTCCATCTATATACAACTCTCCGTCATAATCAGTATCCATGGTTGAAAGTATATAAAGTAGGGTAGATTTTCCACAACCAGATTTCCCCATAATAGAAACAAACTCTCCTTTAGTTATATTAAAACTAATGTTTTTAAGTGCATGAAAAAGCACTGGATCTCTAAAGTACTTATTGATATTTTTTGCTTCAAGTATTGTATTCATTGTCCTCTTATTATTTCAACAGGGTCTATATTTTTTGCTTTTTGTGCTGGTAAATATCCAGCAATAAAAGTAGATATCATGGCAAATAACATGGCTATGATGTAATGTAAATAGTTATACACTACTGGATAGGTGGTGATGTTAGGAATGGCTTCGGTTTCAAAAGGAATATTGTCAATTAATCTACTTACTAAATATCCTAAAATTAATCCTAAAACCCCTCCTACTATACCTATAATTACTGCCTGACTAATAAAAATTCTTTTCACATCATTACCAGAAAAACCTGTTGCTTTTAAAATAGCGATATCATTCATTTTTTCATATATCATCATATTTAGAATATTATAAATACCAAAACCAGCCACTAATAACAATGTAATAGAAACTGCATAACTTATTAGATTTCTTACTGATGTTCCTGTTTCAAATTGAGCGTTTGCAGTCTTTATATCTATGGCTGTAAGTGTAAATTCATTCGCAATAAATTTAGACATAGGTACTGCATCTTCAATATCAAATAATTTAACATTAATATCTGTAATATAGTTTTCCGATTCGGATAAAATACGTTGAGCAGTTTTTACATTTACATAGCTTTGTGCATTATCGATTTCTGCCAATCCACTTTGAAATAAACCAACAATTTTTAAGGGAATAATTTCCCCATTAACATTTGCAATTTGAATTCTATCACCAATTTTTAACGACATTTTTTTGGCTACTCCAATTCCAAGTAAAATTCCATTAACATTATTTTTTAAGTCGAGTACATTTCCTTCTGTAATATAATTATCAAAATTAAATAGCTTAGCTTCGGCTAGAGCATCTATACCGGTAATCATCCCATTTAATTGTTGACTACCAGAAATGTAAAACCCTTGAGCTGCAACTTGTGGTATAGCTCCTTTTACTTTTGGATTTTGATTAAGATAATTAATTAATGGTTGTGCATTGTGTATTTTTTTTTGAGTTTGTTTAGGTTTTACAGAATGTACCACATTAAATGCTTCAGAAAAATCTTTAAAATATGCAATGGGCTGATTTTCGCTAGGTTTTATATCATTATAAATATGAATGTGAGGTGTTCTATTTAAAATTAAGCCATCCAACAAACCATTAAGTCCATTCATAAACCCCATAAGAATAATAAATGCACTTATACCAAAAGTAACTCCTAAAGCAGCAATTGAGGTTTGTTTTATTCTTGAAATTAAATGAATTTTAGAAATCCCTAATATGATACGGAAACTATTCATCTTATAATTCGGGTTGATAAATAACTGTATGTTCGTCAATACCAGAAATCACTTCAACTTTATCAATGCTTTCAAGTCCAGTTGTAATTTCTATTAATCCTTTTTTAGTTTTTACAAAGTTGTTGTTTACCAAATAATTTTTTGGAATTACCAATACTTTATCTTTTTCATTTATGATGATATTGGCTTCTCCAGATAATCCTGGATATAATTTGGGAGGAAATTCAACAAATTCTGCATCAATTTTAAAGGTTTGTGTCCTTTCATTTTTTTGAGGATAAATTTTGTTAACCTTTGCTTTAAAAACCTGAGATGGATAAGCATCTAATTTTATTATAACCAATTGATTAATTTCTATTTTAGCAATATCTACTTCGTCAATTAGCAACTCAGCAACAAAGTTTGATAAACTTCCCATTGTAGCAATAGATTGCTGTATAGAAACGATTTCTCCCGGCTTTTTATTAATAGCATATACTTTTCCACTAATGTTGCTTTTAATGGTAAAATCTTTAGTTAAAATTAATGAGGCTTGGTAATTATTTTTTGCTTGTTCTACTTGTTGTTTCAGTTCGTTTTTTGTTCTTTTAAATTTATTTTGAAGCGTACTATAGGTATTTTTAGATGCTTCAAAGTTTAATTTAGCAGCGTCATATTCGGCTTTAGCTCCTATATTTTGTTGCCATAAATTTTTCTGTCTTAAATAGTTTATGGAATCATTTACCAGCTTTAGTTTAGCTATTTCAATTTCATTTTTCATATCCTCTAAAACTGCATTTTTACCGTTATAGTTTTCTTGAGCAATTTGAAGGGCTAAACGAGCATTATCTGTATTTAAAACGGGTGTATTATTCGTAATTAAAAACAACTCATCCCCTTCATTTACAACATCGCCTTCTTCTACCATTACTTTATCAATAATTCCTGTAACAGAAGAAAAAACAGCATACAAACTATCTGGCTGTATGGTTACAGATGAATAAACCGATTCAGTTAGTTTCTCATAAGTAGGGCTAGTTGTTGGTGTTTTATTATTGTCACACGAAATCAACAAAAATGTGATGAAAATATTTAAAATTAATAGCTGTTTAATGCTCTTCATATTTGCTTAAAATTTAATCTTATTTTGATAAATAACGAAGCGGTTATTACACTTGTAAAGGTAGCTATTTAAAAGAGCAATAAATAAAAAAGCTACAAATTAATTTGTAGCTTTTCTATCAATAATATTTTTTATTTATTTTAAAATCCTGTTCCCTTAAACCCTTGAATTGGTGTAGTCATGTGTTCAACTAAAATACCTACGCAACCCATATCTGCAGATTTAATAAGTTTGTTTTTAGTGTTCCCACTTCCACCACTTCCAGGGATAGAAACTTCTATTATTAATCTTCTGGTAGTTTCTACCGAAAACTCTAATTCTGTTGCAAAACCATCTTGACTATTATCATATAGTAAGTTTTTTTGTTGTTCTACAACAGTTACCGTTTCTTTACTTACCACTTCAACTTGGTTTCCTGTAAGAATATATTCACCCCATTCATCAACTACTAGTTCTCCATTTTCATCTTTCTGGTATTCGTCTTCCATGGTTTTAGTTTCAATAACTTTTTCTACTTTTACTTTTTTAGTTTCGTAAACTTTGTATGTAATTTGAGAGCCTAAAGTTTCATCAAAACAAAGAGAAATTCTATAATCCTGACCTTTATAAACAACTACATTTAGTTCTGAAGTTTGTCCCTTACTAAATAAGGCACTTTTAGATTGCCCATTTAAGCTATACATTCCACTTTCTGATGGAGGACAATATTTAGAGTGAAAATTGTTACAGTATTGTGCAGAAGCTACAATTGGCATTGTAATAATTGAAATAATTAATAAGATATTGTTTATATTTTTCATTGTTGAGCTTTTAAATTTTGTTATTGTGAATTATCTATTAATTGATGTTTTATTTAACAATTTTAGTTCTTAATTCAGTTACTTTAGATTTAATGGCTTCAAATTGTTCTTTAGAAATTTTAGGAGAACTTCCTCCACCTAAAACCATTTTTCCTTCACCTTTTTTCTTTAATGTAATTCCTGAAGAATTTGCATCTCCATCTTCTACTGTTTCAAAAGCTGTTTCTAGTTCTTTTAACATAGCTGTCATTTCTTTAACATCTGCATTTTCGTTGTACTTATCTAAATACATTAATAAATTATCAAGCGTAAGTTTTTGGTCAGCCAATCGTTGTAATGCTGCTTCATTTTCATTGTAATCAATAGAGTTAGCAACTATGTAAACTGTTTCTAACCAACCTGCTGCTGCAATAATTCCTAATTTATCTCCTTGCTCATTTTGCTCTAAATAATCAACTACAGAAAAATAAGAATCGTTAGAGTTTTCTAATAATTGCTCAGGTTTATCTAAGTTATTTTTAATGTTGTTCATTAATTCTTCATTAAAAGCACCTGAAATACCAATGTTTTCAGCAATTTTTTGAATAATTGCAAAATATTTAATGGACTCATTAAACTCTTCGTAAGCTGCTGTGTAAGCTAAATCTGCTGAATATACACCAAAAATCATAGTTTGCTCTAATGGAGTTGTATAGTTAGATTGTTTTTGCGGAGAGTTAATAAGTGCTTTATTATAAGTTAATCCAGATTTTTTGATAAATCCAAACATTTCATCTGGAGCAGGAATTTGATAAAACTTTTCGTTTTTTACTTTTTCTTCTGTAACAATTTCTACTTCAACTTCTTCCTCTATCGGCTTGTCTTCAGTACAAGATGTGTACATTAACATTGGAAATGCTGCAACAATAGCTATTGCATATTTTAAATTTCTTTTCATGTGTAAATAAATTTATTATTGTTTTAATGCATTCATAGTATAAGTAAATTTACTTATCCTCCGACAAATGTATAAATAATTTCGATTAAATAAATAAATTAACGGAATTGATTTAGGATAAATCCTTTAATTGAGCACTTTATCTAAATATTTTTGATATTCTTCAAAAGTGTTTAGGTTATTGTGAGAACCATATTCAATGGTACATAAATCAATATTTTCACCTAAATTTTTAAGTCGTACACTCATTTCATAAGGAACAGTTTCATCTTCTGTACCGTGTATTAAATGTATGGGTACTTTAATTTCGGGCAACCATTTATTGGTTTTAAATTGATAATGTAATAAAATAGAGTTGGGTAAATATGGGTAATGAAATTTAGAAACATCATAAAAATTAAAATACGGTGTTTCTAATATCAATTTATTAGGAGTAAGTTCATGGGCTAACTTAGCTGCTATACCAGAACCTAAAGATATGCCATAAAAAATAATTTTATCAAACCTATATCTTTTTTCAATTTCATTATAGATTAAAACTGCATCTTTATAAAGCATTCTTTCATTCTTAATCTTTCCGGTACTTTTTCCAAAACCTCTGTAATCATACATTAAAACATCATAACCTCTACTAGTAAAATCAACTGCTTTTAATCCCCAATGTTCTAAACTTCCAGCATTACCATGATGATAATATACCAAGCCTTTGGCATTTTCTGCTTTAAACATCAATACATTAATATTTTCTTTATCAGGAGTTTGTATAGTAAACTCTTCAAATGGTTGATTAAATTTAAAAATATGTTTTTCGGAAAGCTTTTCAGGATAAAATATTAAATACTCTTGGTATAAGTAAATTACAACACCTAAACATACCAACACCGAAGGCACTATAATTGATATGTAAAGTAAATATTTTGGCAATTTAATGATATGTTAATTTTTTTTAATCTTTTTTTGAAGCTCAAATTAAATCCTAAATTTGAACATGTTTAAAAACAACACAAAATTATGAAGAAATTATTTCCTATTCTACTTCTATTAAGTCTTTCGACTACTCTTTTTGCTCAAAACAATACCTATTCTATTAAGTTAAAAATTGATGGTTTAAAAAACACCGATTTATTTTTAATTAACTACTATGGTAATCAGCGTTATTATAAAGATACCGCAAAAGTTAATGAAAATAGTATCGCTCATTTTAAAGGTACTAAAACTATAGAAAGTGGTATTTATGGTATTTTTTATAATGGCAGAATTTTATTTGAAATTTTGATAGATGAACCTGTTATAGAAATTGAAACAGATACACTTAATCCGGTTAAAAACATGGTTGTTAAGAAGTCGGAAGAAAATAAATTGTTTTTAGAACACCTGTTGCATGTTGGTAAAATACAAGAAAATGCTGCTACTCTTCGTGAAAAACACAAACTAGAAACTACATCTGCCACAGAAAAAAAAGAAATAGAAGAACAATTGGCTAATATTGAAAAAGAAGTTCAGGACTATAGACTATCTATAATCGAAAAACATCCTAACACTTTTGTTGCTGCTTTGTTTAAAGCAATGAAAGAACCAGAAACTACTAAATTTGACACTATCCAAAATGACTCTATACTTCAATACACCCGTTACCAATACTACAAAAATCATTTTTTTGATGATACCGATTTTAGCGATGAACGTTTGTTAAGAAGTCCGTTGTATCACAATAAAATTGAAAAATATTTCACCAAACTTGCTTACCCTAACCCCGATTCTATTAATGCCGACATTGATTGGGTTGTTGAAAAAGCTAAAGCCAACAAAGAAATTTTTAAATACACCATTCATTACTTAATTAACCATTACGAAAAATCTAAAATAATGGGCATGGATGCTGTTTTTGCTCATATAGCATTAAATTATTATACAAAAGAACAAGCTTTTTGGGCTGATGAAAAATTAATAGAAAAAGTACAAGACAAAGCCAAAAAATTAGTTCCAGTACTGATAGGTAAAACAGCCATTAATCTTATGCTAATTGATACCGCTAAACAAAACTGGGTAAACTTGCATAAAATTGATAAAGATTATACCATATTAATTTTTTGGGATCCAGAATGCGGACATTGTAAAAAAGAATTACCAAAAATAGCTGAGTACTACCAAACAATAAAAGATAAAAGCGTAGCTGTTTATGCTGTAAGTTCCGACCATAATGAAGCTTGGAAAAAATTTATTAGAGAAAACAACATGAACTTTTTTAATGTTGCCGTACCCAAAGAAGTTTATGAAGACAAACAAAAAGCTACAGAATACATTGCCAAAGGTTATACCGATTTAAAAAGTTTGAACTACACTACTACTTATGATGTTTTTACTACTCCTCAAATATATTTGTTGGATAAAAACAAAACCATTATAGCCAAAAAATTAGATAGCGATTTATTAAAGCAAGTGCTTAACAAAGAGTTAGGAATTACCGAAGATAAAAAAGCTACAGAATAAAATACTCGGTTGTTTTATATCCTTTTTACCGCTACTTTTGCTGAGAAATAATTAAAAAATGAAAAGACTTATCCCTGCTCTTATTGTAGTTATTATTGGTATTACCATTGCTTATTTTATGATAAGTAAACCAAAACCTTTAAAAATTTACAATCCTGCCGATATTAATCCAAAGTTAGTAGATGAATCCTTGCAAGAAACTTCTAAAAACCATAAAGTTGGCAATTTTAGTTTAACCGACCAAGATGGAGCAACTGTTACGCCAACAGATTTTGAAGGTAAAATTTATGTTACCGATTTCTTTTTTGTTACCTGCCCTACCATTTGCCCGAAAATGACCGACCAAATGTTACGTGTTTATGAAGAATTTAATGAAAATAGTGATATTTTACTCTTATCACACACCGTAATGCCCGAAGAAGATTCTGTACCTGTATTAAAAGAATATGCTAATAAACATAATATTTCATCCGATAAATGGAAACTAGTAACCGGTGATAAAAAACAAATTTACGACCTTGCCCGAAAAACTTACTTTGCAGCAATAACCGAAGGAGATGGCGGTGTTGATGATTTTATCCATACCGAAAATTTTGTGTTGGTAGATAAAGATAAAAGGTTACGAGGATTTTATGATGGAACATCAAAACAAGATGTGGACAGACTAATTAAAGACATTTATACGTTATTAGCAGAGTACGAAAAGTAAATTTATGAAGCAACTAAACAAAACTAACCTACTTATACTACTCACTATTTTTCTATTTTCATGCAACAAAAAAATAGACCAATCCTCCATGTTTCATGGCAGAGAACACAAAAGCAAGAAAAAAGGTATTTATAGTGCTGGTCTTAACCAGAAAAAACCTGTTAGTGTGCAGCTTAAAGAAGAATACGACAAGTTATCTAAACATGATACCAACCCTAAAAAAGCTGCTAAAAAAGCCGAAAAAGAGTTAGAAAAAAAGAAAAAATACGCCAACAAACAACGTGCGAAAAACAACAGAAAACGTAGAGTAAAAATTAAAACTACCAAAGGAAAATCTGGTGGAGATAATTAATCAATTGAAAGATTTTAAAACAGAAAGATAATTCTAGCTGCTTAAAAATCTATCTTTGTAACATGTTAGAAAAATTGTTTACCATGGTGGCTAAAACTTCTTTCGGTTTGGAAGATGTTGCTGCTGAAGAATTGACTCAATTAGGGGCTCAACAAATTGAAAAAGGCATTAGAAGTGTATCTTTTAAAGGAGACAAAACTCTATTGTATAATGCCAATTTATGGCTCAGAACAGTTAATAAAATATTAGTTCCCATTCATCAATTTCCTATTAGAGATAGTGATGATTTGTATAATCAAATCAAAAAAATGGAATGGGAAAACATTTTTGATGTAGATCAAACTTTTTTTATTGATGCAGTGGTTTCTTCTACTCTATTTAATCACTCTCAATTCCCTGCACTAAAAGCTAAAGATGCTATTGCAGATAGATTTAGAGACAAATTTAACAGAAGACCTAATGTTGAAAAATTTAATCCTAACATAAAAATCAACCTGTATATCAATCAAAAAAATGTTTGTGCAGTAAGTTTAGACAGTTCTGGTGATGCTCTTTTTAAAAGAGGTTATAGAGAAAGTCGTAGTGAAGCACCCATTAAGGAAGATTTAGCCGCAGGTATGATTTTATTGAGTGGATGGGACAAAAAAGCTCCTCTACTTGATTTGTTTTGTGGTTCAGGAACTATCCTTATAGAAGCTGCTATGATAGCTTTTAACATAGCTCCCAACCTTAAAAGAGAAGAATTTGGATTCTTTAATTGGAAAGATTTCGATAATCAACTTTTTAATAAATTAAAGGAAGAAGCTATTGCCAACAGAAAATTCTCCAACACCAGAATTATTGGTGTGGATAATTCTGGAAGAGTGTTGGGTATGTGCAGAGCTAACCTTAAAAGCATTGAATTGCTAGACAAAGTAAGCTTGAAGTTATCTGATTTTCAAGACTACACTCCAAGTACCGAACCTGGAATTATTATTTCTAACCCACCTTACGGAGAAAGAATTGGCGATGGAATTGAAGCTCTTTACACCGACTTTGGCGATACACTTAAACAAAAATTTAGTGGTTGGTCGGCATGGATAATTAGCTCTAACATGGACGCTCTTAAAAATGTTGGACTACGACCATCTAAAAAATTAAAATTGTTTAACGGAAGTTTGGAGTGTAAATTTATTCAATATGAAATGTATCAAGGGACAAAAAAGACGCACAAAACAGAAAATGTTGTAAATGATTAGAAAGGATTACATTCAACGATATTTTGATGAAATGGCTAAGATGCTAGCCAAAATTCTCCTTTTCAAACAAAACAACGAGCCCGATAAAGCTGAAGAATTACTCAACGAATTTGCTACTGATTTTCTGAAAATTAATTTAAAAATCATTTTAGAAACCCCTGAAGACAAATTAATTGACAAACTTAAAACGGAACTCGATTTCGATTTAACCAAGTTTAAACTACTCGAAGAATTACTATTTCAAAAATTCTTATTAACACCTACCAATATTTCTTTAAGAAATAGTACTTTAGAAGTCATAAATTACATCATAAAAAACGATAGCGATTTTTCTGTAGAACGTCATCAGCGTTTGCAAGAATTGATGAAACAATAGTAATAAAAATAAATAGATAATAATTAGAAAGGGTTTTGTGCGTTGGAAATCCTCCCCTATTGGGGGAGTTAGAGGGGGCTAAAATAAAAAAATAAAAAATGCAAAAAATAGGTGTTTTTACCTCAGGCGGAGATGCTCCGGGAATGAATGCTGCAGTTAGGGCTGTAGTAAGAACTTGTGCTTATCACAATATTCAGGCTTATGGTATTTATGAAGGCTACAAAGGATTGATTGAAGGAAATATTGAACCTTTTGGTGCAAGAGATGTTAAAAACATTATTCAGAGAGGAGGAACGATTCTAAAAAGTGCCAGATGTAAGGAATTTCACGAATATGAATGGAGAAAAAAAGCTTTTGAAAACATTCAAAAACATGGTTTAGATGGCATTGTAGCCATTGGTGGTGATGGTACTTTTACTGGGGCAGCTATTTTTAATAGTGAGTTTAATATCCCATTTGTAGGTATTCCTGGAACTATAGATAATGATTTGTTTGGAACAGACTACACCATAGGTTACGACACAGCATTAAACACTGTAATTGAAGCGGTTGATAAAATTAGAGATACTGCCAATTCTCACGATCGCTTATTTATTATTGAAGTAATGGGTAGAGATGCTGGGTTTATTGCTTTACGAAGTGGAATTGGCGTTGGTGCTGAAGCAATTTTAGTTCCTGAAACTCCATCCTACATTAATGAACTGTTTAAAAAATTAGATAGCGACAGACATGGTAGAAAATCGAGCATGATAATTATTGTTGCCGAAGGTGATGAAACTGGAGGAGCTAATGAAGTAGCCAAACATGTAAAAGAACATCATCCTAAATTTGATACTCGTGTAACTATTTTAGGGCATGTTCAACGTGGTGGTAGTCCATCGGCTATGGACAGAGTTCTTGCCAGCCAAATGGGAAATGCTGCTGTAAATGCTTTGTTGGATGGTAAAACAAACCTTATGATAGGAGTTGTAAATAATAAAATTGCCTACACTCCTTTTGAAAAAGCCATCAAACACCATCAAAAAATTAATACCGATTTACTTTCTTTAGCAGAAATATTATCTTGCTAGAAATTAAATTATGATTTAACATTAAACACAAAGAAGAGTGATTACATAACTCTCCCCCTGCCCCCTCTCTTTAAAGAGAGGGGGAAAAGTTATCGAATGATAACTTGGGGGTGAGTCGAAAAAAAAATTAAACAGATGAAATAATCATGAGTAAAAACTTAGTTCTATATAACTCTTCTGCCGGATCCGGAAAAACTTATACCTTAGTAAAAGAATTTTTACTTCGTGTATTGGCTGAAAATACCGAATTTCCTGCTTACTACAAACATATTCTTGCAATAACTTTTACCAATAAAGCTGCCGCAGAAATGAAAGAAAGAGTGATTAAAGCACTCGAAGATTTTGCATCCAACCAACCATTAGAAGGCACTTCCAATTTTTTAATGAACGATTTATTACTAAGTGAAGCTGAGGGCGGACTTGGAATTTCTAAAGAAAAACTCATTAATAAAAGTGAAGTTGTATTACGACATATTCTTCATCATTACAATGATTTAGCCATCAGTACCATTGATAAGTTTACCCATAAAATCATCAGAACTTTTGCTCATGATTTACACCTTCCCATCAATTTTGAAATTGAGCTGCAAGAAAGTGAAGTATTAACAAAAGCAGTTGATTTACTCATCGCCCAAGTTGGAAAAGATGATAAAATAACCAAATTAATGGTTGATTTCTCTGTTTATAAAGCCAATGAAGAAGCTGGTTGGAACATTGAAAAAGACTTAATAAGTTTTGCTCAAACGCTTTTACAGGAAAATGGTAGCTATTTTGCCAACCAACTAAGTGAGTTATCGGTTGATGATTTTTACCTCATAAAAAAAGAGTTGGAAACCATTATTACATCTTTTGAAGCAGAAACTGAAAAAATAGCCAACGAAGCTTTATCTTTAATAAAATCTAATGGTTTAGCAGATAATGATTTTAGTGCAAGTTATATTCCTAAATACTTCATTAAACACATCAACAAAAAGTATGATCCGCCAACTAATTCTATTGTTAAAATGTTTAGTGGCGAACAAAATTGGTATGCACAAAAAACTCCCGAAAACATAAAACAAACTATTGATGGATTAACTACTGAGCTTACTTCTTTCTACAACAAATTAGAAAATTTAAAAGCTGAAAAATACAGCGACTACCTTATTGCTACCATTATTCATAAAAATATTTTTGTACTAGCAGTTATTAATGAAATTGAGAAATCTATTGAAAACATTAAGCAAGAAAACAATGTGCTTAGTTTTTCCGATTTCAATAAAAAAATTGCCCATGTAATTGCTAACGAATCTATTCCGTTTATTTATGAACGTTTAGGCGAAAAATATTACCATTATCTTATTGATGAATTTCAAGATACTTCTGTAATTCAGTGGTTCAACCTCATTCCATTGGTAGATAATTCCCTAGCTAACAATAGATTTAACATGGTAGTTGGAGATGCCAAACAATCTATTTATAGGTGGCGAGGTGGCGAAGTAGAACAAATTATTCAATTCCCAAAAATTGTAGAAAAAACAGGTATTATAAATAAAGAGCTACATAGTATTAATGCTTCTTTTGATAGAAATATCAACAGAAAAAATCTTAATAATAATTTTCGTTCTACTGCCGAAATTGTTGATTTTAACAACCAGTTTTTTCAGTTTGTAGCCCAACAAATGCCGGAAGAATATCAAAATCTTTATAAAGACCTTAACCAAGGTTTTAACCCCGAAAATACAGGTGGAGGAATAGAAATAAGCTTTTTTGAAACAGATGTAAAGGAAGAATTATTGGAGTTGAATGTACAACAAACCTTACAGATAATTCATCAACTAACAAAAGAAGGATATCAACTAAACGACATTGCCATTCTTACCAGAGCTAATCACCAAGCCGCTGAAATAGCTTCATTTTTACTCGATAATAATATAGATGTTATTTCTTCGGAAAGCTTGTTGCTAAACAATTCTAAAGAGGTTAACTTTTTAGTTACTTTTTTAAAATACTTAATCTATCCTAACGAAAAAAGTATTCAATTGGCGTTGCTTTCGCTTATGCCAGACTCCCTAGCCAACGATGCTGCAATTTTTGAACTCTTTATTTCTTCATCAACCAAAAAAGAAGATGTGTTAGCAACTTTCTTAAAAATGAACAAGTTAGAGTTAGATAAAAACATCATCAACCAATTCTCGCTTTATGAGTTAACCGAGTTTTTAATCAACCATTTCTCTTTGTCTGACGAAACCAATATTTACATTCAGTTTTTCTTAGATAAAGTGTATGAATTTACCGTAAAAAAAGGTAATTCCATCAACAGTTTTGTTGAATGGTGGAATGATAAAAGTGAAAAATTTTCCATTATCATCCCCGAAGGAATTGAAGCGGTAAATATTATGACCATTCATAAATCTAAAGGGTTAGAGTTTCCAATTGTAATTTATCCTTTTGCCAACGAAACTGCCAGAGGTAATAAAAACATGTTTTGGATAGAAAAAACACCAGTAGAAAAATTGCCTGTCGCCCTTCTACCAATGAACAAAGATATTTTAAGTACCGAATATGCTTTCATTTATCAAAATGAAGAAAATAAAGCTATATTAGACCTTGTAAATGTACTTTATGTAGCATTTACCCGACCAAAAGACAGGTTATATATTTTATCCGACTATGTCCCTGATAAAAAGGAAAAAATTGCCGCCAACCAGTTTCTTTATAACTATTGTGCTAATTTCACTCCTATTAAAACAACTGTTCCCACTTTCCGTTTCGGTTTATTTAACAAAAAAGATACTTCCGAAAAACAAGGTGAACAAAGCAATAGCGATAAGTTTGGTAAAATTGTTCACAATAATTGGAGAGAAAAAATAAAGATAAGCTTTCAGGCTCCGAAAGTCTGGGAAGTTGAAAATCCTGAACAAATTGGCGAACATGGCTCTTCCATTCATGCTATTTTAGCCGATATTAAAACTGTTGCTGATATTGAAAGAACAATTAGCAGATATGTTAGCAAAGGCGTTATATCTATTGAAGAATCTAAAGAATTGTTCGTTCAACTACAAAATTTATTTAGCAATCCTGCTATACATTTTTTGTTTGATGATGTAGATGAAGTAAAAAATGAAACTTCTATTTTATTACCTTCCGGAGAAGTTTTTCAGCCCGACAGAGTGGTTATCAAACATCAAACAGTTTATGTAATCGACTACAAAACAGGCGAAGAAAACAATAAACATAAAAAACAAATAACTAATTATATTGCTATTATCAGTAAAATTCCCACTTACGCCAACTTTAACTTTAAAGGCTATATTTTGTATTTAAAAACAAATGAAGTTGTTGAAATTTAGTGGCAACACCTTAGCTAATTTCAAAATAAAAATTATAGTTTTGATGTATAACTAAAAAACAAATAATTAATTATGGAAGAAACTACAAACAATGCAGTTCCCGCACAAGATCCGGGAAAAACAGTAGCAATTTTAAGCTACATTACACTAATTGGGCTAATCATCGCTTTTGTAATGAATAGCGAAGAAAGAAATAAATCTGAATTAGGAGTTTTTCACCTTAGACAAGCTTTAGGAATTTATCTTACTAGCTTTTCTATGATGATTGTAAGTTTTATATTGGTATTTATTCCATTTATTGGGTGGATAATAGCCATTTTAATTAACTTGTGCTATATCGGTATTTTTATATTTTGGATATTAGGACTTATTGGAGCTGTTAATGGCGAAAGAAAAGCCGTACCTCTTTTAGGAGCTTTTTATCAAAATATTTTAAAAGATATTAAGTAAGCATATTGCAACTTATTGCTACAAAAAGAGCATTAATTTTTATTAGTTAATGCTCTTTTTTTGTTTTATAATTAATTATAAAAATTTCCAACAAATTGTTAAGTATTGTGGAAATAAAAACAAAACTTTGTGAAAAAGAAATTATTAGCAAAATGGAAAAATTTAAAGGAACAGGAGTTGCCATAATTACTCCATTCAATCAAGATAAAAGCATAGATTACAATGCTTTAGAAAAATTAGTAGAATACCTTATTACAAACGGAGTAGATTACTTAGTAGTTCAAGGTACAACAGGAGAATCAGTAACCTTAACCAACGATGAAAAAAAGCAAGTATTAGCTTTTGTGGTTAAAGTAAACAACAACAGATTGCCTATAGTACTTGGTTTAGGTGGAAATAACACCCAAGCTATTCTAGATGCTTTTTCAACTACCGATTTTTCTGGTGTTGATGCTATTTTATCTGTTAGTCCGTATTACAACAAACCAACTCAAGAAGGAATTTACCAGCATTACAAAGCGATAGCTGAAAAGTCTCCTTTACCCATTATTTTATACAATGTTCCAGGCAGAACAAGCTCTAACATTACTGCAGCAACTACTTTGCGACTAGCTAACGATTTTAAAAACATAATAGCCGTAAAAGAAGCTTCAGGAAATTTAGAACAATGTATGGAAATTATCCAACAGAAACCAGTAGGATTTTTAGTGATTTCCGGAGATGATGCTCTTACCCTACCTTTTATTGCTTCTGGTGGAGATGGTGTTATTTCTGTAATTGCCAATGCTTTTCCTAAAGGTTTTTCTACCATGGTAAATGAAGCGTTAAAAGGCAATATAGAAAAAGCCAGAAAATTACATTACCAACATTTTGAAATTATTAACTATTTATTTTGCGATGGAAATCCTGCTGGAATTAAAGCTACGCTAAAAGTATTAGGAATAACAGGCGATACAGTGCGTTTGCCTTTAGTTAATGTTACAGCTGCTACTTTTGAGAAAATAAAAGCACTAACAAATAAAATGATGTAACTAATTTTGAACAAATTAACAAACATAGCATCTTCTCTTATTTCTTTATTAATTTTTACAATAACCGCTTGTAATATGGAAGCAAAAAATAACAATAACCCCATAGAAAACACTAACGATACAACCACAACAGATACCATAACACTTGGTGCTGGTTGTTTTTGGTGTGTTGAAGCTATTTTCGACCAATTAAAAGGAGTAGAAAAAGTAATTTCTGGATACGCTGGTGGAACTATAAAAAACCCTTCCTACAAAGAAGTTTGTACGGGCAGAACAGGTCATGCAGAAGTTTGTCAGGTTATCTATAACCCTGAAATTATTAGTACCGAAGAGTTATTAGAAGTTTTTTGGCAAACTCACGACCCTACAACCTTAAACAAACAAGGCGGTGATGTTGGTACACAATACCGTTCTGCTATTTTTTATCACAACAATACTCAAAAACAAATTGCCGAAGCTTACAAGCAACAACTTGACAGTTCCGATACCTTTAACAACCCTATCGTTACAGAAATTACAGCTTTTACTAATTTTTATCCTGCCGAAGATTATCATCAAGATTATTTTGAGCTAAATGGCGAGCAACCATACTGTTCTGCCATCATTAAACCTAAGGTAGAAAAGTTTAAAAAGAATTTTAAAGATAAATTAAAACCTTAGAATTTTTCTAAATTCAGATTTAAATTTAAATTTGTGAAATGGATAATTTACTAATTGAAGAAACAATTAATACACCTAAGATTGACTTTAATGCATCAACCAACTTGTTAAAAATTTGGGGTCGCTCTATTCCAGAACATCCTATTAACTTTTACAAACCTTTAGAAAATTGGATAGATGCATATATAGCTAATTCTCCTGAGGCTATTACCTTAGAAATTTACCTCGATTACTTAAACACGCATTCTACAGAATGTATGTTTATTTTGCTTAAAAAACTATCCGATTATCATACTTCTTCTTCAAAAAATGTAAAAGTAATATGGCTTTATGATGAAGATGATGAAGATATGGAATCTATGGGAGAAGATTTGAGTGACATCGTAAAACTTCCTATAGAGTTAAAAACGCTGTAAATATATCATCAAAATATAGATCTTTTAGCACATTAATTACTATTACAATAAAAAATAAACATATGAAATACAATCCTCTTAATCAGCAAACATTTATAAACAATAGAAAAAGAGTAACAGAAATGATGCAACCAGCGTCTATGGCTGTTTTCAACTCAAACGATATTATGCCTACCAATGCTGATGGAACCATGCCTTTTCGTCAGAATAACGATTTACTTTACGTTTCTGGAATTGATCAAGAGGAATCGATAGTTATATTATTTCCTGAGGCTAATAATCCAGCACACAGAGAAATATTATTTGTTAAAGAAACTAGCGAACTTATCGCTATTTGGGAAGGGGCTAAATTTACTAAGGAAGAAGCTACTGCTCTTTCTGGGATAAAAACTGTTTTTTGGACCAGCCAATTTGAACAAGTTTTTCATCAGTTAACTACAGAGACTACAACCATTTATCTTAATCAAAATGAACATTTAAGAGCTGTAAACACTGTTGAGACAAGAGATGATAGGTTCAGAAAACTTTGTCAAACCAAATACCCACTTCATCAATACGAAAGATTAGCACCTATTATGCGAACCGTTAGAGCAATAAAATCTGCTGCCGAAATTGAAATGATTCAACATGCTTGTAACATTACAGAAAAAGGCTTTAGAAGAGTGTTAGATTTTGTTAAACCTGGCGTAACAGAATATGAAATTCAAGCAGAATACATGCACGAATTTTTAAGAAATCGTTCTAGAGGTTTTGCTTACGAACCTATTATAGCTTCAGGATACAATGCTTGTGTATTGCATTACATTGAAAACAAAGAAATCTGTAAAGAAGGCGAAGTTATTTTAATGGATGTTGGTGCTGAATATGGCAATTTTGCTTCAGATATGACCAGATGTATTCCCGTAAGCGGAAAATTTAGCAACAGACAAAAAGATGTTTACAATTCCGTACTTAAAGTAATGAAAGCCGCTACAGCTATGCTAGTACCGGGAACTAAAATTGATGACTACCACAAGGAAGTAGGTAAAATAATGGAAAGTGAACTAATTTATTTAGGATTGCTCGATAAACATGATGTTGCCAAACAAGACCCTAATAATCCAGCTTATAAACAATATTTTATGCACGGTACTTCGCATCATTTAGGATTAGATGTACACGATGTAGAAAACAGAAACAGACCTTTAGAAGCAGGAATGGTACTGACGGTTGAACCAGGAATTTACATTAGACAAGAAGCTTTAGGCATTCGTTTAGAAAATGATGTAGTAGTAACCAATGACGGACAACCTTTCGATTTAATGAAAAACATTCCTTTAGAAGCCGAAGAAATTGAAGATTTGATGAATTAAATGTTAACTTAAAATAATTTTATACCTGAATTATTCACTTTTACTAACTAAACTTAGTTTCCACCCACTTTTTCTATAGATTGATATACAAAGTCATACCAATATAAGTAAATAGAAACAAATGAATTACTCAAACGTTTGTAATTAGTAATATTACCTTATTCACAGTATTTTCCATAATACTTCTCAAATTAAAACTTCTACAATATGCTTATAAAGCAATGTTAACTTATAGTTAGCTAGTTAGAATTAATTTAAAAAATCCTAAATTATATAAAACAAAAAAACCCTTATCTGTTAGGATAAGGGTTTTAAAAGAATGGCAA